>JBIIUP010000307.1:0-2962 GCA_044339885.1 Pirellulales bacterium | reverse complement strand
GGGCCCGTCGCCCGATCCGGCGGCAGGGAGGCGTCGACGAGGGCCCGCGCCGCCGGCACGAGGCACATCTGCGTGAGCCGATCGAGCCCCGCGAAACCCTCGGCGTCGAACCGGCAGCTGCCCGGCGGCGGCGGCGCGAGGGGGGCGACCGGGGCGGCGAACTGCGGGGACTCGCGGCCGTAGGCGCCCAGATCGATCTGCCGCACGCCGGAGCGGCCCGCGAGGAGCGCATCGGCGATGGCGGCGAACGAGTCGCCCAGCGGCGAGACGGCGCCCACGCCGGTGATCGCCACCTGCTCCCGGTCGGATCCGGCTCGGCCGCACCTGCGAACGCACGCGGTCATGCGGCCTCCCGACGTCGAATGCCCGGGGAAGCAGCCGCCGGCCGGCCCTGCACGCGGATCTCGCCGCCCCACGGACACGGCAGCGACCACGAAAGCAACGCCGTCCCCTCTTGGCACATGGCGAGTGCCCGGGCGAACGCGGACACCGATCCGGGCGCGACCGGGACCCGCGGCCCACCGACACCGGTCGCGTGGAACACGATCGACAGCTGCGGCTCGACCGCGACCCGGCAGTGCCCGCCGGAATTCCCGCCGCAGGCCGTCCGGGCCGCAGGCTCCAGCGCCACCGCCAGGCCGCGACAGAGCGGATCGGTGGTCGGTGCGGCCGCGGAGTCCAGCACCGGCTCCTCGTCCCACTCGGTGGTCACCAGCCAGACCAGCGGCGGGCCGCTGGCCGAGCCGTCGACGAGCGAGACCGCCGCGCACAGGCCCTCGGCGAGCGCGTCGATGCCGCCACCGGCGCCGAGGTGCGGGCCGTGCATGCCCAGCGCCACGCTCACCGCCCCGGCGATCGAGTGCAGCGAGCACTGCGGCACGATGTGGGGCGAGACGGTCGCGGGCCCAGCCTCGCGCATGGTCAGCAGCGCCCTGGACGTGATGAGCCGCCCGGCATGGCACGGCGCGGCGACCACGGCGTGCGCGTCGAGCGGGGGCCGCGGCTCGGGCAGCGCGGCCAGGGCGGCCAGCAGGGCGTGCATCCCCACCACCGCCTGCTCGTCGCAATGCCGCAGGAACCGTGGCGGGAGCGCCGGGCTGCCGGCGGGGGCGGGCCGGTCGCGAAGTGCGGAAACCTCCGACAGCCGCGCCTCCACGAGCGCATGGGCGGCCACGCCGCAGGCGGCTGAGGGACTGGCGGTCTGCAACGCGGCGGCGGGCATGGCGGCTGTGCCTCTGGAGCCGGTGCCGCGCGGGCCTGGGCCCGTGCGGAACCGACCCGGGCGGCGCGGGCGGTCGGCCGGTCAGGCCGCCTGCCGGCCCCCCTTGGCGGCGATCTTCTGCTGGAGCACGTCGAGGATGTCGCCCACGGTGGCGATCTCCTCCAGCAGCTCGTTCTCGATCTGGATCCCGAAGCGGTTCTCGATGTGGAGGACGAGCCCCGCCATGTCGAGCGAGTCGAGGTTCAGCCCCTCGCGGAGCGTCGTCGTCTCCGCGAGTCCGGGGTATGACTCGCCCGTCTCCTTCTCGAGGAGTTCGAGCACGACGGCGGAGAGTTCGGTGCGGTTCATGGCGGCGAGGCCTCCCTGGAGATGCGTGTGAACCCGGCGGCGCGACCTTCTTCAGGCGGCCGGCGGAGGGCGGGAAGGTAGCGAACGGCCCCGCGGCGACGAAGGCCAAAAATTCGTGTAGTCTGCGGGCCAGGCCGGCATTTTCCGGCACCGGGAGCCGACGATGGCCGCCAGGAAAGACCGGCAGTCCACCGCGTGGGCGGCGTGGCCGCTGGCGGCCGCCACCGCCGCCTACGCCGGCGTGCTGCTCTACGCGACCCATCACCCGACGCCCGAGCAGCTCGTCGGCAGCAATCCCCCGTCCGACAAGCTGCTCCACCTGGCGGCCTACGCGGTGCTCGCCGGGCTCGTGGCCGCCACGCTCGCGGCCTTCCGCCGCGCCAGCCCGGCGCGGCTCGCCTCCGCCTCGGCGGCGCTGGCCGTCTTCGCGGCCCTCGACGAGTCGACGCAGCCGTGGTTCCGCCGGGCCGCCGACCCGCTCGACTGGGGCTTCGACCTGCTGGGGATCGGCGGCGGCCTGCTCGCCGTGGCGGCGCTGGTCGCCCTGGCCCGCCGGCTGCGGCCGGCTCAGTAGTTCGGCGTCGGGGCGCGGTACTGGGCGATGTCGACCGAGCGGAACCAGTCGATCGTCTTCGCCAGTCCCTCGCGAAGCGGCACCTTCGGCTCCCAGCCGAGATGCTTCTTCGCCAGCGTGATGTCGGGCCGCCGCCGCTCCGGATCGTCCACGGGGAGCGGCTTCTCGACGAGCTTCGACTTCGAGCCGGTGAGCTCCAGCGTGAGCTCGGCGAGCTGCCGGATCGTGAACTCGCCCGGGTTGCCGATGTTCACCGGGCCGATGAAGTCGTCCGGCCCGTCCATCATCCGCACCATCCCCTCCACGAGGTCGTCGCGGTAACAGAAGCTGCGGGTCTGGGCCCCGCTCCCGAAGATCGTGATCGGCTCGCCCGCGAGCGCCTGGCGGATGAAGTTGGAGACCACGCGGCCGTCGTAGGGATGCATCCGCGGGCCGTAGGTGTTGAAGATCCGCACGATGCGGATGTTGACCCTGTTGGCCCGGTGGTAGTCGACGAACAGCGTCTCGGCCGCCCGCTTGCCCTCGTCGTAGCAGGCTCGGGGGCCGATCGGGTTCACGCAGCCGCGGTAGCTCTCCGGCTGCGGGTGCACCTCGGGGTCGCCGTAGACCTCGCTCGTCGAGGCCTGGAGCACCTTCGCCCGGCACCGCTTGGCCATGCCGAGCACGTTGATCGCCCCCATGACGCTCGTCTTCATCGTCTTGATGGGGTTGTATTGATAGTGGCCGGGGGCGGCCGGACAGGCGAGGTTGTAGATCTCGTCGACCTCCAGCCACAGCGGGTGGACGATGTCGTGCCGCACCAGCTCGAAGTTGCCGCA
>JBIIUP010000306.1:0-2970 GCA_044339885.1 Pirellulales bacterium | reverse complement strand
ACTTCGTGTTCCCCTGCATGCACGTCCGCCGCGAAGAGATCAGCGGCCTGTTCCAGCGGCACCTGGGCACCCCGGCGACCGACAGCCCCGAGGAGCTGACGATGATCGCCCGGCGGTACATGCGCCGGATGTACCTCGACGCCGACGTGGGGATCACGGGGGCGAACTTCCTCGTCGCCGAGACCGGACAGATCTCGATCACCGAGAACGAGGGCAACGCACGGCTCACCGCGGCGCTGCCGCGGGTGCACATCGCCATCGCGGGAATCGAGAAGGTGATCGAGCGGCTCGACGACCTGGCCGTGCTGCTGCCGATGCTGGCGACGGCCGGGGCCGGCCAGCCGATGACCTGCTACAACACGCTCTATGCCGGCCCCCGCCAGCCGGGCGAGTGCGACGGGCCCGAGGAGATGCACCTCGTCCTGCTCGACAACCGGCGGACGGCGATCCTCGCCGATCCCGAGCAGCGCGACAGCCTCCAGTGCATCCGCTGCGGCGCCTGCCTGAACGTCTGCCCGATCTTCAAGAACGTCGGCGGCTTCACCTACGGCACGACCTACCAGGGTCCGATCGGCTCGGTGATCACGCCGCACCTGCGGGGCCTGGCCGACTGGAACCACCTCTCCGCCGCCAGTTCCCTGTGCGGCGCCTGCACCGACGCCTGTCCGGTGCGGATCGACATCCACCACCACCTGCTCCGCAACCGCCGCAACGCCGCCCGCACGGCGGGCCACTGGGTGGAGCGGCTCGGCCACCGGCTGTTCGTCGCGACGGCCCGCCGCCCGTGGCTCTTCGCCACCGGCGGCGCCGTCTTCCGCCGCACGCTCGGGCTCGCAAAGCGGCTGCGACCGCCGCTGGTGCGGCAATGGCTGGCCACGCGGGACCTGCCACCGGCACCGGCGCGCAGCTTCCGCAGCCAGTGGAGGACCAGGGCGTGACCGAGACGGGCAACCCGGCCCGGGAGACGATCCTGGCGCGGATCCGCGAGGCGTTGCGGCTCCCGGCGCCGCCGCCGCACCTGCAGGCGGCGCAGGCTCCGGTCGGGCATGCTTCCTCAGGGGGCGGGCCGCTGGCGATCCTGCCGGCCGAGGTCGCCCGACCCTGGCTGCCCGACGGCGGCGCGACGCCCGCGGAGCGGCTGGCGATCCTCACGGCGAACCTCGACAAGCTGCGGGCCGTCGTGCATCGCGTGCCCGATATGGCCGCCGCGGCCGACCGCCTCGGCGCCATCGCCCGCGAGCAGGGCTGGACCCGCGTGGCCTGGCACGGCCATCCGCTCGTCCAGCAGGTCGTTCCCGGGCTCGCCTGCGACCTGTGGCGGGTCGATGCGGACGGCGGCACGGCGGCCTGCGACAAGCATGCCCTGGAGGGCTGCGACGCCGGGCTCACGGCCTGCGAATCGCTCGTCGCCCAGACCGGCTCGATCCTCGTGTCGAGCTTCACCTGCGGCGGCAGGGGGCTCTCGATCCTGCCGCACGCCCACGTGGTGCTCGCCACGATCGACCAGCTCGTGGCCACGGTGGGCGACGCGCTCGAACTCGCCAGGCAGCGGCACGCCGGCCGGCTCCCGAGCATGCTCTCGTTCATCACCGGCCCCAGCCGCACCGGCGACATCGAGCGGATCCTGGTGCTGGGCGCCCACGGACCCAAGCAGCTGTTCGTGATCCTCGTCGACGAGCCGCCCGCGGGTCACGCCCGCTCCCGGGAGGTACGCGGATGAGCCAGCCCCGTTGCCCCGTCTGCCTCGGCGAGACCTGTGAGATCCGTGCCAAGCTCGTCTGCCGCCAGTGCGGCCTGATCCTCGAGACCTGCTGCGAGGGCGGCCCGATGGGCGGTCCCGCCTGCCGGCCGCCCGCACCCGAGGCACAACCGGCACCACCGGACGAATCGCCGGCCGGGTGAGTTTTTCGGTCCGCGAGGATCGATCTTCTGACGAGAGTTTGCCGGCAGCGCAAACCCTTCCGATCCCGGAACCGCGCCCGTGGCGCGGGGACGGTGTCGGCGGGCGTGCCGGCAGCCTCGTCCGGGCCGCCGCGCCGTGGAGCCACCGACTGGGGATGGCCTCCGCTCGAGACGGATCGGAACCGTGTTTCGCGAAACGCTTGCCGAGTTTCCCTATCCCTCTGGAGGTTCCTGTGAGAAAGCGATTGACGTTCAGCTTCCTGCCCTGGGCCGCGGCCGCCGGCGTCTGCCTCGGCGGCACGTTCGCCCGCGGTGGGGACGCCCCGGCCGAAGGCTCCGTCCTCAAGGACGGCGCCGTGGCCGCCGCTGCCGACCATGACGCCGCCGGTGCCGTGGCCGATACGGCCGCCGACGACGCGGGCATGGTCACGGTGAAGCGGTGGAAGATGGTGCCCGAGATCCGTGACGTGGAGGCCACCGAGTGGACCACCGAGGTCCGCCAGCGGTCCTTCACGGTCCAGAAGCGGGTGCCGCGGATCGAGGAGAAGACGCGGTCCTATACGGTGATGGTCCCCGAGCACCGCACGAAGACGGTCGACTACACCGTCAACGTGAACGTGCCGGAGACGCGGACCATCGAGTACAAGGTCAACGTCCCCTACACCGAGCAGGTCGAGAAGGCCTACACGGTGATGGTCCCGGTCAAGGAGGAGCGGACGGCCACCTACAAGGTGAACGTGCCCTACACCGAGGAGCGGACGGCCACCTACAAGGTGAACGTGCCCTACACCGAGCAGGTCGAGCAGACCTACACGGTCATGGTGCCGTACACCGAGCAGATGACCGGCCACCGGACGGTCTCCCGGCGGGTGCCCGTCAAGGGCACGAAGACGGTGACCTGCCGTGGCGGCCACTGGGTGACCGAGGCCAAGGAGATCTCGTCCAACGGCAAGTACGACGCGGCCGGCAACCCCTGCTGCCCGAAGGTCGTCTGCTGCCGCAAGTGGGTTCCCACCTGCGAGACGAAGGAGATCGAGGTCACCACGTGGAAGACCGAGTGCGAGCAGG
>JBIIUP010000305.1:0-2992 GCA_044339885.1 Pirellulales bacterium | reverse complement strand
TTCGCGGGGGGCACGCTCATCTTCAGCGGCTGCCTCGCGGCGCTGGCCCTGTCGGGCGTCCGGGTGCTGGGCGCCATCGTGCCGATCGGCGGCACGCTGCTCATCGCGGGCTGGGTGCTGCTCGCCATCGCCGCGTGGCGAATGACGCCGCCGGCCTGACCGCCGAAGCGTCAGGGATCCTCGGCCGGGGCGGCCTCGGCCGCCGGCGCGGCCCCGAACGGATCCGCCGCCTCGGCCGCCGGCGCCTCGGCGGCTGGTGCTTCGGCTGCCGCCGCCGGTTCACCGTCGGCCGCCGGAGATTCCACCGCCTCGGCCGGGGCGGGCTGCTCCTCCGCGGGTGCTGCGGCCGGCTCGGGAATCCGCTCCACGGGTGCCGCCGGTGTGGGCGCGTCCTCGAACACGTTGCCCCCGTCGGGCCGTTTGGCCGGCACCGGCCGCCGCCGCCGCAGGACGTCGTCTTGGGCGTCCTCGATCTCCGAGTACCGCCGCGCGGCGGCCTCCCGGGACTCCTGCATGACCGCGACGCGGGCCCGCGCCCGGTGCCGCTCCAGCCGCAGCCGGTCGATGCCCTGGACCCGCTCCAGCGAGCGGCCCACCGGCCACGCCCCGAGGCCACGGGCCTCGAGCTCGGCACCCTCGCTGAAGTCGGCCTCAGCCTCGTCGATCCGACCGAGCCGCAGGGCCGCCAGACCGCGGAAATACCGGGACCGCGGATCGAGCGACCCGGCGCGGATGACCGACGAGAGATCCTCGTAGCTGCGGTCGTAGTCGCCGGCGAAAAAGGAGTGCACGCCCGCGCCGTAGGCGGCGCCGAGCGCCAGGTTCTCCACCGCCTGGGCCGCCGCGTCGGCGGCCGGCCAGAGGGCCAGCGCGACGGCCGAGAGGCCCAGCCGTGCCGCGAGGGATCCGCCGAGTCCACGCATCGCTGTGCTCCGCCGAGTCCACGAGTCCGACGCTGGAGGGTATCGTCACGATCCGCCGACCGGCAACGCGTCGGCCGTCCGGGCCGGCACAGCCTGCACCACCGGAGCCTCAGCGGGGCCGCAAGGTTTCCCCATCCCCGGCCGTCCCCCGGGCGAGGGCGTGCCGACGGAAGGTCGCCTCGTCAAGGAACACCGCCGGCCGGACCAACTGCATCATGACGGCCTGCCCCGGCCAGCCCCAGGCGGCGAGGAGGCGGTCGAATTCCGCGGGAGGACAGCTGCCGCGGAGGTCGACGAGGAGCACCCGGCCGCTCCGCTCGGCGGCGTTGCCGTCGACCTGCCACGAGAGGCCCTCCCGCGGGCTCGTCCAGACGAACGAACCATCCGGCTCGACGTACATCCGCTCGAGCGCCGCGAGCCTGGCGAGCGCCGCGTCGAAGTCGGCCGCCATCGGCTCTGCGAGGGCGTCGCGGGGCACGGCCAGCACCGGCCAGGAGCCCCACGCATCGCCGTGGATGCCCCCCGGCCCGGCCGCGCCGGGCCGGGCGTGGAGCGTGATGTCGAAGGCATACGGGCCGCCGGCCCCGACCGCGCCGCCCGCGTTCGCCGCCCCGTCGCTCATGCGTCGCCCACGCTCGCCCGCACCCAGGCCGCGTAGGCCGCCGACCCCTCGGCCGTCGAGCTGACGATCTCGGGCGTCTGGTAGGGATGCACTGCGGCGATCGCCCGACGGCAGGCCTCGGCGCGGCCCGGCGTGGTCTTGCACGTGCACCGCCACTCAGCGGCGGTCTCCACCGCGCCCTGCCAGGCGTACGTGCTGCCCACCGGGCCGTCGATCTGGACGCAGGCGGCGAGCCGATCCCGCACGAGCACCTCCGCGCAGGCCGCGGCTCGATCGCGGTCCGCGAACGTCGTGCGGATCTCGACGATCGCCGTCCCTTCGCCACCGTCTTCCGCCACGCCGCCGGCCATCCGCGTCCGTCCTCCTCCTGCCTGGGGCTCGCCGGCATCCACCGCGCGTCAGGCCGCGTCGACGACGCGATCCGACGCCGGGGCCACGACGGCGGAAGCCTCCGTCCGCCCGGGGCCCAGGTCGTGCCACGCCAAGCCCGCGGCATCCCGCCGGAGCACCACGCTCGTCGGCCACTGCGACACGGGGTTCGCCGTGACGCAGGCCGCCGTAGCTGCCGTCCCGCGGCGGACCACGCTCACCGGGTGCCATCGTCGCACCGGCGGCTGGCCGAGGCAAATGACCTCGGCGTCGCCGCCGGCGGGCTGCCGCGTCGTCGACGGGTGGCCCAGCACGGCGGCGACAATGCCCGGGGAGGCCCGCGGCGACGCGGCTGCGGGCCACGCGCCGCGGCTCGGTACGATCGGGAGCAGCAGTTCCCCGAGGGCGTCGGTCCCGGGAATGTCGCCTGCCGTCGCCAGCGCAGCGGCGTCGTACCAGGCGGCCAGGGCCGGGCACGGATCAGCCACGGCGAGGCAGGTGGGCGGCATGCGGTCCGCGGACCGGCTCCAGGCCTCCACGGAGCGACGCCAGGCATCGAGCACGTCGTGCGGCGTCCCGACCGCCTGCGGCGTCGACCGCCACGACGCCAGCGCCGCGGGAATGCCGAGTGGTCCCGCCCCCGCGATGGCCGGGAGCAGCCGGTCCCGCACCGCGTCGGCGCCGCGGAGATTCCGCACCGCGGCCCCGAACCGGGCGACCAGATCGACCGCCACGCTCTCCGCCAGCGTTGGCGGGCGACCCTGGCGGTCCCGGTCTGCTCCGTCGGCAACCTCGACGTGGCACAGCGGATCGAACGCCTCGCCGTGGGCCACGAGCACCGCGCCGTCGGACCAGATCCGGCCCGCGTGGAGACCCGTGCCGGCAACGGCTCGCGGCGGTTCCTCGAGGCCGGCGTCCCGGTCGCCGGCGAGCAGCGTGACCCGCACGGAGACGGTCGCCCGCGCGTCGGATCGGGGGCGACCGCGGGAATCCGCCGCCGGCACCAGCATGCGGCCGCGGGTCCAGCCGGCCAGGACGGCCAGGAGCGACGCCGCCTGCCGCGCCGCGGCCCGACTCA
>JBIIUP010000091.1:0-11402 GCA_044339885.1 Pirellulales bacterium | reverse complement strand
GACCGCGACCAGCTCGCCGAGGTGCTCGCGAAGTACATCCCGCGGATCATCGACGAGCTGACGCCGCAGGGGCAGATGTCGGGCCGGCGGTAGCGATCCGCGTACGGGCTCGGCGGCGGCCGATCCAACGCCGGCGCCAGCCCGGGCCGGCGCGGGGACCTGCCTGGTGCAGACGTATACTGGAGAAGCGGCCTTCCCGATGCGGGGGGCCGCTTCTCCTCTTCCCGGTGCACCCATGACCATCGCCCGCATGGGCCGCCGGGTGCCGCGGTGCTGGATACCGCTGGCCTGGATCGTCGCCGTCCTCGGCGGCGCCCCCGAGGCGCGGCCTCTCGATCCCGTCCAGTTGGCCTGGCGCGACGATCCCCGACCGTCAGCGGACGTCCCTGCCGGCGTCGAGCCGTCGACCGAGCGGTGGTCTTCCCGTCGGTCACTCCGCCGGGCCGCCCGCCGGGGACTGCCGGGCGACACTCCCCGGGCCGGCGCGGCGGCCACGACACCCGAGCCGGCCGCTGCGCCGCGGCCCGCACCGATCGCGGTCGAGACCACGCTCGACTCGCCGTTTCGCCCCGCAGAGCAGGCCTCGGGCCGGCTCACGCACCGCGATCAGCCCTACGGCACGGAGGGGCACGTGCGGCAGCGGTTCGACATCTGCCTGCCGGCGGCCTGCGCCGGCGCGGGCCTGCCGCTGGTCGTCTGGATCCACGGCGACGACTGGGCGAGCGGCACGAAGGCCGACTGCCCCGTGCTCTGGCTCGTCGACCACGGGTATGCCGTGGCCAGCCTCGGCTACCGCACCACCGCCGACGCCACGTTCCCGGCGCAGCTCGACGACTGCCGCACGGGCCTGGCGACGCTCCTCCGGGACGCCGAGCTCTGGGGGATCGACCGCCACCGCGTCTGCGTGGCCGGACGGGGAGCCGGCGGGCATCTCGCCGCGCTCGTCGGCTTCACCCCCGCCGTGCCGGCGGTGGCGGCCGACCGGCCGGCCGTTCACGACGCCGCCCCGGACATCGCCGCCGTGTGCGCGGTGGCGGCGCCGGCGCACCTCACCAGCCTCGGGGCCGAACACGACCGTGGCGCTTCGGCGGCCAGCCGGCTGGTCGGGGGTCCGCTGCCGGAGTTCCGCGAGTTGGCCCTGGCCGCCAGTCCGCTGATGCACGTGTCGGCGGACGATCCGCCGACGCTCGTCGTGCACGGTGACCGCGACCCGCTGGTCCCCGTCGCGCAGGCGCAGCGGCTCGGCGCGGCGCTGGAGGCGGCGGGCGTCGACACGACGGTGGTGATCCTCCCCGCGGGTCACGAGATTCCGCTGGCCGAGGACGCGCCCGCGGGCCGCGAGCTCCGCGGCTTTCTCGGCCGCGTGCTCGGTCCCGGCACGCCGAGCGAGCCGTCGACCCCGGGCCCCGACGCCGCGGCGCCTTGAGCCGCGACGGCCGCGGCCGCACGACCGCGCCAGGCGTCAGCGGCGCGCCAGCCGCTCCCTCCTGCCTGCGCCTCGCGGCTTGTGCAGCCGCCGCAGCGGGCCGCCGATATCCCCTTGCATGCCGGCTCGTCCGGCCCCGTTTCGGTGCCGACGTCGACTCCGACGGCCGCCCCGAGTCCCGATCAACTCCAGACGCCTCCGGAGCCAGGACCCTTCTCATGGCAACTCGCCGCAAGCCCGCCTCGGCCGTGCAGACCCCGTTGGAAACCTACCTGCGGGAGATCAACGAGACCGCGCTGCTCTCCGCCGACGACGAGAAGCGGTTGGCGCGGGCGATCGCGCAGGGCGACGCGCTGGCCCGCGACCACATGGTCCGCGCCAACCTGCGGCTGGTCGTGAACATCGCGCGGGGCTACGCCAACCGCGGCCTGCTGCTGCCGGATCTCATCGAGGAGGGCAACCTCGGGCTCCTGCGGGCCGTCGAGGGCTTCGATCCCACGATCGGCACGCGATTCAGCACCTACGCCAGCTACTGGATCAAGCAGTCGATCAAGCGGGCGCTCATCAATTCCGGCAAGACGATCCGCATCCCGGCCTACATGGTGGAGCTGCTGTCGAAGTGGCGGCGGGCGACCATGCGGCTCTCCGACGCGCTGGGCCGCACGCCGACCCCCGAGGAGGTGGCGCGGATGCTCGGCCTGGCCCGCAAGAAGCTGCCGATCATCAAGAAGGCGATCCACGTGCACCAGGCGACGCCGCACACCGAGCAGGCCGACGGGGGCTGGTCGCTCGGCGAGCTGCTCCACGACGACGGGGCGAAGTGTCCGGCCGAGGTGCTGCTCGACGCCGACACGATGCGTCACGTGCTCCGGCGGATCGACGAGCTGGACGAGCGGGCGGCGCGGATCATCCGCCTGCGGTTCGGCCTGGGGGGAGGGGAGCCGATGACGCTCAAGGAGATCGGGGCGGAGCTCGGCCTGACGCGGGAGCGGGTGCGGCAGATCGAGTCGGAGACGCTCGCGAGCCTGGCGCTGGAGATCGACGGGGCGCCCCGCGCGAAGATCCGGCTCCGCCACGGCGCCTGAGCCCGGCGGGCCGATGAGGTTTGGGCCCGGCCGCCGGGTCTGCTACCCTCGCGGTCAATCATGGACCTCACCCGCCACATCCGCGCCGTCCCGGACTTCCCCAAGCCCGGCATCCTGTTCCGCGACATCACGCCGCTGCTGGCCGATGCCGCCGCCTTCGCGGAGGCGATCCGGCGGCTGGCGGATCCGTGGCGGTCGGCACGGCTCGACTGCGTCGCCGGGGTCGAGGCCCGGGGATTCCTGTTCGCGGCGCCCCTGGCGGTGGAGCTCGGCGTCGGGGTGATCCCGGTCCGCAAGCCGGGCAAGCTACCCGCCGAGACGATCGGTCACGACTACGACCTGGAATACGGCCGCGATCGGCTCGAGGTGCACGCCGGATCGATCGGCGCCCGGGCCAGGGTCCTCGTCGTCGACGACGTGCTGGCCACCGGCGGCACGGCGGCCGCCTGCCTGCGGCTCGTCGCGGCCGCCGGGGGCACCGTCGTCGGGGCGGCGTTCCTCGTCGAGATCGAGCCGCTCGGCGGCCGCGAGCGGCTCGCGCCGCACCGCGTGGAATCCCTCCTCCTCTACTGATCGCTGCCGGCGGATGAACCGATCTCGCGTCGTCGTCGCCATGTCGGGCGGCGTGGATTCGAGCGTGGCGGCGGCCCTCCTCGTCGAGGCCGGCCACGAGTGCATCGGCGTGTTCATGCGGCAGGCCGCGCCGGCCGGGGGTGGGTCCCCGGACCCGCTGGCGATCCTGCCTGCGGCCCCCGCGCGGCCCGGGCACCAGGGCTGCTGCAGTGCCGCCGACGCGCTCGACGCCCGGCGGGTCGCCGACCGCCTCGGCATTCCCCTCTACGCGCTCGACCTGTCGGCCGACTTCGGCAGGATCATCGACGACTTCGCCGCGGAGTACGGCCGCGGGCGGACCCCGAACCCGTGCGTCCGCTGCAACTCGTGGCTCAAGTTCGGCCGGCTCTTCGACCATGCCGCCGCGATCAACGCCGACCACGTGGCCACCGGCCACTACGCCCGCCTCACCGCCGCCCCCGACGGCCCGCAGCTGCGGCGCGGCCGCGACCCGGCCCGCGACCAGTCGTACGTGCTCTTCGACGTCCATCCCGAGCGGCTCCGCCGCATGCTCCTGCCGGTGGGCGACCTGCCGAAGGCGGAGGTCCGCAGCCGGGCCCGGGAGCTCGGCCTGGCCACGGCCGACAAGCCGGACAGTCAGGAGATCTGCTTCGTGACGCCGGGCAGGCACGCCGAGCTCGTGGCCGGCCGGCTCGGCGGTTCGCGGGCGGGCGAGATCGTCGACCGCGACGGCCGGGTGCTCGGCCGGCACCCGGGCATCGAGCACTTCACGGTCGGGCAGGGCAGCGGCCTCGGGGTGGCGACCGGCCGCCGGATGTACGTCGTGCGGATCGAGGCCGCCACCTGCCGCGTCGTCGTGGGCCCGGCGACGGCGGTGCCGCAGACGGAATTGGAGGCCGGCGCGGCGACCTGGCTGACGGCCGTCCCCGAGCGGCCCTTCGAGTGCCTCGTCCAGTGCCGCGCCCAGCGCCAGCCGGCGCCGGCGGTGGTCACGCCCCTGGACGGGAGCCGGTTCCACGCCCGGTTCACCGGCGGCCCGGACCGCTCCCCGGGGGCGATCTCCCCGGGCCAGCCGGCCGTCTGCTACCGCGACGACCGCGTGCTCGGCGGCGGCTGGATCGAGGGCTGAAGGCCGGTTTGTCCGCGGTCCTCCCGCTGCTTTCCCGCGCCCGAACCCCGAACTAGGCTTGCCGGGGGCCGCCCAGGCGCGGCCCCGACCCCTCCACCCCGCACAGGCCAGGCCATGAACGAACTCTCCATCCCGACCCCCGTGCTCCTCGGCGCGGGGATCCTCCTGGGGCTCTTCGCCCTCACGATGCTGCTGCTGGTCTTCAACTACGGGCAGCTGTGGTTCCAGGCCTACTGGTCGAAGGCCCAGGTGACGTTCCTCGACCTGCTGGGGATGAGCCTCCGCAAGGTCAACGCGCGGACGATCGTGCAGGCGCGGATCATGGCCATCCAGGCCGGACTCGGTCCCGACATCACGCCCCGGCGGCTCGAGGCCCACTCTCTCGCCGGCGGCGACGTGCCCCGTGTGATCCGAGCCCTCATCGCCGCGCAGCGGGCCGACCTGGATCTCGATTTCGACCGTGCCTGCGCCATCGACCTGGCCGGCCGCGACGTGCTCGACGCCGTCCAGACGAGCGTCAATCCCAAGGTGATCGACTGCCCCGACACGGCCAGCGGCAAGCCCAACCTCTCGGCCGTCGCCAGGAACGGCGTGGAGCTCAAGATCCGGGCCCGCGTCACGGTGCGGACGAATCTCCAGCAGCTCATCGGCGGGGCGACCGAGGAGACGATCATCGCGCGGGTGGGCGAGGGCATCATCACGTCGATCGGCTCGGCCAACACGCACTTCGAGGTCATGGAGCATCCCGACAAGATCTCCAAGGCCGTCCTCCAGCGTGGGCTCGATGCGCAGACGGCCTTCCAGATCGTGTCGATCGACATCGCCGACATCGAGGTGGGCGAGAACATCGGCGCCCGGCTGCAGGCCGACCAGGCCGAGGCCGACACCCGCGTCGCCCAGGCGAAGGCGGAGGAGCGCCGCAGCGTGGCCATCGCCCGGGAGCAGGAGATGAAGGCGTCCACGGCCGAGAACCGGGCCCGGCTGCTCCAGGCCGAGGCGCTCGTCCCCAAGAGCATCGGCGACGCCTTCCGGGCCGGCCGGGTGACGAGCCTCGCCGGCCAGGGCTGACGCGGCCGCCGCCCCCCGGTCGATCTTGACCGACCGCTCCAACCTGCCCGGTTTGCCGGCCGCCGCCGGCACGATCCGTCGATCCGGGAAGTTCGGCCAAACTTTGCGGGCTCGATCGGCCGATGTCACGGGTGTGGGAGTCGGCGGTGCGTCACGAAGACGGCCAGCCGGCCGCGGCCGGCTCGAACGGCTCCCGCGCACCAGCCTCGAGGCAAAGGGAGTCTGCCATGGCCATCCGTCAGCTTCGCGTTTACAACGGCCCCGCGACCGAGCACACGGGCTTCGGCGTGGTGCCGGCCGCCGAACGCCGCCAGACCGTCCGCGTCACGCTCGGCGACGTGATGCCGCTGTTGGCGGACGCCGCCGCCGGCAGGCGGACCTGGCTCTCCGACTTCGCCGACGACGAAGTCGAGATCTCGGCCGACCTGCACGAGGTCCTCGAGGCCTACCGGCACTTCCGCCGGCCCGGGGCCTGAAACAGCGGCGATCGCGCGGCCGTGGGTGCTCTCGGGTTCACCGGCGGCGAACCGCAGGCGACGGAGCGGCCCGCCCGCAACGGCCGCACCGGCACGACCGTCGAGCACCTTGCCGCCGACCGGCCCAACCGCCGGATGCGACCGGCCATCCTCCACGTGGGGGCCTGCCGTCAGCCGTCGACCGGTTCCGCCGGCGTCGGCAGCAGCAGCTGCCAGAACTCCAGGTCGAGCCAGCGGCCGAACTTGAAGCCCGCCTCACGGACGGTGCCGCAGCAGCGGAACCCCAGCGAGCTGTGCAGGGCCACGCTCGCCACGTTCGTGGCGTCGATGCCGGCGATGAGCATGTGGAGATCCCGGCGCTTCGCCTCGGCGATGATCGCCTGGAGCAGCTGCCGCCCGACACCCTCGCCGCGGAACCGCTCGTCGACGTAGACCGAGTGCTCCGCCGAGTACTTGTAGGCGGCCCGCGGGCGGAACGGCCCCCAGGTCGCGAAGCCGGCGAGCACGCCCGGCTCCCACTCGATACCGACGACCGGCACCCCGTCGCGGCGGCGGACCGCGAGCCACTCCCGCATCACCTCCTCGCTCCGCGGCTCGTACTCGTAGAGCGAAGTCGAGTTCAGGATCGCGTCGTTGTAGATCGAGCGGATCGCCGGGAGATGGACCTCCGTGCAGGCGATGACGGTGCGGCGCGGCGGCGGGGGCTTCTTGCGGGGCATGCGGCGGGGACCGCGGGCTAGCGCGGGCGGGAGGGGGCCGGGGTGAGCAGCGAGACCACGACGAGGACGAGGAACCCGAGTGGAATCGTCACGATCCCCGGCTGGCTGAAGGGCATCGGTGCGAGGTCACGGGACAGCCCGTAGACCTTCTCGAAGGTGTCGGCCGAGAGCAGCACCCAGGCCAGCGACGAGAGCATGCCCACTGTGACGGCGGCGATGATGCCCTGCCGGGTCGTCCGCGGCCAGAAGAGCAGCATCACCAGCGCCGGCAGGTTGGCACTGGCGGCGATGTTGAAGGCCCAGCCGACGAGGAAGCTCACGTTGAAGTTGCGGAACAGGATCCCCAGGGCCATTGCCACGACGCCGAGCGCCACCGCCGCGAGCTTGCCGCAGCGGATCTTCTCGTGGTCGGTCATGGTCAGTCCGCAGACGTTCTCCAGCAGGTCGTGGGCGACGGCACCGCTGCCCGCCATGATCAGGCCGCTGACCGTGCCAAGCACGGTCGTGAACGCGATCGCGGAGATGACGGCGAACAGCGTGGTGCTGAAGGACTTGGCCAACAGCGGGGCGGCCATGTTCGTGTCGGCCGGGTCGAGGGCGCCGCTGGTCATCGCTCCCAGGCCGAGGTACAGCGTGAGCACGTAGAACACGCCGATCGCCGCGATGCCCACCACCGTGCTCTTCCGGGCGGCCGCGGCGTCCTTCACCGTGTAGTAGCGGATGAGGATGTGGGGCAGCGAAGCGGTGCCGCAGAACAGGGCGAGCATGAGGCTGGCGAAGTCGAGGCGGTCGACGAGCCGCCCCGAGGTGAGCCCCTTGAAGAAGCCGCCCGGCTGGAGCAGCTCCGATCCAGGCCGGACCACCGGCGTGAACGTCGTGTGCGCCCCCTCGGCATCCACGTGCTTCGTGGCCGTCCAGGTGACGACCGTCGAGTCCTCGAGCACCGCGAGGTATTCCAGGGGGCCGAGCGGCCCGGTGGCCGGGCGGCCCGCGAACCGGGCCGGCAACGCCGCGATCGTGCCGACGGGCCGCAGGTCGTGATCCCGGGAGCGGGGCTGCCCGTCGACGAGCACGGTGCCGTCGGGCCGGACGGTCTTCACCTGGACCGCCAGGTCGGCGGACCCCTCCCGCCCGGCGTTCACCGCCAGCCCGCGGCCCAGGATCATGACCGCCAGCACGCCGCAGAAGAACACCAGCAGCGATCCCTTGATGAACTGCACCCAGGTCGTGGAGACCATGCCTGCGGTGACCACGATGAGGGTCACGGCGACGCCCACGAGGATCACGCCGGCGGTGTGCGGCAGGCCCAGCAGGGGCGTGATGAGCGACCCGGCCCCCACCATCTGCGGGATGAGGTAGAAGATGCTCACCACGAGCGTCGAGATCGCGACGGCCAGCTTGATGCCCCGGCTGTTGAAGCGGCTGTCGAGCGCGTCGGCGAACGTGAACCGGCCGAGTGCCTTGATCGGCTCGGCGATCACGAACAGGGCCACGACCCAGCCGGCCAGGAAGCCGACCGAGTAGAGGAAGCCGTCGTAGCCGGTGAAGGCGATCATGCCGCAGATGCCCAGGAACGACGCGGCGGAGAGGTAGTCGCCGGCGAACGCGATCCCGTTGACGAACCAGTGGATCTGCCCGTGCGCGGCGTAGTAGCCCTGCGCGGTCTGCCCCTTGCGGCCAAGGTAGAACGACAGCCCGATGACGCCGAGGACGAAGGCCGCGAAGATCGCGACGGCGGCGAACGAGGTCTCGTGGAGCATCGGAACGGCCTACCGGCGGGGGGCGGACGGGCGGTCGCGGCGGGCGAGCATGTACACCAGCGCCATCAGGAAGGCCGCCCCGATGAGACCCATCCCGTAGGCGATCGCCAGGTTCACGCCGCCGAAGGGCCGCCGGGAGAGCAGATCGGGTCGCAGCAGCACCAGGCCGATGAACCCGCCGTAGAGCAGCACGTAGGCCGCGCAGAGGCAGAGGCCCAGCCGGCTGGCGGCCGCGGCGGGCGGATCTGGTGGCGGCGTCGGTGCCGGCATGGATGGCCCAGCGACGGTCCCCGCCACCGCGATCGACCAGTCTGGACGATCCCTGGAGCCGGGTCCGAGAAGATACACCACGCGGCGGTCCGGCACACGCCCCCGCGCACGCCGTCGCCGGCGGCGGCACCAGCGGCACCGCGCCGGCGGCTGGACTCGCCCGGGTCCCGGACGGCCCCCCGCGGGTACAATGCCGCCCCCGTCCCCTTCCCGCAGGAGCGCCCGCACGCATGGCCAAGCAGTCCGTCGCCGACATCGACCCCCGCGGCAAGACCATCCTGGTGCGCGTCGACTTCAACGTGCCGCAGGACGACGCCGGCCGGATCACCGACGACCGCCGCATCCGCATGGCCCTGCCGACGATCCGTTCGATCCTCGATCGGGGCGGCAAGGCGATCCTCATGTCGCACCTCGGCCGGCCCGCCGGCAAGGGCTTCGAACAGACGTTTTCCCTCGCGCCGGTCGCGGCGCGGCTCGGCGAGCTGCTCGGCCGCCCGGTGGCGCTCGCCGCCGACACCGGCGGGACCGACTCGGCGGCCCGGGCCCGGGAGCTGCCGGCCGGCGGCGTCCTCGTGCTGGAGAACGTGCGGTTCAACAAGGGGGAGAAGAAGGGGGACGATCCCGCCTACGTCGCCGGCCTGGCGGGGCTGGCCGACGCCTACGTCAACGACGCCTTCGGCACCTGTCATCGCACCGAGGCGAGCATGCACGCGGTGCCGGTGGCGATGAAGGCCGCCGGCAAGCCGGCCGTGTCGGGTTTCCTCGTCGAGAAGGAGATCCGGTACCTGGCCGATGCGGTCGCGAAGCCCAAGCGGCCGTTCATCGCGATCCTCGGCGGCAAGAAGGTGTCGGACAAGATCGCCGTGATCACGAACCTGCTGTCGATCTGCGACCACGTGCTCATCGGCGGCGCGATGGCCTACACCTTCTCGCTGGCCCAGGGGGGCCGGACGGGCCAGTCGCTCGTCGAGCCCGACAAGGTCGACCTCGCCCGCGAGCTGGTGGCCAAGGGGGGCTCGAAGCTCGTGCTTCCCGTCGACACGCACTGCGCCGACGATTTTTCAGCATCCGCGCACAAGCAGGTCGTGAAGGCCGGCGAGATCCCCGACGGCTTCGAGGGCCTCGACATCGGGCCGGAGACGGCGCGGCGGTACGCCGAGATCATCCGCGGGGCGGGCACGGTCGTGTGGAACGGACCGATGGGAGTCTTCGAGCTGCCGCCGTTCGACGCCGGGACGAAGGCCGTCGCCGACGCGGTCGTCGAGGCGACCGTCCGGGGGGCGATCACGATCATCGGCGGCGGCGACTCGGCGGCGGCCGTCGAGCAGCTCGGTTACGCCGACAAGGTCAGCCACGTCTCCACCGGCGGCGGCGCCTCGCTGGAGATGCTCGAGGGGAAGGCCTTCGCGACCGTCGCCGTCCTCGACGACAAGTAATACGGCTCCCGCTTGATCCTCGCGCGGGTGAGAGCCCGGATCATCGATTTCCCGAAGCCTGCGGATCAAGTGGGGCCAGATCAGCCCATCCTCGTCAGGGAACCGGCCGGCGCCTCGGCCGGCGGCCCGGCCTCCTGGCCCGCCGGCGCCAGGCCGTCACCGCCAGTCCGGCGCGGCATCCCGCGCGGGAACAGACGGCGACCGGGCGGGCGAGGGGCGCTACAGCCCGGCGGTGTCGCGCGACGCCGGCCCCCCGCGGCGGGCTGCCAGCCGCAGGCCAGCCTCGCTCACGTAGTCCCGGTCGAAGTCGCTGAGCCGGTCGATCGGCACGGTGATCGTGCGGCCGTTGGCCTTGAGGATCTCCACCCGATCTCCCCGCACATCGACGAGCGAACCGACGGTCGCATGCGCCCCGGCGGCGTCGATCCAGCGGCGACGCGGCTCGACCGGGGCGGTGCGGGCGGTGTCGGCCGACGGCTCGGCGCCGGACGGCTCGGCGGCGTCGGGCTCCGGCGGCGCGACGGGCGCCTCCGCGGCGGGCTCCGCGACCGCAGGCTCCTCCACGGCAGGTTCCGCGACCACGGGCTCTGCGACCGCGGGTTCCGCGACGGCGGGCTCCTCGGCCGGAGACGGTTCGATGGCCGCCGGAGCCGGGGAGGACTCCAGCGCCGCAGCCTCGACCTCCTCGAAGATGTTGGGGATCTTCCGAGGCTCCGGCGCCGGCGGCGGTTCGGCCACGGGCGGCTGCTCGATGGCCGGCTCGGGCGCGGGCTCGGCTTCTGCCTGCGGCTCGCTGACCGGTTGTTCGGCGGCGGCCGGCTCGACCACCGACTTCGGCTCGACGGCCACCAGTTCGGGGACGGCCGCGACCGCCGCGGGAGGAACATGGAGCGTCGGCTCGCCGGCGGCGACCGCCGGGGCCGCGACCGGTTCCGCGGCCGGCGCCACAGTCGGCTCGACGTCGACTTCGACCCGGGGAGCGGCTTCCACGGCCACATCGGCCGGCGCCTCCACCACGACCATCCCGGCTTCCACGGCCTCACCGCAGCAGCCCAGCGGATCGGCGGCGGCGACCAGCTCGCAGCCGTCGACCCAGCCACCCCACGCCTGCACCGGCGCGAGGACGACGACGGGCGGGCTGCAGGGATCGCAACCCGCGGACCAATCGGCGCAGGCCGTGACGACGATCGGCATGCACGCCGTCGGCCTGCAGGGCCGCACCTGGCAGCCCCGCCGCAGGTGTCCGCAGGCAGTCGCGACGTCGAACGACATCGAGAACGTGAGCACACCCACGAGGATGCTGTGGAGCCGACGCCGCACGGTTCACCTCCGGAGAGAACAGCCGACTCGCATCCGCCGCCACGCGGTGCTGCCGGCAGGGAACGCCCGCCGGCGGGCCGCTCGGCCACCGACGACGAAGGCCATGCTAATTCCCGGTGGATCGCCCGGCAAACGTCCCC
>JBIIUP010000304.1:0-3010 GCA_044339885.1 Pirellulales bacterium | reverse complement strand
GCCAGCGAGATGTCGGCATTGATCCGGGCGAGCAGCACGCCGCGGAAGTTCGGCCGGCCGTAGAGGTTGTCGAAGAAGTCGGGGCCGGCGATCCGGTTGTAGGTCGCGCCCGCACCCTGGAGGAGCGGCTGGTTGAAGGTGAAGTCGTAGTTCGTCGTCCAGGTCGAGGGCACGTCGCGGATCGGGGAATTGTTGAGGTCGTAGAGCGTCTGGTTCGCGACGCCCCAGGTGGCACCCGTGGCCGTACGCTTGGTGAGCCCGGTCGTCCAGTTGCCGGTGTAGCCGAGCAGATTCTGCGGGAAGATCGTGCCGCCGAAGGGGTCGAAGTTCTGCGGCCGGTTGAGCCGGTCCCACGTCAGCGAACTCGACAGCTGCGCGTCGAACAGGGCCAGCGCGCTCTCGACGCCGCGGAACGGATCGGTCTCCACGATCGCCGGGTCGTAGATGCTCGGCGTCAGGGCGGGGCTGGTGAGCAGCGAGACCGGCGGCTCGCCGGTCTGGGGCCGCGGCCCGCCGAAGCTGGCGAACCGGCCGCCGAGGTTGCGGAGGATCTTGCCGTTCTCCAGTGCCGTGCGGATCGACTCCTCGAGCGACAGCTCCCAGATGTTGTCGAAGTTCTGGTTGGAGAGGGTGAGCGGCTCGACCGCCCCGGCCGCCTCGTCGAGCGGCTCCTGGCAGGTGTCGGGGTACTCGAGCTTCTGGATGGCCCCGACGTAGTGCGAGAGGTCGCCGTCCTCGAAGAAGTAGAAGGGCTGCCGCGGCGCACAGCCCCCCGCGAGGAGCGAGACGCTCGTCAGGGCAACGCAGAGTTGGCGGGCGAGTCGCGGCACGTCGGGGCCGCCGGCATGGTGCCGGCGTCGGCGGTGTCGGGTCGTGGTGGGAAACCAAGGTGCCGCCGCTGCGCCCAGGGGGGACGCCCGCCGAGAAGCGGACGTACCCGGCACGGTGCCCCCCGACTCCGTGTTCGTGGCAACCCACGCCGAGGCGCAGCGGCAGCACCCGTGGTATCGACCCCCCAACCGTTAAACTTGGAGGAATCGTCACGGTCGCGCGGCATCTGGCGGGACCGGGCAATCTGGGGTGCGGAGGGGGCGACCGGGCTCAGTGACCGCGGGCCGCGGCAGCCGGCCAGGTTGGGGTGGCGGCCTCACGGCGGCGGCCCGCGTCGACCCAGACGGAACGCGCCGCACACCCCGGGCGGGCGGCGACGGCGGCCAGGCCGCGTTCGGGCCCCAGCACGCTGGCGGCCGTCGCCAGGGCGTCGGCGGTCGTGCAGTCGGGGGCGATCACCGTGATTGCGGCCGGCCCGACCACGCCCAGCCCCGTCCGTGGGTCGACGATGTGGCTGTAGCGGATCCCGTCGATCTCGACCGCCTGGAAGGCGTCGCCCGAGGTGGTGACGGCGGCGTCCGCGATGACGAGGCACTCGCGAGCCTCCCCGCCCTCCCGTCTTCCCGAGGCCGCGACCTCGACCCGCCAGCCGGCGGCACCGGGCGGGGCGCCCAGCGCGCCGACGTCGCCCGAGGCGTCGACGAGTGCCGCCCGGATGCCGAGGCCGCGGAGGACGTCGACGGCCCGGTCGACCGCGTCGCCCATGCCGATGCCGCCGAGGTCCAGCCGCGTGCCGGGCCGCGGCAGGAGCACCTGGTTCGGCGGCACCAGCACGAGTGCCTCCGGTCCCACCGCGGCGGCGGCCGCGGCGAGCTTCTCCGGCGGGGGCATGCGGCCCGTCCGCCGGGCCTGGCGCCAGAGCGTCGTCAGCGGACCGACCGTGGGATCGAAGCCGCCGCCGGTCGCGTCGCGGATCTCGACGGCCCGCGCGAGCACCCGCCACAGGTCGGGCCCCACGGGGACGGCCTCCGGCATGGGGGCCGCGGCCGAGAGCCGCGACAGCTCGCTGGCCGGATCGTAGTCGGAGAGGATCCGTTCCAACCTCTCGACCTCGGCGAAGGCCGCGGCGATCGCGGCCCGCCCGGCCTCGCCGTCGGCCGCGTACACCGTGATCGTCCAGGGCGCTCCCATGAGCCGCCGGGTCTCGGTCACCCGCTGGGACGGCGCGGAGCGTGCCGCACAGCCGGCCGCCAGGAGTCCGAGCATGACGCCGAGCAGGGGGCGGGCGCTGGCGGCCCACGGGCGGTCACGTCGGGTGCCGCGCGGGCCATGGACGGCCGTTTCGGAAGACGGATAGACTTCGGTCATCATGAAACCCGACGGCGCTCCACCTGCCGTGGCGATCTCGTTCGAGTGCACGCCCCTGCGGAGCGTGCCCAGGTTCGACATCCCGCTCGACGCCTCGCCAGCCTACCGCCGCCGCCTCGAGAGGATGCAGCGGGCGGTCGGCAGTCACGGCACGCGGAACACCTATTATCTCACCGACGGCAGCTGCACGTTCCGCTTCACCAACGACCCGGAGAACGGCTGGATCCGCTTCTCCTTCGAGGGCACGGTGCTCACCGACGACGCCGATGGCCGGACGATCGGCAGCGACCTGGAGGTCGTGCTGGCCCTGGAGACCTGCGACTGGCTCACGCAGCCGGCCGTGAACTGGCTGCGGCTGTCGGTGAAGCACGCCGTGGAGTCGGAATTCGACCGCTACATCGCGGCCGGCGACCTCTCGCGGGCCCTCGAGCGGCTCGCCCGCGAGCAGGCCGCCAGCGACGCCGCCGGCGGCTTCCTGGGCATGAATCTGTGAGCCCCTGACCCGCCCCCGGGACCGCAGTCGGGTCGTGGCACCATGTCGACCGGCACGTCGCATCCAGCGAGCACTCCGCCGGCCGCGGACGGGCGGCTGCTTTCGCTCGATGCCTACCGCGGTCTCATCATGATCGCGCTGGCGTTCGACGGCTTCGGCCTGGCCGCGACGGCGGCCAACGTCCTCGAGGGTCGCCCGGACTCGTCGTTCTGGCAGGCCGTGCGGCACCAGTTCTCGCACGTGCCGTGGGCCGGCTGCAGCTTCTGGGACCTGATCCAGCCGTCGTTCATGTTCATGGTCGGCGTGTCGATGGCCTAC
>JBIIUP010000303.1:0-3028 GCA_044339885.1 Pirellulales bacterium | reverse complement strand
GGCGGCAGCGGTCAGCGGTCGGCGCCGTCGCCGGGCGCGTCCTCGCCGGGGGACGCCTTCCCGCGTCGGCTGGGCCGGGCCTCCCCGAGGCGGCGGAAGACCGCGACGACGTCCTCGATCGGCACCACGTAGAGCAGGTTGTTCTGCTCGAAGTCGACGGGGATCGAGTTCTTGGGGTGAAAGAGCACCTTGTCGTACTTCTCGATCGGGAAGTCGGCATCCCGCTCCACCTGGAGGCTCACCTCCACGACGCGGCCGGTGATCGTGGGGATCTCCGCCTGGTCCGGGAGCACGATCCCGCCCCGTGTCGTGTGGCGGCTCTCGTCCTTGCGGATCAGCACCCGCATCCCCAGCGGCTCCACGAATTCGTCCACCCGCTCACCCTCGATCGGCCGCCGTGGGGGGATCGCACGATCCAGGCCCAACCGCGGCCGGCCGGAGCCGCGGAACTCGCCGTTGTACGCAGACCGGCGGCCCGGGCCAACCCGCCGCCGCCGGCCGGGGTCGTGGTATCCTGTCGTTTCGCGGGACGGAATCGCCGGCATGCCACCGGCGGCCTCGGTCCGCATCTGACCCCCACTCACGGGAGTACCATGGAATCGAGCTCGTTGACCAAGGCCCTGGGCCTCCTGGAGGCCACGGCCGGCCATCCGGAGGGCCGCACGCTCGGCGACCTGGCCGCCGAACTGGGAATGCCCAAGCCGACCGCCCACCGCATCCTCAAGGCCCTCACGGCGCTGGGATACCTGGAGCGGCCCCAGGCGGGTGTCTACCGGCAGAGCACGCAGGTCAAGCGGCTGGTCTCGGACGCCGCGGCGCGGCGGCTCATCGACGCCGCCAGCCGCCAGGTGCGGCTCCTCCACTCGAAAACCAAGGAGCGGGTCAACCTCGGCATGCTGCGGCACGATCGGATCCGCTACCTCGAGGTGCTCGAGAGCAGCCTGCCGCTGCGGTGCATCGCGACGCACGGCAGCACTCCGTTCCAGACCACAGCCCTGGGGCGGGCGATCGCGGCCTACCTGCCGGCCGAAAAGCGGCGGTCGCTCCTCGCCAGGGCCCGGATGGAACGCCGCACGTCCGCGACGATCGTCGACCGGCGGCGACTGCTGGAGATGCTCGAGCAGGTCGCGAAGCAGGGCTACGCCATCGAGACCGACGAGACGGACGTGGGCGTGATGTGCATCGCGGCCCCCGTGTTCGCCGGCGACGCGGTGGCCGGGGCCATCAGCATCAGCCTGCCGACCGCCCGGGCGGCGGCCGGCAATCGCGCGACGCTCATCAAGCTCGTGCAGCAGACGGCGGCAGTCACCTCGGCCCGGCTCTCGAAGGCCGCGAGGCTCAGCGATCGATGAGCGGGTGCTTCCGGGCGACGGCCAGCCGCTCCTCGAAGTGCCGCGCGTAGGCCCGGGCGATCGCGGGCCGCTGCCGGATGACGAGCAGGTTCTCGGTGTTCTTCTCGTCGGCGGACAGGGTGAAGTTGAAGGATCCTGTGATCACCGTCTCGCCGTCGATGATCATCACCTTGTCGTGCGCCTTCCCCTTGTCGGGGGCGTCGAGCCAGACCGGGATTCCCGCCTGCACGAGAACCTCGTCGAGCGATATCTCCTCTTCCGCCTGCGTCGCGTCGAAGATCACCCGCACCTTCACGCCCCGCTGTCGGGCGGCGATCAGGGGCTCGGCGATCCGCTTCGTCGAGAGCATGAAGGCCTGCACGTCGATCGACCGGCGGGCCGACTGGATCTGCCAGACGATGCCCTCCAGGCAACCGCCGTCGGGCGAGAAGAAGACCGCGATGTCGCGGTCGACGACGGCGGGACCGGTGGAGGGCGCCGGCGTCCGCACCTGGGCGAGCACCAGCGCAGCGACGGCCGCCACGGTGGCGAGCTTCATCGAAGACCTCCCGAACCTGCGGGCCGCACGTCAGCCATCGAGCACGCCACGATCCTCGAGCAGTCGCAGCACCGCGTCGACGCAGCGGCCGACCGGCCACTCGTGGGTCGGCAGGACGAGATCGGGGCTGGCCGGCGGCTCGTAGGGGGCGGAGACCCCCGGGAAGTTCGCGATCTCGCCGGAGTCCGCCAGCGCGTAGTGCCCCTCGGCGTCGCGCGCCCGGCAGACGTCCGCAGGCGCCGCCAGGTGCACCACCAGGAACCGCTCCCGGCCCACCCGCTCAGCCGCCTTCCGCCGGACCGCCTCGTCGGGCGCCACGAAGGCCGCGAGCACGAGGAGGCCGGCGTCGTTGAACAGCCTGGCCACCTCGACGCTGCGGCGCAGGTTCTCGCTCCGCTCGTCGGCCGAAAATCCCAGGTCGCGGCTGATCCCCAGCCGCATCGACTGGCCGTCGAGCACGGCCACCGCCCGACCCATGTCGAAGAGCCGCCGCTCCACGGCGCGGGCGAGCGTCGTCTTGCCGGAGCCCGTGAGGCCCGTGAGGAGCACGGTCGCCGGCTTCTGGCCGAACCGGGCCACCCGCTCCGCCGGGGTCACGGCGCTGGTCGTCGCGTGGAGGTGCTCGGCGGCCGGCTCGTCGTCCCAGTGGTCCTTGCGGCCGTCCTCCGGCTCGCGGTCGAGGATCATGCCCGCCCCGACGGTGGCGTTGGTCAGTCGGTCGATCATGATGAAGCCGCCGGTCGCCCGGTTCCGGCGATACGCGTCGAAGGCGATGGGGCTCGTCAGCGAGATCGCACACCGCCCGATCTCGTTGAGGGCCAGGGTCGGCGCGGGCTGGCGATGGAGCGTGTTGACGTCGACCCGGTAGCGGATCGAGCCCACCGCCCCGGGCACGAGCTTCGTCGTCTGCTTGAAGAGGTATTGCTTGCCGGGAACCAGCGGCTCCTCGGCCATCCACACGACCGTGGCGTCGAAGCGATGGTCGAGCTTCGGCACGTTGCCCGGGCGGACAAGCATGTCGCCGCGGCTGGAGTCGATCTCGTCCTCGAGCGTGAGCGTGACCGACTGCGGCGCGAAGGCCTCGTCGAGCTCGCCGTCGAAGGTCACGATGCTCTTCACCCGGCTCCGCTTCCGCGAC
>JBIIUP010000090.1:0-11524 GCA_044339885.1 Pirellulales bacterium | reverse complement strand
TCCGCCGAGAGGAGCGGATGCTCGAGGCGGCCGAGGACGCGGGTCGGATCCTCGAGGTCGAGCAGCACGGCGCCGATGGCGTACTTCCGCATCGGGCCCACGCCGTGGGTCAGCACGAGCCAGCCGACCGGCGTCTCCAGGGGCGAGCCGCAGTTGCCGATCTGGACGTACTCCCACGGGAACGTCGGCTTGAGGATCGGGGTCTTGGCGTGCCAGAAGTGGAGCATGTCCGACTCCATGAGGTAGATGTTCTCGCCGTCCTGGCGGGAGAGCATCACGTAGGAGCCGCGAATCCTTCGGGGAAAGATCGCCATGCCCTTGTTGGCCACCTCCTGGCCGTTGAGCGTGCTCACCTTGAACTGCACGAAGTCGTCGGTCTCGACGAACTGGGGCAGCATGACGTCGCCGTCGAAGGCGGTGTAGGTGGCGTAGTAGTGGGCGGCGCCGTCGTCGTCGACGAACCGCACGAAGCGGGCATCCTCGATGCCGTTGGTCTCCGCGGGTGAATAGGGAAAGATGACCCGCTCCGAGATGTCCGAGGTGGGGTCGCATTCGATTTCGTAGTTGGCACGGGCCAGGGCGACGATCGTGCGGCCGATCGGCTCCCATTCGCCGCGCCGGGCGCGGTGCTGGCGGGCGGTGCGGGCGATCGAAGCCTCGAGTTCCCCGAGCGTGAAGGCCTCGTCGAGCGCGTCGAACACGGCGTCGACGAGTCCGCCCGAGACTCCCAGTTCCACGAGCTTCCGCAGGAACAGCGCCTTCTCGTAGCGGCTGGTGGCCACCACGTGGGGCGCCGTCACGAAGCCCGTGGGGGGCGTGACGACGACGTGGCCGTCGCCGTCGACGGTGCCGGTACGAAAGCCGACGCTCGAGACGTGTCCCTCGCCGGTGGCCCGCAGGCTGACGATGAACCGCCGCGTGCCCGCGGGCAGGCCGCGCTGGTCGGGGTGCCAGACGAGCGACGGGTTGAAGAGCGCGGCGCTCTCCAGGGCGTATTCCTGCGTGAAGTATGAGCCGATGAGGAGCTGGCGGGCCTCGGAGACCGGTCGGTCGGTGAGCAGGTGGTGCCGCACCGCGTCGTACCGCTCGCGGAAGAAGTGGACGAGCCGCTGGTGCCGTCCGTGGAACTCCGAGAGCACGGCGTCGAGGAGGGCATCGGCCTCCGGATCGCTGAGCTCCATGATCCGGCCGACGATCTTCATCGCCCGTTGCGGCTGGGTCGGCTCGAACGGCCGGTAGAGCACCCGGGCGTTGTTCGGCCGGAGGATGACGCCGGTCCTGGTCACGTGCATGGCGAGCCACTCGGTCGGGCGGTGCGGTGTGGCTGGGCGGCCGGCGTCCGCGGCTCCCGGATCGTGCGGGCGACGGACGTCATGTCGACGAGCGCCCCGAGCCAGGCGAGGGTCGACTCCGCCCCCTGGTTCTCGTTGGCGCGGTCCACGAGCAGCCCGTCGCGACAGCCCCCCGTCCGCGGGTCGCAGAGCCCGATGCCGAGCACGTTGTGGCCGCGGAACCATTCGAAGGCGTTCCTCGCGTGCTCCAGCCAGCCCCGGTCGCCGGTGGCGTGGAACGCCTCGATGCAGGCAGCCACCATGGCCTGCGCCTCCAGCGGTTGCTGGTCGAAGGCCGCCCGCTCCCCGCCGCGTTGCAGGAAGCCGCGGCAGCCGACCGGGGCGAAGCGGCCGGCGGGGGACCGCTGCACCTCCACGAGCCAGGCGAGCATCCGCAGGCCGGTGTCGAGCGGCCGCGCGTCTCCCGTCCAGCGGCCGCTCACGATGAGCGCCTGGCAAAGCCGACCGTTGTCATAGGTGACGGAGTCCTCGAGCCAGGGCCAGTCCGGCGTCGCCGTCGCGCCGGCACAGTCGATGAGCCGGGCCGTGAGGTCGCGGCGGAGCGAGGCGGCCAGCCGGTCGCCGTCGAGCCGCCGCAGGTACTCCTGGATGCCCACGATCGCCAGGGCCCAGGCCCGTGGGCTCGTCGCGGCCTGGGCGGCACGGACGGCCGGAGCGAACAGCCGCATCGCCCAGCGGGCCAGGCCCGGCCGTCGCGAGCGGCCCACGCACGCCCCCAGCGCGAGCACCGCCCGTCCCAGGCAGTCGTCGGAGCCGCCGGCATCCAGCCAGCGGCGGTCGTAGCCGAGGAAGTTGCGGAAGCGTCCGGTCTCCGCGACGAACGCGTGGTCCAAGAACGCCGCGTACACGCCCGCCGCGCGGTGGGTGTCCGCCGAGTCCGCGCCGAGGTCCTCGAGCATCACCATCAAAGCCAGCGCCCGCGCGTTGTCGTCGGTGCAGTACCCCTCGGAGAAGTTCGGGACGTCGTGAGTCGCGTGCTGGAGCAGGCCCGTCGAGTCGGTGAGCCGCCAGAGGTGCTCGAGGACGACGGGGGGCAACGGCTGGCGGGCCGGTCGAATCGGGGCCGCGTGTCGCCGCGGCTTGACGGCCAGACCGTCCCGCGCCCGGCGGTACGACTCCGCGTAGCGGCCCGCGACGCTGCTCCAGGTCATGCCGCGGCCGATCTCCCAGGCCCGCTTGCGGATCGCGGCCCGCCGCGGGTCGTCGGCGAGCAGGAGGCTCGCCTGCTCCGCGATCGCCTCGGGGTCGCGGAAGGGGACGAGCACGCCGCGGCCGTCGGCGAGCAGCTCCCGCGCGTGCCAGTAGGGGGTCGAGATGACCGCCTTGCCACAGCCGAAGGCGTAGGCCAGGGTGCCGGAGGTGACCTGATCCTCGCCGAGGTAGGGGGTGACGTAGAGGTCGGCGGCGCCGAGCCAGGAGAGCAGGTCGGGAAGATCGACGAACCGGTCGTCGAACAGCACGCGGTCGCGGACGCCGAGCCGCTCCGCGAGGGCGACGAGGCCCTCCCGATAGGCCTCGCCCTGCTCCTGGAGCAGCAGCGGGTGCGTGGCGCCGAGGACGACGTAGACGACGTCGGGATGGCGGGCCACCACCGCCGGCAGGGCCGCGATCACGTTCTCGATGCCCTTGCCGGGAGAGAGCAGGCCGAACGTGAGCAGGACCTTCGCGGCCCCCAGGCCGAAGCGGTCCTTGTGGAAGGCCGGATCGATGAACGGCATGTCCGGGATGCCGTGCGGGATCACGTCGATCCGCTCCGCCGCCACGTCGTACACGTCGCGAAGCAGGTCGCGGCCGCGGTCGGTCATCACGGCCAGCCGCGCCGAGAGGTGGATGACATCGTCCATCACCCGCTTCTGGGACGGGGATGGCCGGGCCAGCACCGTGTGCAGCGTGGTGTGGATCGGTGCCCGCAGTTCGCGCATCAGCCCGAGCACGTGGCTGCCCGCCTCGCCACCGAAGATTCCGTACTCGTGCTGCAGCGAGACCACGTCGATGTTCGTGAGGTTGAGGAACTCGGCGGCACGCACGAAAGCGGCCGGGTCGGCGGCGTCGCACTCGAAGCGAACCTCGTCCGGGTAGGTCGGCCGCGGACCGGGGCCGTTCACGGGCAGGACCGGGCAGGCCGCGGCCGGCAGGTGGGCGGCCACCGCCGCGCGGAGGTCGTGCGTGAAGGTCGCGATGCCGCAGCGGCGGGGCACGTAGCTGCCGACGAAGGCGATCGACCGGGGGTCGTGGGGGTGCATGGGCTGTTCCTGGGGGACGCGGCATGCCGAGGCCGGGCTGCGGCATGCACGAAAGAGGCACGGACGGGGAGGGGCATGCGGCATGCATGCCAGGGACGCCGCGGCCGCCCTCGGGGCAGCCGGCGACGGCCGCGGGCCAACGCGGGCCAAGGCCCGCCGGTCCGTTCGATCCGTGCGACAGCACATTCTACCGCCGCCGTCGGCGGCGAGCGGTGAATGGGCCTTTCCCTGGGGCGGAACCGTGGGACACAATCGATTTCCATCCGCCTTCGTCCCCCTCCGCCGCCCTCCATGATCCAGAACACCGGGAGTCCCTCCTGCCGGCCGGCGGCCGTTTCCCGGTGGTTCGCCGTGAGCGTCGTCACGCTCCTGGCGATGCTGGCCACGGCGCCGCTCATCGCGCGGTCGGGGCTGGCGCTCTTGTCCGCCGAGGGCACGACGCCGACGGACTGGGTGCCGGCCGACTACGGGCCGCGCCGGGAGTACGAGCAGTTCACCCGGCTCTTCGGCAGCGGCGACGTGGTCGTGATCACCTGGCCCGGCTGCGACGTCGACGCCGTCGCCCTGGAGAGGTTCGCCGCCGACGTCGCGGCGCCGACGGCGCCGCGGGACGCGGCTGGCGATGCCTGGTTCGAGACCGTGGCCACGGGCCGGCAGGCGCTGGAGAAGCTCACCGGGCCGCCGCTGGAACTGGATCGCGACGACGCCCTGCGGCGGCTCACGGGCCTGCTCGTAGGCCCGGACCGGCGGAGCACCTGCGCAGTGGTCGGCTTCGCGCCGGCCGGGCTGGCCAACCGCGGCCGGGCCGTCGAGTGGCTGCGGTCCGCCGTGGCGCGGGCCGCCGGCGTGGATGCCGCCGCGATCCACATGGCCGGTTCCGTCACCGACAACGTGGCGATCGATCGGGAGAGCGTGGCGTCGTTCCGTAACTTCGCGGTGCCGGCCGGGCTGGTCGTGCTCGCCGCCACCTGGTGGTCGCTGCGGTCCCTCGGCCACGCCTGCCTCGTGTGGCTCGTCTCCCTGTGGTGCGTCGGCCTGTCGTTCTTCTCGCTCCATGCCGCGGGTGACCGGATGAGCGGCGTGCTCATCGTGATGCCGGTGCTCGTGCTCGTGCTCGGCGTCTCGGGGGGCATCCATCTCGTCAACTACCTCGTCGAGGAGCTCGCTCGCGGGGGGCGGCAGGGCGTGGCGGCACGGGCCCTGCGGACCGGCTGGCTGCCCTGCGCGCTCTCTGCGGGCACGACCGCGATCGGCCTGGTGTCGCTCATGGTGAGCGAACTGGAACCGATCCGGGCTTTCGGCTGTCATGCCTCGGTCGGGGTGCTGGCGGCGCTCGTCTGCACGTTCCTCGTCGTGCCCGGAATCTTCGAGCGGTTCCCGGCCCGCAGGGCGGTCGCCGCGGCCGACGGCCGGTGGCAGGAGTCGTTGGCCGGCTTCGTCGTCCGCCACGCCACGTCGATCGTCGCCGTCGTTGGCATCGCCATGGCGGTCGCTGCGGCCGGCCTGCCCATGCTGCGGACGTCGGTCCGGATCGACACGCTGTTCGGGGCGGACAGCCCGGTGATCCGGGGCTACGCGGCGATCGAGCGGGCGATCGGCCCGCTGGTGCCCATCGAGGTGCTCGTGCGGTTCGCCGCGGGGTACGACGTGCGGGCCGACGAGCGGCTCGATCTCGTGCGGTCGATCGAGCGGAAGCTCGGGGGGCTGGAGGGCGTGAGCGGATGCCTGTCGGCGGCGACGTTTCTGCCGGAGATGCCCGCGGAGGGGGCCGTGCTCTCGGCGACCCGCAAGGTGGTCGCCGCGCGGCGGCTGGAACGCGACCTCGCCGCCGTGGACGACATGCGGTACGTCCGCCGTGAGCCGGGCGGCGAGGCTTGGCGGGTGACCGCGCGGGTGCCGGCATTGGCCGCGATCGACTACGGCGAATTCCTTGACCGGGTGCGGCGGGAGGTGGGGCCGGTCGTGGCCGCGGCGGGGGGCGATGCCCGCGGCATCTCGTTCGCCTGCACGGGCGTCATGCCGCTGGTGCACTCGATCCAGAACACGCTTCTGACCGATCTCTTCTTGAGCTTCCTCTCCGCCTGCGGCGTGATCACGCTCGTGATGATCGTCGTGGAACGCGGGATCGGCGCCGGCCTGCTGGCCATGGTCGGCAACGTGTTTCCGATGCTTCTCATGTTCGGCCTGCTGGGTTGGACGAGGTCGCCGCTCGACATCGGCAGCGTGATGACGGCGTCGATCGCCCTGGGCATGGCGATCGACGGCACGCTCCATTTCCTTACCTTCTACCGCCGCGAGCGGGATGCCGGGGGGACGCCGGAGGAGGGCGTGCGGGCCGCGTGCCGGCATTCCGCCGGGGCGCTCGCCCAGACCGCGGTGGTGACGTCGCTCGGCATCCTCGTCTTCGCCGCGAGTTCGTTCGCGCCGACGAGCCGGTTCGCGTGGATGCTCGCGCTGCTCATGCTGGCGGCCCTTGTGGGCGACCTGCTCCTCCTGCCGGCGCTGCTCGTCGGTCCGCTCGGCCGCCGATTCGTGCCGGGCCGCGAGGTCAGGCCAGGCCCTGGCGGATCGCCCACACAGCCGCCTGCGTGCGATCGTTGAGCGAGGTCTTGCGGAGCAGGTTCTGGACATGCTCCTTGACGGTCTCCACGCTGATCTCCAGCGCGTCGGCGATCTCCTGATTGGAGAGGCCCATCGCCACCAGTCGCAGCACCTGCGTCTCCCTGGGAGTCAGCGACACCTGGACGCCAGGGGCCACCTCGCGGTTGGCCATGGCGCCGGCCATCCGCCGCAAGGCGCCCGACCGCGGAGGCGGCGATCCCTCCGCGGCGGCCGCGATGGCGGCGAGAATCTCGGCCTTGGAGGCCGTCTTGAGCAGGTAGTCGTGGGCGCCGGCGGACACGGCCCTGGCCACGTAGGTCGGGTTGTCGAACGCCGTGAAGACGACGACCCTCGTGCCCGGGGAGGACGCGCGAATTCGCTTGATCGCTTCCAGCCCGTCCCGGTCGCCGAGTCGGACGTCGAGCAGGACGACCTCGGGCTTGAGCTTCCGGGCGAGCTTGACCGCCGCCTCGGGCGTCGTCGCCTCCCCACAGAGGCGGAGCTTGGCATCCTTCAGGACCGCCGCGAGTCCGAGGCGGACGACCTCGTGATCGTCGGCTACGAGCACGTTGACTGGCATGATCGAGTCGCCTGGCGTCGTTCCAAGCGCCGCGTGGGGGGCGCGAAGGCCCAGAGAATCCCCGACCGTGGATGGTAGGCTAGCAGTTCGCGTCGGGACTTTCAGCTTTTGGGCGGCTCGACGAGGGAATGAAGCCGATTCCGGGTGGAATTTCAATTGTCGAAATACGGCATTTGAAAAATGGAGTCTCTCCGGATGCCGGATCCCACCGTGCTGTTTCAGGCCGCGGGAGTGGTCGCGGTGCTGAAGCCCGCCGGCCTGGCGACGCAGGCCCCGCCCGGCGTCGATTCGGTGGAGGCTTGGTTGCGGGCTCACGTGGTTGCCCCGGGCGGGTATGTCGGGGTGCCGCACCGCCTCGATCGTGCGGTCTCGGGCGTGCTCCTCATGGCGGTCACGCCCCGGGCCGCGCGGCAGCTGTCGCGGCAGTTCGAACGGCGTCAGATCGGCAAGCACTACGTGGCGCTGGTGCGGGAAGCCGCCGCCGTCGACGAGGGCGGGGTCGCCGAGTGGCGGGACGTCGTGGAGAAGGTGCCAGACGAGGCCCGGGCCCGGATCTCGGCGCGCGGCGCGACCGGTGGCCGCGAGGCGGTGACGCTCGTACGATTCGGCGCCCGCATCGAGGGAGTGGCGACGGAATCCCTCCGCCTGGTGGCGCTCGAGCCGCTCACGGGGCGGATGCATCAGTTGCGGGTCCAGGCAGCGGCCCGCGGCATGCCCATCGCGGGCGACTCGCTCTACGGCGATGCTTCCAAGGCGGCGTGGTGCGGGATGTCCAGCGGCGCACATTCGCGGCTGTCCCCGATCGCGCTGCACGCCTGGCGAATCAGCTACCGCGACCCTGACACCGGCCTGGCGACGACGGCCGAGGCGCCGCTGCCCGCGTACTGGCCCGCCGCTGCCCGGCGTTGGCTGCCGCCCTCCGGTTGACCGGGGAACCTCACGTCGGCGGGACCCAGCCGACGTGGATGAGCCACTGGTGCAGCCATGAGAGCGTCCAGGGGTTCCACGTGGGGTAGGCTACCGACACGACCGACAGGGCCAAGAGCATCAGCGCCAGGCCACGTCCGGCACGCCAGCGGGAGACCGCGTCGGCGGCGGGCACGGTCGCGGCGATCCACAGCGGCGCCAGCCAGAACGCCCAGCGGAAGCCGCTCGCCATGCCGCCATAGTTGCGGTCGGCGAGCGGCCGCGCGAGGTAGAAGCCGACCACGACGACCGAGACCAGGGCGATGGCGGCCGCCAATTCGGGGGCGGCGTCGCGGCCGCGACGCCGGGATCGCAGCAGCAGGAGGCCGGGGACGACGAGCAGCCAGGCGGGCGTGAGCGAGAGGATGCCGCGGTGGCCGCCGAGGGCGTGCCAGGCGTAGGTGGCGGGCGACGGCTCGCCGCGGTCGATGCCGCGGGGCGACCGCCAGTAGCTCTCCAGCAGCCGGCCGTTGGGCAGCCGGATCGCGAAGTCGTACCAGTTGTCGGGGTTCCAGGACTCGCCGGCGGCGAACGTGGCACCGGCGACGGGAGCGGCGGCCGGTGCGCGGTAGGCGTAGGGCGGACGGAGCACGCCGTGGGCCGCCCAGTTGGCGGCGAGGGCCGCCGCGACCACGAGGGCGGCTGCGGGCAGCGTCGCCAGGAGCGTCCGCCGCAGGTCGCTGCGGGCGGCGATCGCCACCGCGGCGGCCAGCCAGGCGAGGGCGGGCAGCTCGAACGCCGCGGCCAGGGCCGCCGACCCGCCGAGCCCGGCGAAGGCGGTCCATGTCCGCAGCCCGTCACCGCGAATCCGCTGCACGAGCCAGGCCGACACGGCCGTGCAGGCCGCCGCCGGCAGATGGTTGGTGAGCACGACGGCGAAGGTCGTGAGCATCGTGCCCGAGGCGGCCAAGGCCGCCGACCAGATCCGGCCCCAGTCGGTGGCTCCGAGCACCTCCACGAGGCGGAAGCTGTAGAGCATGAAGACCGCCAGCGGCAGCAGGCCGTAGAGCACCATGAGCATCCGGCCGAGCTCGAAGGGATGGTCGCCGAGCGTCCAGCCGGTGAGCCGGTGCACCGCCCAGTAGGGGACGGCGCAGAGCACCGAGAGCAACGGCGGCTTGCTCGAATAGAGCCGCAGCCTGCCGGAGGCGTCGGGATGGGCGACCGCATCGATCGTGTCCCAGCCCGGCTCGACGACGAGCCCGTCGATCGCGAACGTGCCGTGCTCGACGAGGCTGCGGATCGTCAGCCAGCGGCTGCGGTCGTTCGCCGAGAGGAACGGCCGCAGGAGCCGCTTCTCCCGCTCGATCCGCTCCCGGATCGCGGCGCCGTCGGCCTGGGCGTCTCCGGCGGCGGCCCGGGCCACCGCCTCGTCGACGAGCCGGCTCTCCAGGGCGAGCCGGTCCACGCTCGACACGGCGCCGATCCGGCCGAGCACAGCCCCGAGGGCCAGCGTCGCCAGGATCGCGTAGACACCGCGGCGCAGCCTGCCGCGGGGCTCGACGCGGCGCGTCCCGCGGCGGCTGTCGGGAATCCTCTCCGCCACGCGCGCCAGGCCGGCGAGACCCTTGCCGAGCCGGCCGACGCCGTACTTGGAGACGCCGCGGACCCGCGGCCGGTGCCGCACGGGCAGTTCCACGACGCCGTGGCCGTCGAGCCACACGAGGACCGGAATGAAACGGTGCATGTCGGTGGCAATGTCGAGGCCGCGGGCGACGTCACCGCGGATGGCCTTGAGGCCGCAGTTGTGGTCGTGGAGGCGGAGCCCCGTGACCTGCCCGACGAGCGCGTTGAACAGCCACGACTGCAGGTTCTTGTGCCAGGGATCGAGCCGCGGCCGCTTCCAACCGTTCACCAGCCCCAGGCTGCGGTCGCGGTCGAGTTCGGCCAGCAGGCGGGGGATCTCGGCCGGCACGTCCTGGCCGTCGCCGTCGAGCATCACGACGTGTCGGCCGGATGTCTCGCGGAACCCGGACACAAGCGCGGCCGACTTGCCGAGCCCGCCCCGGTGACGGATGGCCCGCACACGGTCGTCGGCCGCGGCCTCACGGCCGATCTCGCTCCACGAGCCATCGGTGGAGCCGTCGTCGACGAACACCAGCTCCCAGGTCAGGTCGGCGCCGTCGAGCGCCGCCCGGATCTCGTCGACGAGCGGCCCGATGTTGCCCGCCTCGTCACGGACCGGAACGACGAGCGAGACATCCGGCGGGGGCATCGCGGGATCTCCTGGGCCGACGGGCCTCGCGCGGTCCGCCCGCGCCGGCCGAGGATAACGGCACCGCCCGTGAACCGCCATCCCGTCGTCGGCGTCGCAGGGTATGCTTCGCAGCGTGCGCGACGCCCTGGATTCGGGCCGCGCGGTGCGGGACGGCGGCCCATGACGCGGATGGTTTCTTTCGGCGTGATCCTGGCCCTGGTGGTCGTGTTCGGCCTGTTGTCGCTGAGGGTCATGGCGGCCTTCCTGCTGCCACTGCTCCTGGCGGCGATGCTCGTGGTGATCTTCGGGCCGCTCCACCGCTGGCTCCGCGACCGCTACCAGGTGCCCGATTGGGTCGCCGCCGGCCTCACGACGACCTTCGTGCTCCTCATCGTGCTCGTGCCGCTCTCGCTGCTCGTGGCCCGGGCCGGGGGCGACGCCGCCGCGATGCTCCGCAGCGAGGAGGGCATCCGGCTCGACCCCGCCGTCCTCGACGGCCTCGTCGAGAGCCTCAACGAGGCGACCGGCCTGCACATCACCGCGGAGAGCGTCAACGACGAACTGCGGAAGCTGGCCGAGGAGCTGATCGGCCCGATCGCCAAGCGGGCGCCGATCGTGCTTGCGAAGCTGGCGATCGGGCTCATCGTGATGACGGTGGCCCTGTTCTACCTGCTCGCCGACGGCCGCCGGATGCTCGAAGCCGTCACCCGGCTGGTGCCGCTCGACGTCCGCTACCAGTACCAGCTGCTTCAGGAATTCGAGGAGGTGAGCCGCGCGGTCGTCAGTTCGACGCTCTTGGCGGCACTCGTGCAGGCGGTGCTGGCCGGCTTCGGCTTCTACGTCGCGGGCCTGGGGAACGTGTTCCTGCTCACGCTGCTCACCTTCTTCGGCGCCCTGGTGCCCTTCGTGGGGGCGGCGGCCGTCTGGGGGTCCGCCAGCCTCTACCTGCTGTTCTTCGTCAAGGACACCTGGACGGCCGCCGGGCTCGCGCTCTGGGGCCTGTGCGTCGTCTCCACCGTGGACAACATCATCAAGCCGATCGTGCTCCACGGGCAGTCGAAGCTCCACCCGCTCCTGGCCCTGCTCAGCGTGCTCGGGGGCGTGGGCGCGCTGGGACCGATCGGCATCTTCGTCGGCCCGATCGCGGTGGCGTTCCTCCAGGCGGCCCTCGCGATGCTCCAGGTGGAACTCGACAGCATGCAGGGTGAGGTGGCGGCACGGAATCCGGCCCATGGGGCCGCGTCCCGCGACGAAAATCCATCTCCGCCCCCGCCGGAGTTGCACGGCGGGGGTACGGGAGGTTGAAATCCTCCTGACGTGAGAACCTGGACTGACGCGAGAACTCCGGAGTCCCGACCATGATCCTCGACAGCCTGCTCCTGGCGGCCGCCTTGCTGGCGACCGGCATCGAGGCAGCCTACGTGCCCAGCGACGAGGGGGGCGGCGACTACCTCGTCCGCGTGGAGCCCGACCTCGTGCGGAACGCCAACCCCTACCAGTTCACCAGCGACGTCCCCGCCGACGCCCGGGACGTCCGCCGGGTGAAGATCTTCGTGGCCGATTCCTGGCCCCCGGCGGTGGAGCG
>JBIIUP010000302.1:0-3047 GCA_044339885.1 Pirellulales bacterium | reverse complement strand
TGGCGGCCACCACGAGTTCCGCCGACACGCGAATGCTCGCCGCCGGGGCGCTGTTCACGGAGGGCTTCTACCGGCCGCACCTGGCGCCGGGCCGGACCCCCGGTCACTACCTCTGGGCCGGCCGGATCGCGAGCGTGGCGGCGGTGGCGTTGGCGATCGTGCTCCAGACCACGTTCACCGACGTGATCGACGCCGTGAAGTTCGTGATCAAGACCACGGCGCCGGTGGGGATCAGCTTCTGGATCGGGATCGCCTGGCGCGGCTGGACGCCCGCGGCGGTGTGGGTGTCGAGCCTCGTGGCCTACGCGGTGTGGGCGTGCTGCGCGCTGTTTCCCGGCGCGTTCGCCAATGCCGGCCTCGGGGCCCTCACCGTCGAGATGGATGGCCGGCTGCAGGTGGCCGACGCCTGGACGATCCTGCTCTACCTGGGGGCGGGACTGCTGGCTGGGCTGGTCACGAGCCTCTGCACGCCGCGGCCACCGGCCGAGCAACTGGACCGCTTCTTCCGGCTGCTGCGCACGCCCGTCCGGCCGGGCGAAGTGGTGGCCGAGCCGTGCGCGCTGCCGGAGCGACCGGAGCCGGAGGTGCCGCGCTGGTTTCCCCGTGGCGACATCGAGCTGCCGCGGCCGTCCCGCGAGGGCCTCGTGGGCTTCGCCGTCGCCTGCGGGTTCGTGGCGGTGATCGCGGCGGTGCCGTACCTTGTGACCGCCCTGCTCTGAGCCGACCCGATTCCTCCGAGGTTCGTCGATGTCCAGCCCAGCCGCCGAGCCGACGGTCGCCGAACTCCTCGACCTCCGCGGCCGTGCGGCCCTCGTCACCGGGGGCACGGGACATCTGGGGGCGAGCATGAGCCGCTGCCTGGCGGAGGCGGGAGCGACCGTCATCGTCGCCGGCAGGGATGCCGAGCGCTGCCGCCGCTTCGCGGCCACGCTGCCCGCCGTCCCGGGGGCTCCGCACGCCGGCGTGACCCTCGATCAGAGCGACGAGACCTCGCGGACGACGGGATTCGCGGCGGCGGTGGAACTGGCGGGGGGCCGGCTCGATATCCTCGTCAACAACGCGATCGACCGGCCCGCCGTGACCCACGACCTGACCGACGTGTCGGCCGAGGAGTTCGACGCGCAGCTGCGAAACAACACGGCGTACTTCATCCTGGCGCGCATGATGCGTGAGCACGCGGTCTCCCGCGCGGCGCCGGCCAGCATCGTCATGATCGGGTCGATGTACGGCCTCGTCGGCTCCTACCCCGACGCCTACGAAGGGGTGTGCGTCGCCAGCGCCGTGCAGTACCACGCCCTCAAGGGGGGCACGATCCAGATGACCCGGCATCTCGCGGTCTACTGGGCGCGGGACGGCGTGCGTGTGAACTGCCTCAGCCCCGGCCCGTTTCCGGTGCCGGACGGCGTTGCCGCTGAACTGGAGCGGAGGCTGGGGACGAAAAGTCCCATGGGACGCATGGGAAGGCGGCATGAGCTGAAGGGTGCACTGCTGCTGCTGGCGAGCGACGCCGGCAGCTACATCACGGGGCAGAACATCGTCGTCGACGGCGGCTGGACGGCGTGGTAGCCGCTCCCGGGCGCGCCGACGTGCGCGCTGGAGGGGCGCTGCTGTCGCGACTCTCCGCCAGTGGGCCTCGGGTCGGTGACTGGCGTGCTTGGCCGGCTGCGTGCGATACTCTCGCCTCCCGAGAGCCCGCCGGGCGGCGGTGCCGGAGCCCGATCGCAACCCACCAACGGCCGAAACTCCATGAAAGAACCGAGCGTCCGCGGCGTCGTCCACCTGATCGAGGAGACCAAGACCTTCGGACAGAAGGGCTTCCGCAAGCGACTGGTGGTGCTCGAGCAGTCCAAGGGCACGTTCACGAACTTCATTCCGATCGAGTTCGTGAAGGATGGCTGCGATGCGGTGGACGACCTGACCGTGGGAGACGAGATCGAGGTCACCTACCGCCTCAGCGGCCGCCGCTGGCAGCGGGACGAGGCCAGCGAGGTCAAATTTTTCCTGAGCGCCGAGGGGCTCTCGTTCAAGCAGGTGTCCGGGAGCGGGCGGGCTTCCGAAGGCGCGGGCGGCGGCATCGATCCCAACGACGCCTTCGCCGAGGCCGGCGAAGACGACGTGCCGTTCTGACGCGGCCAGCCGCGGGCCTCCCGGCTGCCGGGTGACGCCTCGTACTCCCAGAGCGGATCGCGGGCGGCGCCGGCGAACCCCTGCCAACGCTCGAAGCGCAGGGCACGGATTCAGCAGTCAGGAAATTGACGGGACAATCGGGGCTCATACGGCTCCCACTTGATCCCCGCGCGTGTGAGAGTCCAAACCATCGATTGCACGAGGGGTTGCCCGTGCCGGTGAGCCGGCGTTGCTGGCCGGGCCGCCTGCGGGTCATCGCTGGTCGATCGACGCGAGGTGCGCATCGACGCGCACGCTCGCCCCGCGAGCCAGCGTCAGCCGGGCCGTCCGCTGGCCGTGACGGATCGCGCACGGGTTGCCGAGGTCGCTCGTGATCAGGGCCTCGTGGAGCCGGCCCGCCCGCCACTCGATGGCGACCTCGAAGCCGCCGCGGGCCCGCAGGCCACTGACGGCGCCGTCGCTCCATCCGGTCGGCAGCGCCGGAAGCAGGCTGATCTCGTCGGCGTGGCTCTGCACGAGCGCCTCGGCCACGGCCGCCGTGAAGCCGAAACTCGCGTCGGACTGGTTCGACGCATGGTTGTGCAGGTTGGGTGCCACGGAGTGCCGGAGAAAGTCCTGGATCAGGGCGTCGACACGCTCGCCCCGCTCGAGCCGCGCCCACACCGCCATGTCCCAGGCGGCGAGCCACCCGCTCTGGCTGCGCCGCGACTCCATCCACCGCCCGATGGCCGCGGCCAGCTCTGGATCCCGCCGCTGCCGGATGGAGCTGCCGGGATAGAACGTGAAGTTCGCCGAGCAGTCGTGCCACTGGTCGCCAGGCCTCCAGTCCTCGATCCACTCCTGCAAGTGCCCCCGGCGGTCGACGCGGTAGGGAGGCAGCCGTGGCAGCGCGGCCTCGAGTTCCGCGCGAAACTCCTCGT
>JBIIUP010000089.1:0-11543 GCA_044339885.1 Pirellulales bacterium | reverse complement strand
GACGTCTTCGGTAGACCGGTCGCCGTGCGACCGGATCGTACGACGACGCGCCGCGAATTCCCGGTTGCACGGCAACCGGGCTACCGGGCCGGCAACCGGGCTACCGGGTGGGCGAAGCGACCTGGCTGCCGGACGTCTTCGGTAGACCGGTCGCCGTGCGACCGGATCGTGCGACGGCGCGACGCGGATTCCCGGTTGCACGGCAACCGGGCTACCGGGCCGGCAACCGGGCTACGAGTGGGCGAAGCGACCTGGCTGCCGGACGTCTTCGGTAGACCGGTCGCCGTGCGACCGGATCGTGCGACGACGCGACGCGGATTCCCGGTTGCTCGGCAACCGGGCTACCGGGCCGGCAACCGGGCTACCGGGCCGGTAACCGGGCTACGGGCCGCGGCCGTCAGGCGCTCTTCGTGCGGGCCTCGCGGAGCGGCACCACCGGCTCCTCGCCGGCGACGTTCCGGGCGTTGATCACGTAGGTGCTGCCCTGGTGATCGGGCAGGTCGAACATGATGTCGAGCATCACGTCCTCCATGATGCTCCGCAGGCCGCGGGCGCCGGTCTCCTTCTTCATCGCCTTGCGGGCGATCGCCGCCAGCGCGTCGTCGGTGAATTCCAGCTGGCAGTTCTCCAGCCCGAACATCTTCTGGTACTGCTTGACGAGCGCGTTCTTCGGCTCCTTGAGCACGTTGACGAGCGCCGCCTCGTCGAGCGGCTGGAGCGACGAGATCACCGGCAGCCGCCCCACGAGCTCGGGGATCAGGCCGAACTCGAGGATGTCGTCGGAGTCGACCTGCGGCAGGAGCTCGGCCAGTTCCGCCTCGCCGCGGTGGCCGGTCGCCTGGCCGAAGCCGATGGTCCGCTTGCCGAGCCGCTTGCCGATGATCTTGTCGATTCCCACGAACGTCCCGCCACAGATGAAGAGGATGTTCGAGGTGTCGAGCTGGATGTACTGCTGCTCGGGGTGCTTGCGTCCCCCCTGCGGCGGCACGTTCGCGACGGTGCCCTCGAGCATCTTCAGGAGCGCCTGCTGCACCCCCTCGCCCGAGACGTCGCGGGTGATCGAGACGTTCTGGCTCGTCTTCCCGATCTTGTCGATCTCGTCGATGTAGAGCACGCCCCGCTGGGCCGCCTCGATGTCGAAGTCGGCGGCGTTGAGCAGCTTGAGGAGCAGGTTCTCCACGTCCTCGCCGACGTAGCCGGCCTCGGTGAGCGTGGTCGCGTCGCCGATGGCGAACGGCACGTCGAGGATCCGGGCCAGCGTCCGGGCCAGCAACGTCTTGCCCGAGCCGGTCGGCCCCAGGAGCAGGATGTTGGACTTGTCGACCTCGACCTCGCCGGCCTCGGCGCCGAGATTCAGCCGCTTGTAGTGGCTGTGGACGGCGACGGCGAGCACCCGCTTGGCATGGTGCTGGCCGATGACGTACTGATCGAGATGCTGCACGATCTCCCGCGGCGACGGGATGGCCGTGAACAGCTGCTTGCTCGTGCCGCGCCGCTTCTTCTCCTGGTCGAGGATCGACTGGCAGAGGTCGATGCACTCGCCGCAGATGTAGACGTCGCCGGGACCCTCGACGAGTGGCCCGACGTCGCGGTAGCTCTTGCGACAGAACGAGCAGAAGGCGTTCTTCTTCGTCGTCCCGCCGGCCCCGCGCCGTCCCAGACCGCCGCCCACGTCCTTCCCGGTTGGCATCATTCACATCCTCTGTTGGTTCGGACGGACAGTTGGGCGGCCAGCCGGTGCGGGCCGCGCGGAACGGGCATGCCGATCCGCGTCCGCGGCTCGACGAGCGTTCTTATCTTTCGGAATTCCTCTTCGCTGAGCACACCATCGTCCCGGAGATTTTTGTAGTCGACGAGCGTCTTTTCCCAATCGCCACGATCGTCATCCGACGCCAGCCACCGCGAGCGGATCATGACGATCGCGACGATGCCCAGCCCGACGAGCAGGCAGAGGAGGAGGACGGCGATCAGGAACGCTGGCACGGCTGTCGACTGCCCGGGACCGTGGATCCCCGCCGCGGCCGGGCAGGCGAGCGATCACCCAAGGGCAATACGGCATTATGCCCCTGCCGTCCATACATGGTCCAGCGACAACCCGCCCATCTTCCGCAGCTGTCGCGAATTCCGGCCGACGTCACAGTCTGCGCAGGCGGGCTCGGCTGGGCCGCCATCGCCGGTGGTGGGGAGCCGGGCCGTGGGCCGGTTCTTCCGAAAATGAGTGACTTTTCCGCCGCGGCCAGCCGATTTTTCCGGCTATGGAGCTTTCCCCGCGGCAGGGCTTCCCCTGCGCCCCATTTGCGTCGCCCCTGCGGAAGCCCTCGGTCCCGGCGCGGGCCCTCGGCTGGGTCCTGGTCTGGGCCCTCCTGCTCCCGATCGCGGTGGCGGGTTCGGCCCTGGCGGCCGCGGATCCGCCCGGCCTGCCGGAGCTGGTGCGGACCAAGCAGCGGTCGTTCACGATTCCGTTCCGCCTGCCGAAGTCGCAGGACCCCGACGCCGACGCCGCCGCCGCCCGCGTGGTGCTGCAGGCGTCGCAGGATCTCGGCGGAACCTGGGAGGCCGCCGGCGAGGCCGATCCTTCCGCCACTTCCTTCACCTACACCGCCAAGGCCGACGGCGAGTACTGGTTCCGGCTGCGGGCCGTCGACCGCAAGGGCCGCATGCGGGGCGGCGAGGGCCCCGACATGAGGGTGCTCGTCGACGCCGCCGGCCCCAGGCTGGCCGCCCGTGTGTGGCGGGGCGCCGACGGCGAGATCGCTTGCCGCTATGCGGCGGCCGACGACTCGATCAGCCTGCCCTCGCTGAAGGTGGAGTACAAGGCGGCCGGCGACAAGGCCTGGAAGCCCGTGGCCGCGCAGGGCATCCTCGCCCGCGAGTCGCCCGCCCACCTGGTCGGCGAGGAGATCTGGTGGGCCGGCGAGAAGGTCGCCGCGCTGAAGCTGCGCATCACCGTCGCCGACTCCTCCGGCAACCAGACCGTCCGGCAGTTCGACATGGAGTCGACGGATCCGCAGGTCGACCAGGCCGCGCTGGCCGTCGAGATCGGCCTTCCCCCCTTGCCGGCGGAAGGACAGTCCCTCGCCTCGAGCCCGACGACGCCCGCAGACGGCGGGCCGACGGGACCGGCCGCCGACGTGGTGGCGACGCCCGCTGCGACCGCCCTGGCACAGTCCGCCGGGCCGAATGGCTGGGCCGCCGAGTCGGCGCCCTCCTGGTCGGGCGGTGAGCCGAAGGCCGGCGCCGCCGGGCGTGGACCGCACAGCGTGCTCGTCAAGCGGGCGGTGACCGCCGGAACGCAGACGGCCCCGCGGCGGGCCGATGCGGGCGTCACGCAGCCGGGCGCGGGTGCCGCCGGCGCGGTGGCCGCCGCGGCGGACGGCGGACCGCTGGAGTACCGGGGCCGGCCGCTCCAGCTGACGCGGTCGCGGCGGTTCGCCTGGGACTACGAGCCTCCGCCCGAGCAGGCCGACGGCCGTCGGCTGCGGGCCGAGCTCTGGAGCACCCGCGACGGCGGCGTCACCTGGCAGCGGGCCGCCGTCGACGAGGACGGCCGCAGCCCGATCGACGTACAGCTGCCGGCCGCCGGCCTCTACGGGTTCCGGCTGGAGATGGTCGCCGACGATCCCGTCTCGGCCGCCGGCCCGCGGTCAGGTGACGCCCCCGAGACCTGGCTGGGAATCGACGAGGAGCCGCCGCAGGTCGACCTGCAGTCGGCCGGCCGCGACGGTGACGCACTCGTCATCCGCTACGCTGCCCGCGATCCGCTCCTGTCACCCCGGAGCGTCCGCCTCCTTTACTCGCCGCATGCCGACGGCCCGTGGGCCACGATCGCCGACCGGGTCGAGAACCAGGGAGAGCACCGCTGGCAGCCGGACCGCAGCGTGCCCGCCCGGATATTCGTGCGGGTGGAGGCGACCGACGCCGCCGGCAACGTCGGCGGCACGGCGACGAGTGAGCCGGTCTCAACGTCGGCGTCGCGGTTCGTCGGCCGGCTCGGCGGCCTACGGCCGCTGCCGGCCAGCGAGTCCCCCTGACCGCCATCCGCCGGGCCCATGCCGGCCGGACCGCGGGTCGCGGCTACCGCGTTTCGAAGACGACGCCCATCCGCACGAGCCCCTCGCCGAGGGCCGTCTGCACGACCGGATCCTTCTCGGTTCGGTAGATCGTCAGGAACCGCTCCACGAGCCGTTTGTCGCCGTCGCCGAGGTAGGCGATGGCCTCCGCGGCGGCCCGCCGGGCCTGGGGATCGGCCTCGCCGAGCATGGCGACCAGCGGCTCGACGGCCGCCGGGGGCACGAACCCGATTCCCGGCACCAACCTCGCGGCCTCGACCCTCCGCTGCGCCGACGAACTGGCCAGGCCGCTCACGACCTCTGCGGAGTGGTCGACGTGCCGCGGGCCGCCGCATCCGGCGACCGCGACCCCGACCCCTGCGACGATGCCGAGCAATCTGGCCATGGGCGGTCGCCTCGCGGCATCACTCCGCGAGTTCGAGGACCTGACCGTCGTCCGGCAGCAGAAGCATGTCCCAGACGCCATCCGGCCGCGACGGGCCGTAGTCCGTGGCACCGCCGACCATGGTGCCGTCCACGTCCGGGTCCGTGACCTCGCGTCGGCTGATCTCCTTGGACAGCGAGCGGACGCTCCCGTCGCACATCGCCACCATGAGCTGGGAACCGTGGTTGGCCTGGACCCTGATCTTGCTGCATCCCTGGGCCCCGGGTTGAGTCTGGAACATGAGCGTGTTGGCCGCCGCCTTGTGGTGGGTGCCGAACTGGTGGACGTGGACGCCATCCCAGTGATCGGTGTATCCGGCGAACCGATACCGCGATCCGGCGTTGCACTCCCGCATCGCCTCGGCGAGGAGGATCGTGTTCGACAGGCCGTCGACGATCTGAGCGAAGGTGTTGGGCGTCTCGAGGGGCGCCAACGTCGTGTCGCTCGTGCCGAGCCGGAACGTGCCGTTGCTCTCCCGACCGCCGATCGGAATCATCGCATGGACGCTGGCCATGTAGTTCGTCGTCGACCAGTCGGCGGGCTTCTTGGTTCCCGGCGCCTGCCAGGCGACGGTCCCGCCCGCGGGCAGGGCGCTTTGGTCACCGAGGCATTGGAGCACCGGCAGCGGCACGGAAAAGGTGCCGTAGGAGACCGATCCGGCCAAAGTCGACTCGACCCGTTCTTCCCACACCGGCGGCCCATCCGGCACCGTCTCGGTGATGACCTTCGTCTGCTTGAAGCCCACGAAGTCCACGTACTCGACCGTCGTGCTGACCACCTTCGTCTTCTGCACGAGCACCATCACCGTGGTCTTCGTGGTCTCCGTCGTCGTGGTGACGGTCGTGCCGCTGACGATCGCATCCCCGACCACCCGGGCATCGATGTCAGGGAGGATGTGACTGATCCAGCTGCCGTAGAGTCGCTGGAAATTCCCCGTCCGGGGATAGAATCCGTAGTAGCTCGGCAGCGAGCCGTTGCGCTCGTGGAAGGCCTGCATGGCGAGCCCCAGCTGCTTGAGGTTGTTGCCGCACGACGACCGGCGGGCGGCCCCGCGGACCGACTGCACCGCCGGCAGCAGCAGTCCGATGAGGACGCCGATGATGCCGATCACGACGAGCAGTTCCACGAGCGTGAAGCCGTGACGCGGCACGCCTTGGTCGTCAGTCCGCCTGCCCATGGCCGCAAAACCTCTCATGACTCGCCCCGCCTACCGGCCCGCCGCCGGCGGAACCCCCAGGCTGTTCCGCCGGCACCGAGCACCCTCGACGCGGTGACGATGCGCAGGCTCCACCGCGCGGCCGCCCGCAGGCGAACGCATCCGCGAGGAGTCGTGTGAAGTGTTGGCATCGTCGCACCATGGAACGGCCGGAATTGAACAAGCCGAAACAACGGCTCACGCCAGGCGGATTGCCGATGACGAGTCCGCCAAGTCTCGATGAACGCTTCCAGCCTGACTCAAGACGAATATCTGGCAATGAGCCCTGATCGGCAATGGCTCGCGGAGTTTTTTGTTGAGGAAATCAGCACTCACATACCGTTTTTCGAAAAAAGAAAATGCGTCGGTGAGAATTGAAATCATGCCGTCGTACCGCGTGAGTCGTGAGGTCTCGGGCGACGCCTTCGTCGTCGCCCCCGACCGATGCGACGGGGATGCCCCGTCGCTGCCTGCGGTATCGTGGGGGGTTTGGACTGTGGTCTCGATCCAACCCCCATGAGGCTCCGATGAACGCATCGCTCCCGATGCTCGGGCTTCCCAGGAACGCCCGGGCCTGGATGGTCGCCGCGTGCGCCGCATACCAGCTCGTCGGCTCCCCCCGCGCCTGCCTGGCCGAGCCTACAAAGCCGGGCCTGTTCGTTCGCGCCCGCGTGCTCGAGCCGGCCGGTGAGAGGTTCACGCTCGTGACCGGAGGCCACCTCCACAAGGGTCCCGACGTCTGGAACCTGCCCGCCAAGACGCTCGAGACCGGAGCCGACGGCTGGACGCCGTGGCTCGATGCCAAGGCGCTCGGGCTTCACGGCCGCCGCAACCGCGTCGGCGGGCTCGCCGAGTGGCCGTCGCTGAAGCTCACCGTGAAGGAGCCGGCGAAGCTCCAGGGAGTGAAGCTCCGGGTGCAACTGGCCGACGCGGCCGCCGACGATGCCGTCGTGCTCGACTTCACCGAATCCAGCGGCTCGGCCACGATCGCCTTCCTGCTCGTCTCGCCCCTGCGGGAAAAGCAGGACGAGTTCGAGACCGGCTCCCAGATGACCGCCCGTCATCTCGCCTGGGCCCGCGAGGCTTCCGGCGGCAAGGCCCCCGACGTGGGTCGCTTCAAGATCATCTCGGCGGTCTGGGCGCACTACGATCCAATCCTCGCGCGACAGGCCGCAGAGACGCTCCACCTGCTCGGGATGAACGTCTCGGCCGGCGTGCCCCCGGCGGCGCTCGAGGCGTTCGGGATGGAGACCTACGTTCAGACCTCGCACTTCGTCGGCGACCCCGAGAAGGGCGCTCTCCGCTGGGAGCGGGTCGAGAAAGGGCGGCTCGCCAAGGCGCTGGCGACCCCCGCCGGCGCCTGGATCCACCGACACCTCTCCCACGTCGTGATCGCCGACGAGGTGCAGTCGCTCAAGCTTCGGGCTCTCGACCAGGAACTGGTGAGCGGCTGGTTCCGCGGGTATCTCCGCGACCGAGGCGAGACCGACGAGTCACTGGGGACGCCGCTGGACTCCGTTCGCTGGCTCGGCGATCCGCTCTACGACAAGCTGCTGCCGCGGACCGCCGACCTCGCCACGCGGAAGCTCGCCTACCATTCGGCGAAGTTCCTCCAGTGGTGGTCGGCGCGGCAACTCCGCACCTCGAGCGACCTGATCCGCGGCACCTACGCGGCCCTCGACCCGCCGGTGCGCGTGAAGACCGAGACGCTTCCGGGCAGCCACGCCTTCTTCAACGCCTGGGGCTCGCCGACGCTCGGCATGGGGGCCGTGAATCTCGACCTGTTCGAGATCGGCCGCCAGGAATCGGTCGACGTGGTCTCGGCCGAGGACTGGCTGGGCCTCAACCACATGTACGGGCCCGGGTTCACGTGGTTGGGAGGCCAGGGCTTCGGCTACCTCAGCTCGGTCCTGCGCGGCGGCATCCGCGACCGGGCCGTCGAGCTCCGCGGCCTGATCACCCCCAGCGACGACCGCTACCTCCGGCTCAAGGCCTACTCCAACCTCGGCCAGGGCTCGAAGAGCATCTTCTTCTGGACCTTCGGCCCCACCTACATCGGCACCGAGAACTACTGGTCGGACCTACGGAGCATGTACGACGGCGTCGCGAAGACCAGCCGGGCGCTCGCGCGGGCCGAGCCCGTGCTCTATCCGGCCCGCACCGTGAGCGATCCGGTCGCCATCCTCCACAGCGTCAGCCACGACATCTGGCATACCGCCTACCCGGCGGTGTTCGTGGAGACCCGGCTGCTCTACGCGGCCCTGCGACACCTCTCGATCCAGCCCGACTTCCTCGGCGAGGAGGAGGTCGAGGCGGGCCTGCTCGACCGCTACAAGGTCCTCTACCTGCCGGGCAACTGCCTCACCCGCAAGGCCGCCGCGGCCGTCGACGCCTGGGTGCGGAAGGGGGGCGTCCTCTACCTCTCCGCCGGCGCCGCGACGCGGGACGAGTTCTTCGAGCCGCACGTTCCGGCATTCGCCGCCGCCGTCTATCCCGCCGAGGGGGCCGCGAACCTGAAGCGGGACAAGACCCGCCCCTGCAACGAGCGCAAGGACCTCCCCGTGGCCGTGCCCATGACGACCGCCGCCTTCGCCGCGGGCGACGATCGGGCCACCTACGACTGCATCGCGTACCGGATGGACCTCTCCGGCAACTCCGGCGACGGCTGCGAGGTGATCGGGAAGTTCGCCGACGGCGCGGCGGCCGCGATGCGGGCCGGCCACGGGGCGGGGACGGTCTTCGCCGTCGGCTTCCTGCCAGGGCTTGACTACTCCCCCTTCAAGGCCGGCCAGACGACTCTCGACGAGCGCTGGGACGGTGAGCTCCGGGCGGCCTTCCGGGCGCCGCTGGCGGCCGCCGGCATCCGGCCGGTCGTCGCGGCTTCGGTGCCGGTGGTCGAGGCGAACCTGCTCACGGGCCCCGCGGGCTCGGCGATCGTGCTGGCCAACTACACCTACGAACCGATCCCCAACCTGACGCTCTCGATCGGCCGGGATCTCGGCCACGCGATCGGCACCGCGACGAGCACGGAGGGCGTGCCCGTGAAGGTCCGCCGCGACGGTGATCGGATCGTCCTCGACCTGCCCCTGGAGTGGACCGACATCGTGCTCCTGCCGAAGCCCTGATGCGGTGCCCGCTTGCGTCGCGCGCATCCGTCGTTCCTTAAACGGTGATGCCCGGAGGGGTTGCCCGTGCCGTCGAGCCGGCGTAGCTGACAAGCGGAGCCGGGACGGCGAAGCGCCGGCAGCACCGAGTGAGCGCAGGGCAGGATGCCCGGAGCGAACGTCCGGGCGAGACGGCTCGGGCAACCCCGCCCCACGCAGGACGTAGATTCATGTGTCCGGCGACCGCCGTGCCGAACAGGATTGGCAGCATGCCCCGGAGCGAACGTCCGGGCGAGACGGCTCGGGCAACCCCGCCCCACGCAGGACGTAGATTCATGTGTCCGGCGACCGCCGTGCCGAACAGGATTGGCAGCATGCCCCGCAGCGATCGTCCGGGCGAGATGGCACGGGCAACCCCGGCCCCCGCGACGCCTGCGGATCGCGTGCGACCCGGCTGAGCCGCCTCACGGCGTCGGCGAAAGCAGTTCGTCGAGCGTCCCGATCTCCTCGCCGGCCTTCTCCTCCGCGGGCACCGTCGCCGGCTCGGCAGCCGCGGCGGCGGGAGCGGCGGCGGCCCCGACGCGTTGACCGCCGAGCACGGCCGCGTAGAGATCCGAGCGGGCCGCGTTGGGACGCTTGGCCAGCGCGGCAGCCTTCGCCGGCGAGAGCGGCTCGCCCCCCGTCTGCTCCGTCGCCTCCGGCACCACGGTCACGCCCGTGAGGTCCACAGGACCGTCGACGGCCCGCACGAGCAGCGCGAGGCTCGTCAGGGTCGCGTAGCTGCCGTTGTCCGGGAGGAAGTCGTAATCGGGGGCCCAGGCCGGCCGCAGCAGGAACTGGAACGTCACCGGATCGGCCGCCTTGAGCTGCTTGCCGTTGGTCAGCACCGTGTGGAAGCGGGCCGCCATGCCCTGCATGGCCAGCGCGTCGCAGCCGCTGGAGAGCGGGTTGGCCCGCGGCCCCTTCCACTGTCCGTCGCCGTCCTGCAGGCTCACGAGCCGGTAGGCGATCTGCCGGAAGAGGTCGTTCTCCAACAGGGCGGCACCACGGTCGGCGGCGAACAGGCCGGCGAACTGCGGCACGATCTCGAAGAAGGCCGCCCCCCTGCCCCAGGGCAATGCGTCCACGGCCTGCGGCTCCAGAGGCGGCTGCGGCAGGTCGGCCGACTTGGCCAGGTCGGCGTGGGAGATGTGGTATCGGTCATAGACCGACGGCCAGGCCTTCGCCGCGTAGCCCGAGGCGGACGCGGCGTACCACCGTTCCGCGATCGCCGCCGCTCGGGCGCGGGCCCGCTCCCGCGGCTGCTCGGCGGCGGCCAGCGGCCCCGGGGCGGCCGCGGCCAGGAACTCCAGTGCCGCCTGCCCCGAGACGTCCGTGACGGCGGTCTCGATCTCGAACAGCCCCGGGTGGGTGCCGGTGAACGGCACGCCGCCGATCTTGAGGCTCGATTTGTCGAAGCCCGTGTTCACGCCCTGGCGGACGAGCGACGGACACCCGCCGTCGGCGGCGATCGACGCGGCCATCTGCTCGCCGGCGAGCTTGAGCGCCGCCTCGGTCTTCTCCCCGGGATGCAGCTTCTTGCCGCGGAACTGGGCCCGCTGCGTCTCGGCCGGCAGCATGCCAGCCCGGCGGGCCTCGGCCAGGGCGAAGGCGGCCACCGCCGTCGACTCCACATCGACGACGACGCGGTTGTAGATGTAGAGCGGCAGGCCGGGGATGATCGACTGCTCGACGCCGCGGTAGGGCTCGGTCACGTCCATCAACCGCGTCCCCAGCGAGGCGGCGTTCTTGTAGGCCTTCTGCACGTCCCGCAGCACCCGCATGACCTCCTTGCCGCGGTTGGCGAGCGCGGCCCGCTGCTGCGGCGGCGCGGCTTCGATCGCCTGGGGAAGCTTGACCTCCACTTCCTGCCGCAGCGCATCCTGCATCTCGAAGAGCTTGGAGAAGTAGCCGTAGTTGATGCACACCGGGCCCCACAGGCCGCGGCCCCCCCCCTTCTCGCGGACCTGCCCGTCGACGAGCTTCGCCACGAGATCCTGGGCCAGCCCGGCGTGCGGCGAGTCGGCCCCCAGGGCGGTGAAGCCGGCCGCCATCCAGGCCACGTCGAACGTGTGGTCGGAGATGCCGAACTTGTCGATCAGTTCGGACAGGCCGCTGGCCAGACGGTCGGTCGCGGGGTGCTGCGCCTGGCCGGCGCTGGCCAGCACCCACAGGGCCATGCCGTTGAACCCGGGCAGGTTGAGCTCGTAGACGTCAGGCCCGCCGGGCCCGTACTCCGGCACTTCGATGGAATACGTGCCTTCGGGGTCGCGGATCAGCCGCTCGACCTGCTTCGTGCCGACCTTGCGGCTCTTCGTCCGCACCTTCACCTTGTCGCGGACGAACCGGCCCGTGGGCACCCCCGCGCTCACCTCCGGCACGAGCTGATCGACCTCGGCGTAGTCGTGCTCGAAGACGTCCACGGTCACCATCTCGCGGCGGGCGGGCACCTTCTTCATGCCGACGCGGGACCGCGTGACCCGCGGCGGGAAGGCGAGGCCGAAGTCGTTGCCGTCGGCGAGGATCCGCGCCATGAGCGACGCCACGCCGTTCGCCACCGCCTGCTCGACGGCCGGCCGCAGCTGGGCCGCGGGAATCCTGGAGGCCGGTGGCACCGCCAGCGCCGCGTCGACGGGGCCGGCGGCGCGAGCCGCCGCCAGCGTCCCCAGAAGCCCGCACACCAGGACAAGGCACCGTCCCCCGACGGCCGG
>JBIIUP010000301.1:0-3085 GCA_044339885.1 Pirellulales bacterium | reverse complement strand
GCAAGGCGATCGAGGCGATGCTCGGAGCCTAGCGCGCATGCCGCCGGCGTGGACCGCCGGCCGGGATCGACCCGAGGCGGCGTCAAAGCAGCTTACGGTTCCCGCTTGAGCCTCGAGCGTACGATCGCCCAAACCATCGATCGTGCGCGGGGCTGCCCTAAACGAGGCCCTGCAACGCCTTCAAGGCCGCGTCGTAATCCGGTTCGCTGGCCACTTCCTTCACGACCTCGGCATACCGCACGACGCCCTGGGCGTCGAGCACGAACACGGCGCGGGCCAGGATCTTCAGTTCGTCGATGAGGACGCCCCACTTCGTGCCGAACCCGCGGTCCATGTAGTCGCTGCCGCTCTTCATCGCGGTGATGTTCTCCGCGCCGCAGAAGCGGTTCATCGCGAACGGCAGGTCGAGGCTCACCGTCAGCGCCGTGACCTTGTCCCCCAGGGCGGCGAGTTTCTGGTTGAACGTCCGGGTCTGCACCTGGCAGACGGGCGTGTCGAGCGAGGGCACGACGCTGATGAACGCCGGCCGGCCGAGGAGATCGGCCTTCGTGATGTGCGCCATGCCGGCAGGGCCGAAGCACGTCAGGTCGAAATCGGGGGCCGCGGCACCCACCTTCAACTCCTCGCCCACGAGCGTGAGCGGATTGCCCTTGAACGTGACTGCGCCGTGCCGACCCATGAATCCTGCCTCCTGGCGACAAGCCCCCGGCCTGAAGTGGCCGGGCGACGCAGGCAGTATTGCGGGCCGCCCGCCACCGACAAGCCCGGCGGGTCGAAATGCCGGACGGGCTGGCCTTGACCCCCCCGAATGGATCCATACCATGAAGTTTCGTCGGGGGTCGGTGGACGGAAATCCCGCCGGCCCGGTTCGCTCCGTCGGGTCATGCCGGCGGCAGCCCGAACCGGCGGCTCGGTCTCCCCTTGGCGTCGTGAAACGGAATTCACGCCCCGCGGCGGCTCACGGAGGGCTCGGTGATGTCGGCAGCATCTTTCTCTTCCCGCGTCTCGCGGGGTCGCTTCGGCGAGGCGGCCCGCGGCGGCTGGGGCCTGCGGGTCGAACGTGGCCCGGACTGGTTGTTCGTGCGGCTGGAGGCGGCGACGCCCGAGACGGTGCCGGCGGCCAGGGCGGACCTCGCCGAGAGCATCTGGGCGATGCTGCAGGAGCACCGCACCCACCGGCTCGTCCTCGAACTCGACGGCGTCGAGGCGGTCGACGACCGGCTCGTCGACGTGATCACGAAGCTCGGTGGCCGGCTCCGTGAGGACGGCGGGCTGTTGCGGCTCTGCGGCCTTTCGCAGCCCAACGCGTCTCGGCTGCGGTCCTGTCGGGGCATCGAGGACGTACCGCTCTTCGACTCGCGTTCCGACGCGATCGGTGCGCGGGCCCGCGGGCTCGACATCGCGGCCGACGGCCGCTCGGGCTCATGAGAGCGGCCGGTCGTTTCGCGCAGCTGTTGGGTCTCTCGATCCCGGCCGTGGCCGTCGTGCTCGAACTGGGGCACCGCATCTCCCTCGGGCAGATGCTGGTCATGCTCGTCAGCGCGGTATGCTGCTTCGCGATCGGACGGATCGTCGAGGGCTTCGCCGGCCCCTGAGCGGCCGCCGTTTCGACCTCCCGAGAGTCATTCGACGTGCTGCCGCCGCTTCCCCTGCAGCCGGTCTACCGGCGTTACCTGTGGGGCGGACGCCGCTTCGCCACGTCCCTCGGCCGCCAGCTTCCCGCCGGCGACGACTTCGCCGAGTCCTGGGAACTCGTCGACCGCGGCGCCGATCAGAGCGTCGTTGCCGCCGGGCCGCTGGCCGGGCAGACGCTCGGAAAGCTCGTTCGGGAACGCGGCCCGGAACTGCTCGGTCGGCATGCACCGCAGGCCGAGTTCCCGCTGCTGTTCAAGTTCCTCGACGCCCGGCTCGACCTCTCGATGCAGGTCCACCCCGACGACGAGCGGGCCGCCCGCCTGCCCGTTCCGGATCGGGGCAAGACGGAGGCCTGGTACGTCGTCGACGCCGCGGCCGGCAGTCGAATCTACGCCGGACTCGCCGCCGGCGTCGGCCGCGCCGAGCTGGCGGCCGCCCTCCGCGGCGGCCGCGTCGACGAGGTGGTGCACTCCTTCCCCGCCCGTCCCGGCGACTGCGTATACATCCCCGCCGGCACGGTGCACGCAATCGGCGCCGGGCTGCTCGTGGCCGAGATCCAGCAGTCGAGCGACGTCACCTACCGGCTTCACGACTGGGGCCGCGTCGGCCCCGACGGCAGGCCCCGGCAGCTCCACGTCGAGGCGGGGCTCGAGGCGGCCACCCGCACCGGGCCCGTCGACCCGGTGCGGCCGCAGCCCACGGCCGACCCGGCAGTGCACCGGCTCGTCACGAGCACGGCCTTCCTGTTCGACGAGGTGCGGCCGGACCCGGCCGCCGGCGGCCGCTGGCGGGTGGGGGGCGACGACGCCTGCCATTTCCTGGCCGTGCTCGACGGGAACGTTCGGCTGGCGGACCACTGGGGGCTGCCCCCACTCGGCCGCGGTTCGTGCCTGCTCGTGCCGGCCAGCGCCGGCAGCCAGGAGCTGGCGACCATGCCGCACGACGGCGCTGCGGCGCGGCTGCTCCACGTGAGCCTGCCTTAGGGCGCATCCTGCTCCGGAAGACTTGATCCACGGTCTGCTGGGGCAACGGTCCGAGGGGCGGGCAGACGGTCCAAGCGGGCAAGCTGGGCGGCCAGGGCGGCGTGTCAGCCGAGAAACAGGCCTTCGCGGTGGCCGCGTGCCGGCCTAGAGTCCCGCCGTCCCGGTCCCTTTCCCGTGGTGCCTCAGGCATGACAGCCCCCCGACCGATCACGGTTCGCTGGACGATCGTCGGCTGGATCCTGGCGGCGACCTGCACGGGCTGCGCCTCGCTGGGGAGTCCCGCCTGGCTCGAACCGGGCTCCTTCCGCAGCCAGAAGCGGCGGTCGGTGCGGTTCGACCCTTGGATGCAGAACGACATCGGCCCCTATGGCTTCCGCCTCTACGGCATCATGGACGGCAGCCGGCCGCGGGACTATTCGGAGCCCGTTCCCGAGGTGCGCCGCTCGCGGTGGTGGTCGCAGCCGGCG
>JBIIUP010000088.1:0-11686 GCA_044339885.1 Pirellulales bacterium | reverse complement strand
GGATCGTGGGGGCCGGCAGTGTCGAGCACGGCCTGCAGGAGGGACCGCGCGCCGGTCGCCCACTCGGCGACGAGGTCGAGGTCCGATTGACCGGCCACCCGCGCGGTGAGCTGGTCGAGTTGTTCGAGGAGCCGCACCGGCAGCGGCCAGCCGGCGACCGCGACGGGCGGCGCGGGAACGGCCGGGGAGTCGGGCAGGCCGCGGGCGATCCGCCGCTCGCCGCGGCTTTGGATCTCGTCCCGGAGTCGGTCGAGCAGCCGGCCGCCTCCCACGCCGGACGGCTGCGGACGCAGCAGCGGTTCGGTGCCGCGCAGCTCGCCGAGCAGGCCCCGCCGCCGGCCGCCGCCGCCTCTCGGATCCGCAGGTTCCGCCCAGTTCACGCTGTCGGGATCGGTCCACTCGTCGCCGGGCAGCGGTGGGGCGCCGACCGCGGGTGGGTGCGTCGTCGGCGGAGGAACGGCCGCGATGGCCTCCGGCCTCTGGACGCGGGCAGCGAGGGCCTTGAAGGCGTCTGCGGACCGGGCGTCGACCGGTTCGGCGCCGACGACGGGGGCCGACGCCAGCAGACACGCCGCCAGCACCGCCGCGAAGCCGCGCAGACGGCCGCAGAAATTGCCGGCTCGTGCCGCCATGGATGACCGCCCGCGAGATAGCCGATGCCGGCCGGCCCCGCAGCCGACCGACCCTCCCTCTTGGATCGACAGTCACCACCGGAAAAATCGATTCACGTGGCCCGCGCGTGACTCGGGGGCGCCGGCAAGCCGCGGGGCTCGGGCGCGGGGCGCGGGGCGGGCGGGAGGCGCAAGCCGGGTCGTCGTGAGCCCGGCTACCGCGAGCTGCGGAGCCGGGGCTCCTCGAGCATCGCCGTCCAGGCGTCGATCAGGACGGTGAGGTTGGCGTTGCGCTCGACGGCGGCGACCGCATCGAGGGTGCACTCCAGTCGGGCGAGCGGCTCGTCGACGATGGAGGAGCCTGCGGCGGCACCCTGGCGGACCGCCAACCGGAAGCACTCGATCGCCGAATCCAGGACGATCCGCAGCCGGGCCCGCCGCTGCGGCGCCTCCTTGCCGGCCGCCTCGACGAGCGCGAGGGTCTCGCGGGCCAGTTCCACCCCGGGCAGCGGCCGGCGGGCCAGCAGGCCCGCCAGCCGGTCGCGGAAGCCCGCGACGTCGGCGTCGAGGAGGAGCCGTGCCCGGGCCAGGCTGCCGCCGGCAGCGGCAGCCGCCGCCTGGATCGCCGCCGCTGTGACCGGGGGCTGGGCGGCGGCGAACTCCGCGGCGAGGATCCCCCTGAGGATCTCCTCCGCCAGCGGCTTGAACCGCACGATCTGGCATCGCGAGCGGATCGTGGGCAGCTGCCGTTCCAGCGTCGTGCCGATGAGGATGATCACCGCCCCGTCCGGCGGCTCCTCGAGCATCTTCAAGAGGCAGTTGGCCCCCTCCTCGGAGAGATGGTCGGCGTCGAGGATGATCGCCGCCTTGCGGGCCGCGACCGCCGGCCGCAGAAGCAGCCGCCAGCAGAGCCCCTCGCGCATCCGGTGGGCGTCGTCGCCGATGAGCGCCTCCAGCGGGATCGTGGCCCGGTCCTCCGGCTTCGCGACGACGTCGATGTCGGGATGGCTGCCGGCCTCGGCCTGCACGCAGGACGCGCAGGAGCCGCAGGGAACGAGCCCCGGCCGCCGGTCGCGGCAGGCCAAAGCCTGGGCGAGCCGACGGGCGAACGTGGACTTGCCCACGCCGGCGGGGCCGACGAAGAGGTACGAGCCGGCCACGCGGCCCCGGTCGGCGGCGGCGACGAACCGGCGGACGATCTCGTCGTGCCCCTCGATGCCCTGCCATGCCATGGGACGTCCCCTCGACCGTGCCGCCGTCACGCCCCCGCGAGGCCGAACCGCGCGGCCACCGCGGAGCGGATCCGTGCGGCGACCTCGTCGATGCCCGCCACCGCATCGACGAGCAGAATCGTCTCCGGCTGCCGCCGGGCCTCGGTGCGATACCCCGCCCGCAGCCGCTCGCGGTGGTCGGCACCGCGGTTCTCGAGCTTGTCGAGGGGGCGGTCGAGCCTGCGGGCGGCCGTGTCGAGGTCGACGTCGAGCACGAGCACGAGGTCCGGCATCCGGCCGCCGGTCGCCACGGCGCCGACCTGGCGCACCGTCTCCGGGTCGAGTCCACCGGCGTGCCCCTGGTAGACGACGTTCGCCACCAGGTAGCGGTCGGAGACGACCCATTCCCCGCGGGCCAGCGCCGGCTCGACGACTTCCCGCACCAGCTGGGCCCGCGCCGCCATGTAGAGGAGCATCTCGGCCGTGGCGTCGAGGGACAGGTCGTGGCGGTGCAGGAGGATGTCGCGGATCGCGTCGCCGACGCCCGTGGATCCCGGGTCGCGGCAGGTCGTCACGCGGTGGCCGAGGGAGCGGAGCCAGTCGGCGAGCCGGCCGATCTGCGACGACTTGCCGGAGCCGTCGATGCCGTCGAGGACGATGAACCGGGGGGGCTGCATGGACGATGGTTCCTTCAGCCGCCGCGGGCGACGAGCCGCTGAATGCCGAGCGGATCGGCGGGATCGAGCGCCGCGATCCGCGCGCAGATGCCGCCGGCGAGCGGCCGGCGGCCGGTCTCGAGCAGGCAGTGGACGAGCCCCTTCGCCGCCTCGAAGAACGGCTTGTTGCCGTCGAGTTCGTGCGGCAGCGGCCGCGGCGATCCGGCGGCCTCGAGCGTCCGCAGGCAGAGCTCGTAGGCCCGCCCGAAGTGTCCCCGCGCCAGCTTCGGGTCGCCGTCCTCCAGCGCCATCAGGCCCAGCCGCACGTGCGCGTCGAGGAAGTCGGGACACTCCGAGAGCAGCCACACCAGTTCGTCGCGGGCGATCTCCGTCTCGCCGGCCTCGAGCATGGCGTCCACCTCCTCGAGGTCCTCGCGGCGGCGGCGGGAGCACCGCGGCTGCACGAGCTCCCAGCGGGGGCCAGCGGGCGTCTCGCGCCGCTCGACTCGAAGGCGGTCCCGTTCGGCGGTGCGTGGCGGTCGTCGCGGCATGTCGGCGGGCGCGGGGCGTGACGGTGCGGATCCGCACAGGGGCTACACTGCCACCGTTGGAACCGCGCCCAAACAGGTTTGCAAGGGGCCTTTCGTGAAGGACGCCGCGGCCGTGCCCGAAAGGATCGCGCCGGCGCTCCTCGCCTGGTACTCCCGCACGCGCCGCGACCTGCCCTGGCGGCGGTCCCGCGACCCCTACGCCGTCTGGGTGAGCGAGATCATGCTCCAGCAGACGCAAGTGGACCGCGTCCGCGGCTACTTCGCTCGGTTCATGGAACGCTTCCCCACGGTGCGGAGCCTGGCGCGGGCCCGCGAGGCCGACGTGCTCAAGGCCTGGGAGGGACTCGGCTACTACCGCCGCGCGCGGCAGCTTCACGCGGCCGCCCGCGAGGTCGTCGCCGTGCACCGGGGCCGGTTGCCGACGACGGTCGACGAACTCCGCCGCCTGCCGGGCATCGGCCGCTACACCGCCGGCGCCATCGCCTCGATCGCGTTCGACGTCCCGGCGCCGATCGTGGAAGCGAACTCCCGCCGCGTGCTCGCCCGGCTCGTGGGCCACGCCGCGCCGGTCGGCGGGCCGGCGGGGGACGGGCCGCTGTGGGACGTCGCCGCGGCCCTCGTGCCCGCGCGGCAGCCGGGGCTCTTCAACCAGGCGCTCATGGACCTGGGCGCCGGCGTCTGCACCCCGGAGCGGCCGCTGTGCCACCGCTGTCCGCTCGCCGCCAGGTGCGTGGCGCGGCGGACCGACCGCGTCGCGGAGATTCCCGCGGCGGCCCCGCGGCGGGCCGCGACGATCGTCCGCGAGACGGCGGTCGTCGAGCGCCGCGGCGACCGCGTGCTCGTCGAGCGGCGCGGGCCCGGCGAATGGTGGGAGGGCCTCTGGGATTTTCCGCGCGTGGCACGCCCCCCGCGCGGCCGCCGGCTGGGCGCCATCGCCTACACCGTCACGCACCATCGGGTAACCTGCGCGGTCGTGGAACGCGTCGCGACCGGGCCGGCGCCGAGGGCCACACGGAACCGCCGCTGGGTCACGCGGCGCATCCTCGCGGGACTGCCGCTTTCGGCCCCCGGGCGCCGGATCGCGCGGCTCGTGGCCGACCCGCGGTAGCGGCGCGGGCCCTTGACCGTGTGGTATCCTCGCCTGACTTCCGCAGGAGACTCCGCATGCCCAGGGCCACGCTGGCGCTCGAGGACGGCACCGTCTACGTCGGCGACTCGTTCGGCGCCGCCGGCACCGTGTCGGGCGAGGTCTGTTTCAACACCTCGATGACGGGCTACCAGGAGATCCTCACCGATCCCTCCTACCGCGGTCAGATCCTCTGCATGACCGCGCCGCAGATCGGGAACTACGGCGTCAATCCGGACGACGTCGAGAGCGGCGGCCTGCAGATGGCCGGCTTCGTCGTCCGCGAGGCCAGCCGGATCGCCAGCAACTTCACCGCCACCGGCACGCTCGGCGAATACCTCGCCCGCGCGGGCGTGGTGGGCATCGCGGGCATCGACACCCGGGCGCTCGTCCGCCGGCTGCGGATTCGCGGCGCGATGACGGGGGTGATCTCCAGCGAGGTGCTCGAGCCGGAGAAGCTCGCGGCCCTGGTGCGGCAGGCGCCGCCGCTCGTGGGCCGGGACCTCGTCCGCGAGGTGATGCCCCAGGGGGCCGCGGAGTGGCGCGAGCCGCTCGACGCGTGGGCCCGTCCGTTGCCGCAGCCCGTCGAGGGGGGCGAAATGCCCGTCGCGGCGGCGACCGGCGTCGAGAAACACGTGGTCGCCCTCGACTACGGGATGAAGTGGAGCATCGCCAGGCACCTCGTGACCGCCGGCTGCCGCGTCACCGTGCTGCCGGGCCGGGCCACCGCCGCCGAGGTGCTCGCGCGGAATCCCGACGGCGTGTTCCTCTCCAACGGCCCGGGCGACCCGGAGGTGCTCGGCTACTGCGTCGAGACCGTCCGCGGCCTGGTGGGCAAGGTGCCGATGTTCGGCATCTGCCTCGGTCACCAGCTGCTGGCGCTGGCCTGCGGCGCGAAGACATTCAAGCTCAAGTTCGGCCACCGCGGCGCCAACCAGCCGGTGATGGACCTCGAGACCGGCCGGGTCGAGATCACCTCGCAGAACCACGGCTTCGCCGTGGACGAGGCCACGCTCCCGGCCGAGCTCGTCGTCACGCACCGCAACCTCAACGACGGCACCATCGAGGGCGTGCGGCACAGGACCGCGCCGGCCGCCAGCGTGCAGTACCATCCAGAGGCAGCCGCCGGCCCGCACGACTCGGCGTACCTCTTCGCCAGGTTCCGAAGCATGCTGGCCTAGCGGGAACCTCGAAAGCGGGGAGCGACGCCGCAGCCGACCGAGTGACGAGGCGAAGGGGGTCGGCGAACGCTGGAGGAGCCTTGGGCCGCTTCGGCCACAGCGACGCGACTTTTGCCGCCCCCGAGCCGGTGATACCTCAAAGTCGAACGCGCTCCGGATCGACCTTCGGGTTGCCGGTCCGCCGCCGCCAGCGGTGATGCTGCCCGCTTCGAGGGCAGCTGCCTGAAGGTGCGGCAGCGGCGTCACAGGCGGCACAGCCGGACTCTCGGCGCGCCCTCGGGGCGTCGGTCCGTCTTTGACAGCCGCGCCCGGCGTGCCAGAGTTTTTTGAAGCCGCGGCTGCATCCCGGCTTCGCCGCCTTTCGAAGGATGTGGCGGTCCCCAGTCTCTGCCAAGGAGCTTCTCTCCATGTTCCGCGGTCTTTCACTCTGCGGCCTCGCGGCCGCGCTGCTCCTCCCGCTCGGCGCCGTCGCCGAGGCCGGTTTCGGTCATCGCCATCGCCCCCATGCGGAGCCGGGTTGTGCGGCCGTCGAGCCGGGCTGCACGGCGTTCGAGCCGGCGTCCTGTGCCGTCGAGCCGTCGTGCGGCTTCGAGCCGGACTGCGGCGCCGAGACCTGCTGCCCGACGAATCCCTGCATCAAGTACCGCCACAAGCACTGCCACAAGCATCGCCACGGCCATGGCGGCTGCTGCGAAGAGCCCACCTTCGAGACGGTCCTCACCCCGACGAGCCCCGAGACCTGCTGCACGGTCGCCGTGCCTGTCTGCCTGCCGGCCTGCTGCCAGGGCTGCCCCTGCGAGACCTCGCGGTGCACGCTCCTCGGCTGCGGCCAGGTGCGGTACGACTACGGCTGCGGCATCTCGGTGATCGTCCGCTTCCGCAAGTCCGGCGACATCCTCGTCGTCTACGAGGGCTTCTGAAGCCGGACTCGAAGCCCCGCTTCGACGCCTCATGCGGCCCGGCCGGGCGAAAACCCGGCCGGGCCTTTTTTTTCGTGCCGCGGCCGGATGACCCGCGATCGTCGGTCGCCTGATCCGCGAGACCGGGCGTTTTCGACGTCCGAGAACCGGCGCCCCGCAAGCTCGGTGACGAGGCGAAGGGGGTCGGCGAACGCTCGAGGAGCCTTGGGCCGCCTCGGCCCACAGCGACGAGACTTTTGCCGCCCCCGAGCCGGCGATGCAGACCAGGCGATGGCGTACTAGCGGTCGCCCCGGCGCAGCCGCGTGAACAGGCTGCGGTAGTCGCCCGGCCGCACCGGGAACACCCGCGGCCCGCCGGGCGGATCCGCGTCCGCGAGGTCGTCCTCGATGACGACCATGTCGGCGTCGTCCTCGGCCTCCATGGCGGCGGGAGGGGCGGGGGGCGCGGGGGAGCGGTCGGCGCGGGGGGCCGGGTCCGGCACGTCGCCGCCGCGGTTGCAGTCGGCGAGCAGGCGGGCGAGCGCCTGCCCCTCGCGGCTGGTGACGTGGGGATGGCCGCCGAAGTCGTCGGCCGACTGGACGACGTACCGCTCGACACCGCGGTCGTCGCCGCCTTCCCGCCGGGCGAAGAAGTCGTCGAACGGGTCGGTCCCGGAGTCGAAGACCAGCTCGACGTCCGGCCCGCGCCATGGGTCCTGCGGCGCGGCCGCCGCGTGATCGGCCTGGTCGCCATGGTCGGCCTCCGCCGCGTCGATCCGCGCCGGCTCGGGGTCCGGCTCGTCGTCGAACCCGCCGAACTCGATCGTCGCCATGCCGCCGTCCGCGTCGCCGTCGAGGTCGGCGGCGACCGCGTGACCGTGGCCGCGCGGCGGCGGGGCGTCGTGCCGTCCGACGTCGCTGCCTCCGGACGGCGCCGGCAGCCGCTGGATCTCCCGCCAGGCCGCGGCGATGTCGGCCGGCGTCACCCGCCGGCCCCCCGCCCCCGCGTTCACCAGCGCCTGGTCGCAGAGCTGGTTGACCAGCCGCGGCACGCCGTCGGTGGCGGTGAACACCGCGTCGTCGCAGCCGGGCGCGAAGAGCCCGTCCCAGTCGAGCCCCGCCGCCTTCGGCAGCGCCCGCAGGTACCGCATGGTCTCGGCGTGGTCGAGCGGCTCGAGGTAGGACCGCACCGCGATCCGCTGGGCGAGGCTCTCCATCCGCGGCAGCGCCAGGAGTTCCTCCAGCCGGGTGCCGCCCGCCAGCACGATGTGCACCGCGGGCAACGGCGTCGGCACGTTCGTGAGCAGCCTCAGCTCCTCGATGAGGCGGGTCGGGAGCGTGTGCGCCTCGTCGACGAGGATCACCAGCCCGGAGCCGGTGGCGGCGAGCCCGCGGATCCGTTCCACGACCGCCATCCGCAGCTCGCCCTCGTCGATGCCCCGGTAGGGCTCGCCGATCTCGGCCAGGATCGACTGCCACAGCGCGCGGCGGGTGAGGATCCGCGCGCCCGACAGGAAGGCGACGTCGAAGTCGTCCCGGACGTGCTCCGCGATCATCGCCAGCAGGAGGGATTTGCCGGTGCCCGGCTGGCCGACCACCAGCGCCACGCCCTCGGCCCGGCGGATGGACCGTTCGACGGCGTGGAGCGCCGCGTCGATCGGCTCCGCGGGGTGGTAGAACTGCGTCCGCGGGGCGGCCATGAACGGGCGGTTCGACGGGTGCCGACGGGGTGCGTGCATCGAGGGTGCGGTTCCCGGAGGCTCATGGGGAGGCGGCGCAGGGCCGCGGATCGCGCTGCCTCGCGATCGCCCGTCCCCACCCGTTCCGTTTTCGGCCAACCGCCGGCGCTTCCTGCACCGTCCGACGGGGGCGTAGACTTTCCCGGTGAGGACGACGGCACTCCCGCGCACGGTCGCGCCGGATGTGCCGATGGAACGACCGCCCGGCCATCCGCCCGAGGATCCGTGTTTCACGTGAAGATCTGCGGCGTGACGGTGCCGGCCGACGCGCGGCTGGCGGCCGACGCCGGCGCCGACGCCATCGGCCTGAACTTCGTCCCGGGGTCGCCCCGCTGCCTCGACGTCGCCACCGCCCGGGCAGTGGCGGCCGCCGTGCCGGAGGGCGTGCTCACGGTCGGGGTCTTCGCCGGAGGCACGGCCGACTTCATCCGGGCGGTCGCCCGGGAGGTGGGGCTCGCGGCCGTCCAGCTCCACGGCCACCTCGGCGGTGACGGTGCCGGCGTCGACCCGCCCGAACTCTGCGGGGCGCTTTCGGGGCTGCGGGTCATCCGTGCGGTGCGGCTGGAGCCGGCCGCCGCCGACCCGCTCTCCGGGGCCCGCCGCTGGCTGGCGGAGGCGGCCGCGCTGGGATGGGCTCCCGAACTGGCGATCGTCGACTCCGCCGTGCCGGCGGCCGCCCGAACCGGTCAGCTGGGCGGGACGGGCGGCCGCGTCGACTGGACCATGCTGGCGGGGGCCCGGCCCCTGCCGGTACCCATCGCCCTGGCCGGCGGCCTGGGGCCCGACAACGTCGCCGCGGCGATCGCCGCGACCGGGGTTCGGGCGGTCGACACGGCCAGCGGCGTGGAATCGTCCCCGGGACGCAAGGATGCAGCCCGCGTCCGGGCCTTCGTGGCCGCCGCCCGCCGGGCGTTTGGGCTGGCCGGGTGAGCCTCGGTTTGGCGGGGCCGGGGTGGCCGCTAAGATGCTGGCGACTCACCCTAATCTCCAGGAGGTTCCCGTGGCCCACGTCGAAACCCGTTTGCCCTACAAGGTCGCCGATCTCTCCCTCGCCGATTGGGGCCGCCGCGAGATCATGCTGGCCGAGAACGAGATGCCCGGCCTCATGGCCCTCCGGCAGAAGTACGGCCGCACCAAGCCGCTCCAGGGCGCCCGCATCGCCGGCTGCCTCCACATGACCATCCAGACGGCCGTCCTCATCGAGACGCTCAAGGAGCTCGGGGCCGAGGTCACCTGGAGCAGCTGCAACATCTTCTCGACCCAGGACCACGCCGCCGCCGCCATCGCCAAGGCCGGCTTCCCGGTCTACGCCTGGAAGGGGATGAACAACGAGGAGTTCGACTGGTGCATCGAGCAGACGCTGTTCTTCCCGGGGGGTGAGCCGCTCAACATGATCCTCGACGACGGCGGCGACCTCACCGCCATGGTCCACAACAAGTTCCCCGAGCTGCTCGGCGGGATCCGCGGCCTCTCCGAGGAGACGACCACGGGCGTCCACCGGCTCTACCAGATGCACGAGAACGGCGAGCTCAAGCTCCCGGCGATCAACGTCAACGACTCCTGCACGAAGAGCAAGTTCGACAATCTTTACGGCTGCCGCGAGAGCCTGGCCGACGGCATCAAGCGGGCCACCGACGTGATGGTGGCCGGCAAGGTCGTGGTCGTCTGCGGCTACGGCGACGTCGGCAAGGGTTCCGCCCACTCCATGAAGGCCCTCGGGGCCCGGGTGATCGTCACCGAGATCGACCCGATCAACGCCCTCCAGGCTGTCATGGAGGGCTACGAGGTCACGACCATGGAGGAGGCCGCCTCGCGGGGTCAGATCTTCGTGACGGCCACCGGCTGCCGCGACGTGATCCGGGGCGAGCACATCGCCCGGATGCCCAACGACGCCATCATCTGCAACATTGGGCACTTCGACCTCGAGATCGACATCGCCTGGCTGGAGAACACCAAGGGCGTCAAGAAGGTCGAGATCAAGCCGCAGGTGGACCGCTACACCCTCCCCTCGGGCAACTCCGTGATCGTGCTGGCCGAGGGGCGGCTGGTGAACCTGGGCTGTGCCACCGGCCACCCGTCGTTCGTGATGAGCACGAGCTTCACCAACCAGGTCCTCGCCCAACTGGCCCTGTGGTGCGAGGGGGACAATTTCGAGGTCGGCGTGCACCGCCTGCCCAAGAAGCTCGACGAGGAGGTGGCCCGGCTGCACCTCGACAAGCTGGGAGTGAAGCTGACGAAGCTCACCCCCGAGCAGGCCGAGTACCTGCACATCCCGGTCGAAGGCCCCTTCAAGCCCGAGTACTACCGCTATTGATCAGCCGATCAGCGTGCCTGCGGCTCGCTGATCGAGGCCCCGCAAACACCGGCCTCCGGTCGGTGTTTGCGGGGGTCGCCGTCGAGCACGGCCGGCACGGATCGCGCCTCCCGCCCGCATGGGCGCATCAAGTGTCGTGCCCTCGCGAGGGGCTGCCCGTGCCCGGGAGCCGGCCTTGCTGGCAAGCGCAGGCAGGATGCCGGAGCGCAGCCAGCACGGAGTGAGCGCAGCCCAGGATGGGCGGAGCGAACGTCCGGCGACAGGGCACGGGCAGCCCCGAGCTCCCCAGGACGTGAATCGTCTCCTCTCGCATCCACCGGCCCGGAGGCCCACGGACAGCCCCTCGCTATGCGGTTCGCCGCACGCGCGTTTCACGGGAAACGGCGCGGGGGCATTTGCTACGATCCCGGTCCCAATCCGCCACCACCTCCGGCACGCAAGGAAACCGATGCCCACCGTCGCCCCCCTCCGCGGCCTCCGCTACGACCCCAAGCACGTCGGCGCCCTGTCGCAGGTGATCGCGCCGCCGTACGACGTCATCGACGCCGCCCTCCAGAAGGCGCTTTACGAGCGGCACCCGGCCAACGTCATCCGGCTGGAACTCAACCGGGAGGAGCCGGGCGACGACGAGCGGGGCAACAAGTACTCGCGGGCCGCGCGGTTCCTCAAGGATTGGCGGGAGCAGGGCGTGGTGATGCAGGAACCGGCGGCGGTCCTCTACGTGTACCACCAGGAATTCGAGGTCGAGGGAGCGAGGCACGTCCGCCGGGGCGTCATGGCCCGTGTCCGCCTGGAGCGGTTCGGGACCGGCAGCATCCATCCGCACGAGGAGACGATGAGCGGCCCGAAGCAGGACCGGCTCCTGCTGACCCGGGCCTGCCGGGCCAACCTCTCGCAGGTGTTCGGCCTCTACCCGGATCCCGCCGGGGAGGTGCAGACGATCCTCGACCAGGCCGTCGCGGGGCAGCCCCCCGTGGAGGCGACCGATCACCTGGGCGTGAAGAGCCGGATGTGGCCCCTGGCCGACGAGGCCGTGGCGGCGAAGGTCGCGGGGCTCATGGGCCCCAAGCCGGTGTTCATAGCCGACGGCCACCACCGCTACGAGACGGCGTGCAACTACCGTGACGAGGTGGCCGCGGCCTGGGCGGCGGAGCACGGCGGGGAGCCGCTGCCGGCCGACCATCCGGCGAACTTCGTGCTCATGATGCTCGTGGGGATGAGCGATCCCGGCCTCGTCGTCCTGCCCACGCACCGGCTGTTCGTGGAGCCCGCGGTGCCGACGCTCAAGGACCTCCAGGCGAAGCTCGGTGACGCGTTCACCACCCGCCCGGCCGGGACCGGGCCAGAGGCGGCGGCGGCGGCGTGGGCCGATATCGAGGCGGAGAACGAGCAGGGCAC
>JBIIUP010000087.1:0-11713 GCA_044339885.1 Pirellulales bacterium | reverse complement strand
TGAAATCCACCACCTTCGCCCCAGCGGCGAGCACCCGCGGCAGGATCTCGGCACTGGCCGCGTGCGGCAGGCAGCCGAAGACACAGTCGGCCCGCCTGCCGACCTCCTCAGGCTCGAGATCCTCCAGGGCCAGGTCGAGCCGCCCCACGAGGCTCGGGTGGACGGTCGACACCGGCGGGCTGCCCTCCTGGCGACTGGTGACGGCGACGATCTTGGCCCGGGGGTGCCGCAGCAGGATCTTGATGGCCTCCAGCGCCGTGTAGCCGGTGGCACCCAGGATGGCGACGGTGATCATCGGGCGGCTCCCGGGGACGGTTGATTCGTGGGAGAGTTATACGGCTCGGGACCCGCGGGCGACGAGCCGCTGCTCGACGAGGCGGACCAGCCACCCGGCGACGGCCCGCTTCGAAGCCCGCTTCGAGCCGACGTGGCGGTGGGCCGCGTCGTAGACCGCGACGGCGTTCTCGTCGGCCTCCAGGGCCGTCACGTCGTTCACCACGATCAGGTCGCACCGCTTGGCGGTGATCTTCGCGAAGGCCCGCTCGGGGTCGGCTCCGGGCTCCAGCGCGAAGGCGACGAACCACTGGCCGGGACGCTGGCGACGGGCGAGCGTGGCGATGACGTCGGTCGTGGCCTTCAGCTCGAGCGTGAGACCGGCGCCCAGGCGGGGGATCTTGCCGGCCACGCGTTGCACCGGCTCGAAGTCGCACGGGGCCGCCGCCGCGATCACGCCGTCGCAGCCCGGCAGCTCCTCGAGTGACGCCCCGAGCATCTCCGCCGTCGTCACCACGGGAATCACCCGGGCCCGGGCCGGGTAGCGGACGGGCACCGGGCCGCTGACGATCGTCACCGAGTGCCCCCGCGCCAGTGCCGCCTCGGCGAGCGCCTTCGCCATCCGTCCGCTGGAGGCGTTGGACAGATACCGGACCTCGTCGAGGTACGCCCGGGTCGGGCCGGCGGTGAGCAGGATCTTCGCCATCGTGACCCTAGCCGCGCGGCTGCCGCGGCTCGGCAGCCGCGAGTGCCGCCCGAATGGCGGCGGCGATCTCGGCCGGCTCTGCCATGCGGCCGGCGCCGTCCTGACGGCAGGCGAGCCAGCCGGTTCCGGGCTGGACGATGGCGACGCCGTCGGCGGCGAGCCGGGCGACGTTGCGTTGCACCGCGGCCTTGGCCCACATCGCGGCGTTCATGGCGGGAGCCACGAGCACGGGGCATTCCACGCAGAGCAGGAGCGTGGTCAGCAGGTCGTCGGCCGCGCCCCCCGCCGCCTTGGCGAGAAAATCGGCCGAAGCCGGGGCCACGACGAGCAGGTCGGCCGTGGCCGCCAGCTCGATGTGGGCTCCGAGCGGGTACCGCGGGTCGAACGTCCGGCTGGCCACTGGCCGGCCCGTGAGCGCCGCGAAGGTGGGGGCCCCGACGAACCGGGCCGCGTTCCGCGTGAGGACGGCCGTCACCCCGGCGCCGTCCTGGACCAGCCCGCTGGCCAAGGCCGCCGCCTTGAAGGCGGCGATGCCCCCCGAAACACCGAGCACGATCTCACGACCCTGGAGCATCGCCCCCCCGCGGGCACGGACTCAGAGGATGGTCGGGTCGAAGTCGAGCGGACCGCCGGCTTCGGGCGACTCGCCGGTGATCCGCAGGTTGAGCGACGTGTCGAGGAAGATCTTGTCTTGCTTGATCTCCTCGATGACGATCTGCATCTTGTCGTCGGTCGCGACGTCGACGAGCGGCCGGCTGCCGGCGTTGAGCGCGACGAGCCGCTTCTGGATGAGCGTGGACAGCTTGAAGCGTCCACCCACCTTGTTGACGATCTCTTCCTCGCGGAGGTCCTCGATCATGGTTCGTTTCCTGGGGTTGGGGGCCGGTGGTCGGGTCAGGTGAGCGATGCTGGGCGGGAAGCGGTCCCGGCGGCCGCGCGGGGCAGGCCCGCGTCGAACAGGATCCGCTCGATGGCCGCCAGCGCCACGGCGACGTCGTCGTTGACGACCCGGTGGCGGTAGCGGTGAGCCTCGTGCAGTTCCCGCCGCGCCACCTCCAGCCGCCGCGCCATCGCCTCCGGTGACTCGGTGCCGCGGCCCTGCAGCCGCTGGAACAACTGGTCCGGGTGCGAGGGCTCGACGAAGATCGTGACCGCCTCGGGATACCGTTCGAGGATCGAGATTGTACCCTCGACGTCGATCTCGAGCACGACCCATTCCCCGGCCGCCAGCCGCGGGGCGACCTCGGCCACGAGGGTGCCGTACCAGTGCTGGCGGCCGTAGACCCGGCAGCACTCCAGGAATTCGCCCGCCGCTCGCCGCCGCTGGAACTCCTCCAGCGGGATGAAGTGGTAGTCGACGCCGTCCTGCTCCCCGGCCCGCGGGGGCCGGGTGGTGGCCGAGACGCTCGGGACGAGCTGGGGCAGGTCGGCCAGCAGCCGGCGGAGGAGCGTCGTCTTGCCGACGCCCGAGGGGCCGGAGATGACGACGAGTTTGCCGAGGACCGCTTCCATCCATCTGTTGTAACGCAGGCCGTCGGCGGAAGAAAAGCCGCCGTCGCCGGACGGGCGGGAACCCCTCGCGCCGGGCCTCACTCGATGTTCTGCACCTGCTCGCGGAGCCGCTCGACGCAGGTCTTGAGCTCGACGACCGCGGGGGCGACCTGCACGTCGAGCGCCTTGGAGCCGATGGTGTTGGCCTCGCGGGCGAGTTCCTGGGTGAGGAAGTCCAGGGCTCGCCCCGAGCCCTCCTCCCCGAGGAGCCGCTCGAACTGGACGACGTGGCTCTCGAGCCGGGCGAGTTCCTCCGCGATGTCGGACCGCTCGGCCACGATGGCGACCTCGCGGGCGAGGTCGGCCGGCCCGAGCGCCACGCCCTGCGGCTCCAGGAGCTTCGCCACCCGGTCGGTTAGGCGGGCGCGGTGCTCCTCGAGCATGCGGGGGACGCGGGCGGCGATCGTGCCTGCCAGCCGCCGCACGTCGCCGCAGATCGCCGCCAGTTCCCGGGCGAGGGCGGCCCCTTCGGCCGCCCGCATCGCGTCGAGCTTGTCGAGGGCATCGTCGAGCGCCCGGGAGACGAGCGGCCAGACCCGTTCCGCCGCCGCGCCATCGGGCGGCTCGTCGACCAGGATGCCGGGCAGGCCGAGCAGGCCGTCCACGCTGCGGGGCACCGGCAGGTCGTGCCCCGCGCAGAAGTCCTCGAGCTGGTCGAGATAGGCCTCGAGCTGCACCGGGTCGAGCCGCCGACCGGCCGGCGCCGCAGGACCGGTCACGTCGAGGTTCATCTGCACGGACCCGCGCCGGACCCGGCCCCGCACGACCGCTTCGGCGCGGCCCTCCAGCGCGGAGAATCCGTCGCGGGCCCGCAGCGAGAACTTGAAGAACCGGTTGTTGACCGTCCGCAGTTCCACCCGACAGCCGCTGCGGCCGTCGACGGCGGCCCCCTCGCCGCAGCCGGTCATGCTCCGCAGCGCCGTCGAGGGGGCGGCGGACGCAGGCATCGTCATTCGGCCGGCTTGGCGGCAGGCCCGGCGGCCGGCGGGGCCGCTGGGGCCGTAGCGGCGGGAGCGGCGGCCGGCGGCTGGGTCGGCCCCTCGGCCGCACCCTCGGTCGAAGGTTGGGCCGGAGTCTGGCCCGGGATCTGGTCCGGGGCCTGCGGCTGGATCTGGGCGGGTGTCGTCTGCGGGGCGACCGCCTGGGGCGCCGCGGTGCCCAGCGTGCTGCTGAACAGCGACTCCTGCCGGCCGAGCAGGTTCAGCGACAGGATGCACAGGCCGATCCAGAACGCCGCCACCCCGACCGTGATCCTCGTGAACACGTCGCCGGCCTTGGTGCCGAAGGCGCTCTGTCCCCCCATGCCGCCGAGGGCGCCCGTCAGGCCGCCCCCGCGGCCCCGCTGGATGAGGACCAGCAGGATGAGGAACAGCGACGTGAGGACCAGCATGAAGCCGAGCAGGAACCGGATCAGGGAAATCATGGACTCTCAACCGCTTCGAGGGCGTGGGACGCATGGCGGGGCGGAGGCTCCGCGGGTGCGTAGCGTAACGCAGTCGGCTCGCGGGGCCTAGCTGGGCGTCGGACCGCCGGCCCCGAAGGCGGCGGCGATGCCGAGGAAGTCATCGGCCTTGAGGCTGGCGCCGCCCACGAGCGCCCCATCGATGTCGGGCTGCGCCGCCAGTTCCGCGGCGTTGTCGGGCTTCACGCTGCCCCCGTACTGGATCCGCACGGCGGCCGCCACCGCCGGCGAGGCGATCTCGGCGAGCAGCCCACGGATCAGGGCGTGGACCTCCTGGGCCTGCTGGGGCGTGGCCACCTTCCCAGTGCCGATCGCCCACACCGGCTCGTAGGCCACGACGAGCCGGCCGACCTCGGCGGCAGTGAGCCCCGCGAGCGACCCGCGAACCTGCTCCGCGACCACCGCCTGAGTCCGGCCCGCCTCCCGATCCGCGAGCGTCTCGCCGACGCACACGATCGGGGTCAGCCCCGTCGCCAGGGCGGCCCGCGCCTTGGCGTTCACGGTCGCGTCGGTCTCGCCGAGGAGGATGCGACGCTCCGAGTGGCCGAGGATCACGAACCGGCAGCCGAGATCGACCAGCATGCCCGAGGCGACCTCCCCGGTGAAAGCGCCGCTGGGCTTGTCGAACGCGTTCTGTCCTCCGAGGCCCACGTCGCTCTGCGTGGCGGCGAGCGTGGTCCCCACGGCATCCAGGTAGACCGCCGGCGGGCAGAGCACGAGGTCGACGGCCGCGGCCTCGCTGCGGCGGGCAGCGACGGCCTGGGCGAGGCCACGGGCCTGCGCCCGATCGAGATTCATCTTCCAGTTGCCGGCGACGATCGGGCGGCGGGCGGGCATCGGCGAATCCTCGGGTGATTGGGGAACCGGGCGCCCAGCGTACCGTCCCGGACCGTCGCCACGAAGCGGCCCGAGGCTCCCCGAGCGTTCACCCGCCTCGCCGCGTCACCTGGTTCGCCGGGACGCCGCTCCTCCCGCGCCGAATTCGCCCCATCCGTATCCCGCCTGGTCCGCGCGCATGAGCGCCCAAACCAGGGAGTGCGCAAGGGGTTGCCCGTGCCGTCGAGCCGGCGTTGCTGGCCGAGCGAAACCAGGATGGTGAAGCGAGGGCAGCTCCGAGTGAGCGCAGGCCTGGAAGGCCGCAGCGAACGTCCGGGCGAGACGGCACGGGCAACCCCGAGCCCCGCAAGACGCAGATTGACCTGCCCTGCTTCTGCCGTGCAGACCAGGACTGCCAGGATGATCGCAGTGAACGTCCGGGCGAGACGGCACGGGCAACCCCGGCCCACACGAGGCCTGCGGATCACGTGGGCGCCGTACGAGATCAGCCCACGGGCGCCGCGGCGGCGTAGGAGCCGAGGATCACGATCCGCTTGCACCGCTTGGCCAGCGAGGCGATCGCCCGCCGGACCCGCAGGTCCTCGCGGTGCCCCTCGAGCTCGACGAAGAAGATGTAGCCGCGGTCGACGCCCGGCATCGGGAACGACTCGATCCAGGTGAGGTTCAGCCGCTGCTTCTTGGGAATGGCCAGCGCGTCGGCGAGTCCCCCCGGCTTGTGCTCGATCTCGAACATGAGGGCCGTCTTGTCCTTGCCCGTGCGGGTGGCGTCGGCGTGGCCGATGACGGCGAACCGAGTGGTGTTGCCCGGCACGTCCTCGATGTTCTCGGCGAGCACGTCGAGCCCGTGGTGGACGCCGGCCTGGCGGCTGGCGATCGCGGCGGCATGGGGCGTCCGGGCGGCCGTCTCCGCCGCCGCGCTCGTGCTCGTCACCTCCACGAGACGGGCGGTGGGCAGGTGGCGGGCCAGCCAGTTGCGGCACTGGGAGAGGGCCTGGGGGCGGCTGTAGACCTCGCGGATGGCCGATCGGTCGCAGGCTGCGAGCAGGTTGTGGTGGATCCGCAGCGGCACCTCGGCACAAATCTTGACCGGGAGTCGCGAGAAATTGTCGAGCGTGTCGGCGATCCGGCCGTCGGTCGAGTTCTCGAGGGGGACGACCCCGAAGTGCGAATGGCCGGCGTGCACCTCCTCGAAGGCGGCGGAAATGCTCGCCACGGGCACGAAGTCGACGGAGTTGCCGAACCGGTGCAAGGCCGCCAGGTGGCTGTAGGTCCAGGCCGGTCCCAGGTGAGCCACGCGGAGGTGCTGCTCGATCGCCCGCGAGCCCGAGATGAGCTCCCGCCAGATCGCCTTCACGCTCTCGTCGGAGAGCGGCCCGGCGTTGGACGAGGCGACCCGCTCGAGCACCATCTCCTCGCGGGCCGGATCGTAGGTCTGCTGGCCGGCCGACGCCTTGAGGTGGCCGATCCGGCGGGCCACCTCGGCGCGGCGGTTCATGAGCGCGACGATCTCGCGGTCGAGCTTGTCGATCTGGCCGCGGAGCGGCGCCAGCCCGCCCGGCCGCGACCCGTCGGAGCCTGAAGGTGCCGGGGTTTTCGCCATGGGAGGGGGGCCGAAGGACGGCCAAAATGGCAGCCGCATTCCGGGCGGCCGCATCCTGAACCGGGAGAACTGCCAACTGTACTCCGAACAACTCCCCAGTAAATACGCCCCCGGGCCGCGGGATTTCCCCAATCGGGCCGGCTGGCACGGGCTTTGCCTGTCCTCTGGGCGTCCGGCACGACAGACAATTCTGGCGGGAAAAGAAGAGGAACCAACGACATGGCGACCAAGCAGGGCGAGAAGATCATCGGCATCGACCTCGGCACCACGAACTCCGTGGTGGCGGTGATGGAGGGCAAGGAGCCGAAGGTGATCGCGAACAAGGAGGGCAATCGCCTGACCCCGAGCGTCGTGGCCTTCAACGACAAGGGCGAGACCCTCGTGGGCGACATCGCCCGCCGTCAGGCCGTCACCAATCCGAGGCGGACGATCTACTCGATCAAGCGGTTCATGGGGCGGCGGCACAACGAGGTCGCCAGCGAGGAGAAGATCGTCCCTTACGAGGTGGTCGGCGGGCCGCAGGACTACGTCAAGGTGCGGGCCGGCGACAAGGAGTTCACCCCGCCGGAGGTCTCGGCGAAGGTGCTCCGGTCGCTCAAGGAGGCCGCCGAGGCCTACCTCGGCCACAAGGTCAACAAGGCGGTGATCACGGTTCCCGCCTACTTCAACGATGCCCAACGGCAGGCGACGAAGGACGCCGGGCAGATCGCCGGGCTCGAGGTGATGCGGATCATCAACGAGCCGACGGCGGCGGCGCTCGCCTACGGGCTCGACAAGAAGGCACAGGAGAAGATCGTGGTGTTCGACCTCGGTGGCGGCACGTTCGACGTGTCTGTGCTGGAGGTGGCCGACGGCGTGTTCCGCGTCATCAGCACCAACGGCGACACCCACCTGGGCGGCGACGACTTCGACCAGACGCTCATCAACCACGTCGCCGACCAGTTTCAGAGGGAGCAGGGAATCGATCTCCGCAAGGACCCGATGGCCATGCAGCGGCTCCAGGAGGCCTGCGAGAAGGCCAAGAAGGAGCTCTCGACGGCCCAGAGCTCGGACATCAACCTGCCGTTCATCACGGCCGACGCCTCGGGCCCCAAGCACCTGCAGATGACGCTCACCCGCGCCGAATTCGAGAAGATGTCCGACCCGCTCATCGAGCGGTGCCGCGGCCCGGTGGTGCAGGCATTGAAGGACGCGAAGCTCGACCCGAAGGACATCGACGAGGTGGTGCTGGTCGGCGGGTCGACCCGCATCCCGAAGGTGCAGGAGCTCGTCAAGAAGCTGTTCGCGAAGGAGCCCCACAAGGGAGTGAATCCGGACGAGGTCGTGGCGCTCGGCGCGGCGATCCAGGGGGGCGTGCTCGGCGGCGACGTCCAGGACGTGCTCCTGCTCGACGTGACGCCACTGAGCCTGGGCATCGAGACCGAGGGGGGCATCTTCACGAAGCTCGTCGAGCGGAACACGACCGTCCCGACGGAGCGGAAGCAGGTCTTCAGCACGGCCGCCGACAGCCAGACGGCCGTCACCGTGAGCGTCTTCCAGGGGGAGCGGCCGATGGCGCGGGACAACCGCCTGCTCGGCCAGTTCAACCTGGAGGGCATCCCGCCGGCCCCGCGGGGGACGCCGCAGATCGAGGTGAAGTTCGACATCGACGCCAACGGCATCCTGTCGGTGAGCGCCAAGGACCTGGGTTCGAACAAGGAGCAGACCGTCCGCATCGAGCAGTCGAGCGGGCTCAACGAGTCCGAGATCGAGCGGATGCGGAAGGACGCCGAGGCGTACGCCGAGGAGGACAAGCGGAAGCTGCGGCTCGCGGAAGCCCGCAACAAGGCCGAGACGCTCTGCTTCCAGACCGAGAAGCTCGTCAAGGAGAACGACGCCAAGCTGTCGGCTGCCGACAAGGCTCCGCTGGAGGCGGCGATCGCCAAGGCGCGGGAGATGGCCAAGGGCGAGGACGTCGACGCCATCAACTCGGCCCATGGCGCCCTCGAGCAGGCGGCCCACGCGCTCTCGAAGGTGCTCTACGACTCGACCGCGGCCCGCGGCGGGGCGGCGCCCGAGGGGGAGACGGCCGCTGCCGGCAAGGGCCCCGACGATGCGATCGACGCCGAGTTCGAGGTGAAGAAGGACGCCTGATCGCGGCCACGACGGCGCGCCGGCCCGGTTCGGCCGTCTTTCGTCGCGACCGGGCGGACGGAGACATGGCCGGGGCAGGCTCCCTGAAGGTGCCACGGGCGTCATTGATCCCGGGCGCCGGAGGGAAGCCTGCCCCGCACGACAGTCCAGGGGGGAGGAGCCAACGACATGCCGTTCCGCTTCGATCGGTTCACGATCAAGGCCCAGGAGGCCGTGCAGGCCGCGGTCGAACTCGCGGGCAACCGCGGCAATCCGCAGGTCACGCCGGTCCACCTGCTCCAGGCGCTCGTGGGTGAGCGCGAGGGAATCGTCCGGCCGCTGCTCGAGAAGATCGGCACCGACCGCGGCCATCTCGAACGGATCATCGAGGCGGAGCTCTCGCACCTGCCGAAGGTGCAGGGGGGCGCCCAGCCGCAGCCCGACCAGGAGCTCGTCAAGGTCTTCGAGACGGCGACCTCCGAGTCGCACGCGATGAAGGATGAGTTCGTCTCGACCGACCATCTCCTGCTGGCGCTGGCGAAGGTGCCGTCGAAGGCGAAGAACGTGCTCCAGCTGGCGGCCATCGGCGAGAAGGAGCTGCTCGCCGGCCTGCAGGCCGTCCGCGGCCAGTCCCGGGTGACAGACCAGAGCCCCGAGGAGAAGTTCCAGGCGCTCGACAAGTACGGGATCGACCTCACCAAGCGGGCCAGCCAGGGCAAGCTCGATCCGGTGATCGGCCGCGACGCCGAGATCCGGCGGGTGATCCAGGTGCTCTCCCGGCGGACGAAGAACAATCCCGTGCTGATCGGCGAACCCGGCGTGGGGAAGACCGCGATCGCCGAGGGTCTCGCCCTGCGGATCGTCCAGGCCGACGTGCCCGAGACGCTCAAGGGCCGGCGGGTCGTGGCCCTCGACCTGGGGGCGCTGATCGCCGGAACGAAGTATCGCGGGGAGTTCGAGGACCGGCTCAAGGCGATCCTGCGCGAGGTCGAGGCGGCCGCGGGCAACGTCATCCTGTTCATCGACGAGCTCCACACGGTGATCGGCGCCGGCGCCGCCGAGGGGGGATCCGACGCGGCCAACCTGCTCAAGCCGGCCCTGGCCCGGGGCGAGCTGCGGTGCATCGGCGCGACCACGCTCGACGAATACCGCAAGCACATCGAGAAGGACGCCGCCCTGGAACGGCGGTTCCAGCCGGTGATGGTCGGGGAGCCGAGCGTCGAGGACACGATCGCGATCCTGCGGGGACTGAAGCCCCGCTACGAGGCCCATCACAAGGGGGTGAAGATCAAGGATTCAGCGCTCGTGGCGGCCGCCGAACTCTCGCAGCGGTACATCGCCGACCGGTTCCTGCCCGACAAGGCGATCGACCTCATGGACGAGGCGACGAGCCGGATCGCGATGGAGCTGCAGAGCGTCCCCAGCGAGATCGACGAGGTGCAGCGGCGGCTGGTGCAGCTCGAGCTCGCCGCCCGGCAGCTGGCCGAGGAGACCGAGGAGCACGCCAAGGAGCGGCTCGCCGAGATCGAGGAGGAGTCGACCACGCTCCGCAAGAAGCTCGCCGACCTGCGGCGGCAGTGGGAGGCCGAGAAGTTGGGCGTGGGCAGCGCTCAGGAGCTGCGGCAGCAGCTCGACGAGGTGCAGCTCGCTTTCGACCAGGCGGGCGTGCAGATCAAGGAGCGCCAGGCGTCCGGCCAGCCCGTCGGCGAGGACCTCTACCAGCAGCTCTACGAGCTCGACGTCAAGCGCAAGGCGCTCCAGCAGCGACTCGAGCAGGAGGGCTCCGAGAAGGACTTCCGGGATGCGGCGAAAGCCGGGACCAAGCGGCTGCTCCGCCGCGAGGTGGGGCCGGAGGAGATCGCCGAGGTGGTGAGCGCCTGGACCGGGATTCCGGTGACCCGGCTCGTCGAGACGGAGCGGGCCAAGCTCCTCGTGCTCGAGGATCGGCTCCACCAGCGGGTGGTCGGCCAGGAGGAGGCCGTCGAGGCGGTCAGCGATGCCGTCCGCCGCAGCCGCGCCGGCCTCCAGGATCCCAACCGGCCGATCGGTTCGTTCATCTTCCTGGGCCCGACCGGCGTCGGCAAGACGGAGCTCTGCAAGGCGCTGGCCGAGGTGCTCTTCGACGACGAGAACGCGATGGTGCGGATCGACATGAGCGAGTTCATGGAGAAGCACACGGTCGCCAGACTCATCGGAGCCCCTCCCGGCTACGTCGGCTACGAGGAGGGCGGCCTGCTCACGGAGGCGGTCCGGCGGCGCCCGTATTCGGTGGTGCTCCTCGACGAGATGGAGAAGGCGCATCGCGACGTGTTCAACGTGCTGCTCCAGCTGCTCGACGACGGCCGCCTCACCGACAGCCTCGGCCACACGGTCGACTTCACCAACACGATCGTGGTGATGACGAGCAACGTCGGCAGCCAGGCGATCCAGGAGATCACCAAGGAGGGGGGCGGCGAACAGGAGGTTCGCGACGCGGTCAAGGAGGCGCTCCAGGCCCGGTTCCTACCGGAGTTCCTCAACCGCATCGACGAGACGATCGTCTTCCATCCGCTCGACAAGCGGCACATCCGGAGGATCGTCGACATCCAGATGAAGCGGCTGGTGAAGCAGGCCGCGAAGGCGGGCATCACGCTGGAGTGCTCCGAGGCCGCGCTCGACGAGATCGCGCGGCTCGGATACGACCCGATCTACGGGGCGCGGCCGCTGAAGCGGGTCATCCAGCAACAGCTCCAGAACGAGCTGGCCCGCGAGCTTCTCTCGGGAAAATTCGCCGAGGGCAGCATCGTGCGGATCGACTTCGTCCAGGACGGCTTCACCTTCACCACGGCCGCCTGAACCCGACGGGCGGGAGGCGGCCGGCCGCGGGGCGGGCGCCCGCTCGGCGGCGGGACAGGCGTGCCGCCGGGCCGCGGCCGCTGCGAGCCGTCCGAGGTTCAGCGCTTGCGGTCCTCGAGCCCCATCCGGGCGATGAGTTCGTTGCACCCGGGGGTCATCTTGCGGAGCTTCTCGGCGATGGTGAGCTTCTCGCTCGTGGTGGCCTTCTTCAGCTTCGACTGGAACTTGACCAGCTTTTGCTTGCGGTGCCGCCGTCGCTTGACTTCCTTCATCCGGTTGCTGATGCCGCCCATGTGCGCTGGGTCCTGTAGGGTGTGCGGAGAAGCCGAAACTCTAG
>JBIIUP010000300.1:0-3108 GCA_044339885.1 Pirellulales bacterium | reverse complement strand
GGACAAAACTCCTGCAGACCTCGCCGTAGGCGGCCACGGGCGCGTGGACGCCCTTGGCGACGAGCAGGCGAAAAGCGGCCGGGTCGAGGCCGGCGTGCCGCAGCTGCTCGAGGCTGTAGGGGGCCATGCGGAGGCTGGTGACCATTACCGTCAGCCCGCCCGACTCGAGCACGGCGGTCGGCCCCTGGTCGAAGGCGGTCATGCCGCCATGCCGCGGCTTGCGCTCCGCGAACCGCCCGTCCGAGAGGGCAGCGACCCGCCAGCGGGCCGTCACGGGAGCGGCCGCGGCGTCGCCGTGCCACACGGGGCTCGTTCCGCCGACGGCCGCGTCGATCGTGCCCCCGACACCCGCGGCATGGGCCAGCGCCGCGGCCCGGGGATCGCACAGGCATGCGAAGCAGTCGGGCACTCCACGGCGCGCCAGTGCCCGGACGAGCGTCGTGCCGTCGGCGGGGGAGCCGCCCCCGACGTTGTCCCCCATGTCGAGCAGGCAGACCGGCGCCGGCAGTCCCAGCGCCGCCTCGATCGCGGCCTCGACCTCGAGCAGCCGCGGCTCGAACGACCGGCGGGCCCGCCACAGGCCGTCCGCGAGCGTCTCGGCGTGCCGGCGGGCGGCCGCCGGATCGTCGTTCGTCACGACCACCACGGCCGATCCCATCTCCGGGACGTCGGCGTAGGGAAAGCCCAGGACGATGCTCGTCGAGAGCACCATGCCCCGCGGCACCGGGGCCCCCGCGGCCAGCTCCTCGAACGGGCCGCGCAGCAAGGCCGCCGCGTCGTAGTGCGGTCGGCAGGGGAATGCGGCTGGATCCTGGCACTCGATCGTGATCGCCAGGGGCGGAAAGACGGCCGCCTGGCAGGGGCGGATCCGTCCCGACACCGTCAGCCCCATGAGCCGCGCGGCCTCCAATCCCCGGTCCCGCTGGTCGAGGTGCGGATTGGTGCGGTACGTGATCAGGGCGTCGGTCGCCTCGATCATCGCGGCGGACAGATTGGCGTGGGGGTCGGCCGTGGCGATGATCGGCACCGGGCCGACCAGGCGGCGGACGAGGCCCAGCCAATGCCCGTCGACGTCGGGGACGCGGTCGCTGACGGTGGCGCCGTGCGGGGCGGCGAGGATGCCGTCGAGCGGCCCGGCGGCTGCCAGCTCGTCGGCAAGCATCGCCATGAGCGCGTCGAATGCGTCGGCGGTGATCGCACCGGACGGCAAGGCGCGGGCGGCGAAGATCGGCACGGCATCGACGCCGGCATCCGCCAGGCCGGCGAAGAATCCGCCGACCTCGTGGTGGGCCGCCGCCAACGCCCCCCGGACGGCCTCGCCGCCGAGGAGCATGTCGCGACGAAAATCCTCCAGCGACGTCGGCGCGGCGACGAACGTATTGGACTCCTGGAGCAGGGCGACGATGCCGACGCGTTTCATGCTGTCTCGCTCCGAATCCGACGCCGCCGGCCAGCCGGAAGAACGACGCTCGGGCGAACGTCGTTCGAACGGATGGGGTGGGATTCGAACCCACGAGCCGCTTTCGCGACTGCCGGTTTTCAAGACCGGTGCATTCAACCGCTCTGCCACCCATCCGAGGAGAACGTGCGGTCACGGATCGACGATTTTGACGCATCCGGTCGCGATCGGCTACCAAGCCCGGGGGAAACCGATGTCGGAAGCCCCTCATGAGCCCCTCAACTGCCCAGCGCCGCCCCTCCTCCCGCTGGTTCGTCTACATGCTGCGTTGCGGCGACGGCTCACTTTACACGGGGATCACCAACGACCTGCCCAGGCGACTGAGGGCCCATGCCGCCGGCAAGGCCTCCCGATACACCCGCAGCCGGCTGCCCGTGAACCTGGCCTACACGGAGCGCCGGCGGAGCAGGTCCGCGGCCCTGAAGCGGGAGGCGGCGATCAAGAGACTCAGGCGGGACGAGAAGGACCTCTTGGTGCGCGCCGCCGGCGAATGTCCCGCCGCTCGTTGAACCGTACGCGGCTTCGGGACAACCGACTCGGGCAGGGCGTCCTGCGGCCTCCTGGGGGTGGGCCAGCCCGCGGGACCCGTGGGCTTCATGAGCCCGCCGCGCTCGCTTCGGACGGACGCACGGCGCGGGCCACGTTCGCCGCGAAGCGGGCGGCCCGGTCCAGATCGCGTGCATCCGGGTGCCCACGGTTGATTCCGCCGGCGAACCACAGCGGCCCCCACCGATCGAAGCCCCGGCAGTGGAAGTCACCGACGACGTCGAAGCCCTTGCGGGCAAGTGCCTGCCGGAACGGCTCGTGCCAGAGTGTCCAGAGGAACGACAGTCCGGACGTCGAGAACACGAAGGCGGGCTGCCGGACGTCCCCGCGGTCGGGAAGCGCGTCGACCCAGCGCCGCAGCGACTCGTGGAACCGGCCGTAGTAGACGCCCGATCCGAAACCGATCAGGCCGTAGGTTTCGACGCTCGTGGCGGGCACGTCCGCGGGCGCGGCGACCTCGGCCCGGAGGACCTCCGCGATGTGCCGGGCGACCCGGAGCGTGTTGTGGTGATGCACCGACGAGCAGATCACGAGCGCTCGGGTGGCCTGCATGGGAACCTCCGCCGGCACCGCCGCGTCCCCGGAATCCGGCCCCGCCGGCCGACATCGCCGACCATGAATCGTTCGTCATCACGGCCCGATTGACAACCCGATCTCCCGGGAAGGCCCGCGACGCGTCGGCCGGGCCGGCGCGACACCCGCGGGCGGGCCGGGGCTGTGTCCGCCCACGGCCGTCCCCGCGGGAGGCCGGCATTCAGGGACCGGCTTTGACTGCGATCGCCGCGTTTCCTAGAGTTTCGGCTTCTCCGCACACCCCACAGGACCCAGCGCACATGGGCGGCATCAGCAACCGGATGAAGGAAGTCAAGCGACGGCGGCACCGCAAGCAGAAGCTGGTCAAGTTCCAGTCGAAGCTGAAGAAGGCCACCACGAGCGAGAAGCTCACCATCGCCGAGAAGCTCCGCAAGATGACCCCCGGGTGCAACGAGCTCATCGCCCGGATGGGGCTCGAGGACCGCAAGCGCTGAACCTCGGACGGCTCGCAGCGGCCGCGGCCCGGCGGCACGCCTGTCCCGCCGCCGAGCGGGCGCCCGCCCCGCGGC
>JBIIUP010000086.1:0-11785 GCA_044339885.1 Pirellulales bacterium | reverse complement strand
CGCGGAGCAGCACGTAGCCCGCCTGCACGATCCCGCTCGCCCCGGCCGGGGCCCGCGGCACGGGCTGGTCCAGAAACTTCACCCAGAACATCTGCGGCAGGTCGACGTTGTTGAGCACCTCGACCTTGTAGGGCGTCCAATACTCGAACGGACCGTAGAAGTTCCAGTTGGGACCCCGGAGGAACGTGCCCAGGATGATGAGCGTGATCCAGAGCACGAAGAAGCCGAACTGATACGTCAGGTAGGCGAACTTCCGCTCCTCGATCGAGTAGTAGCCGTTGCCCTTCTTGTTGAAGTCGAGGTAGGGCATGGCCATGAGGCCGAAGATCACGAGGCTCGGCAGCACCACCCCGGCGTACCAGGGGTCGAAGTAGACGAGCATCTCCTGGAGCCCGAGGAAGTACCACGGGGCCTTGGAGGGATTCGGCGTCTTCACGCTCGAGGCCGGCTCCTCGAGCGGCGCGGGCAGGAAGATCGCCCAGAAGAGCAAGAGCGCCGACACCGCCACCATGCAGATGAGTTCGGTGTAGACGAGGTCGGGCCAGACGAGCACCTTCTCGTCGTCGAGCTTCTCCATGGGGGGCAGCCCCTGGGCGATCCGCTCGTCGTTGACGACGGCCTGCTTCGTGGCCACCCACGTGAAGAACAGGAGCAGGAACACGAGCCCCACGATCGGCACGTTGTCGGGCTTCATCACGATCGCCGCGAAGTTCGCGTCGGCCATGGAGAGCCCCATGAGCACCAGGGCCAGGTTGAGCACCGACCAGGCCACCATGGGCTGGACGAAGAACTTCCGAAACACGAACAGGGCCGTGAACAGGGCCATCGTGCCGAGGGTGTAGAAGACCGGCCCGGAAAGCTGGTTGACGACCGAGCGGACCCCCTGCGGCAGGGCCGGCACGAGCGCGGGCGAGGCCGAGAGCGCCAGGCTGGCGAGCACCATCATCGCGCCGGCGAAGGCCGCCCAGGCGACGGCCCAGCCCGTTCGCCCCTTCGACCGCCACAGGACGAGGGCGAAGACGCCGTTCATCAGGGCGACGAACGTCCAATAGCCGCCCAGGAAACCGGCGACGTCCTTGAGAAAGAAAGGGCTGGAGTGCATGGGATACGACCGTGGAGGCGCCTAGAGCGGACCGCTGATGCCGCCGTCCTTGCGAACCCGCCAAAAGTGGATCGCCAGCAGGAGCGCCACCGCCAGCGGGATCGCGATGCAGTGCAGCACGTAGAAGCGATTGAGGGTCTCTTCGCCCACGAACCGGGCTCCGAGCAGGCCGAAGCGGGCGTCGGAGGCGTCGGTGATCATGTCGATGCCGCCGATCGTGAGCAGCTGCTGCCCCGGCCCCTCGTAGCCCAAAAACGGCGTGGCGCGGGCCATGTTCGAGCCGACCGTGATCGCCCAGATCGCCAGCTGGTCCCAGGGCAGGAGGTAGCCGGTGAACGACAGGAGCAGCGTGAGCAGCAGGAGGATCACGCCGATCACCCAGTTGAACTCACGCGGCGGCTTGTAGCTGCCGGTGAGAAACACCCGGTACATGTGCAGCCACGTCGTGATCACCATCGCATGGGCCCCCCAGCGATGGAGCTCGCGGAGGATGCCCAGGCTCGTGACGTCGCGGAGGGCGAGGATGTCGTTGTAGGCCCACTCCAGCGTGGGTCGGTAGTAGAACATCAGCAGCACGCCCGTGACCGTCTCCACCAGGAACAGGAAGAAGGTCACGCCCCCCATGCACCAGGTGAAGGAGAGGGCGATGCCCTGCTTCTTGATCGACACCGGATGGAGGTGGAGGAAGAAGTTGGTGAGCATCACCACGATCCGATTCCGCCGGTCGAGCGGCATCGGATGACGGAAGATGCTCTTCCAAATCTGTGAGTTGCGGATGGTCTCGCCGATGGCCATGGTCGGTCGCTGCTGCCTTCCTCAGACGGAGACGAACGATTCGGGATCGGCCCACTGGCCGAGCTCTTCCTGGAACGTGCGGCTCTTGTCGATCTCGACCTGGCCGTCGTCGGCGACGCGGATCGCGTACCGCTCCAGCGGCCGAGGGGCCGGCCCCTCGAAATTGACGCCGTCCTTGTAGAAGCCGCTGCCGTGGCAGGGACACTTGAACTTCTGCTCGGCTTCCAGCCAGCTCGGCGTGCAGCCGAGGTGGGTGCAGACCGTCTTCAACGCGTAGATCTGCTGCAGGCCGTTGAAGTCGCCGTTCACCACCCAGACGCCATACTGGGCCACGTACTTCGTCTCGACCTTGCCGGCCGGGAAGCCGTCCTTGAAGCCCACCTTGAACTTGCTGGGGGGCTCGGCGAGCACGTTCGGAAACAGGAAGCGGGCCAACCCGAGCGTAAACAGCCCGCCGGTCACCGACAGGGCCGTGAAGCCCATCGCCATGAAAGAGCCCAGGGCGATCTCCAGGAACCCGCGGCGATCCTCGTCGTCCTTCTTGGCAGCCGGCTTGACGGGCTTGGCGGGCATCGGCGGCAAGGGACGCGCGGCGGGCTCCACCTTCTCGGCCGCAGGCTTGGGCCGAGGGGCCGGCCTCGGGGGAGCCTCGGCCTTGCTCACCGGGCCCGGTTTTACGCCGGCCCGGGCGGCCGCCAGGATGCTCGCGGTATCCCGCTGAACGCCGGTCTTGGGGCCACCCTTCGCCACTGCCGGCTTGGCCGCCGGAGCCTTCGCGGCCGCGGCGGGCTTGGGAGCAGCCGGCTTCTCCGCGGCAGCCGCCGCCGCGGCGGGCGGACCACCGGCCGCTGCCGCGCCGGCCTTGTTGGCTCGGGCCATGGCGAGGATGTCCGACACGCTCGGCCGACCACCGGAGGCCGGAGTCGCCCCGCCCGCGGGTTTCGCGGGCGGCTTTTCCGGCGCAACGGCCTCGGAAGACTCCGCCACCGCGGGCTTGGGGGCCTGGGCTCCCTTGCCATCGGCGGACCGCGCGGCCGCCAGGATCTCGGCGACCGACATTTTCTTGTTGTCTGCCATCGGATGTCCGTCGCGGCGGAACGAGGCTCTGGTGGACACCCCGAAAGGCATCCGTCACGCCCCGTCGAGCCTGAGCGATTCCCTGGTTTCGTCCGCGATTTGGGGGGTTCGTGATTTTTTTCACGAACTCTTCTTACTGTACCGGTATCGCCCACGCTGTCAACGTCGACCGAGGCTGCGGTGCCCCACCGGCAGCCGCCGAATTCGTTACAACGTGGCGTCCTTTCACGCCTTCGACCATCCCTCCGGAGCCCTCCCGTGACCGACTCCCGCCGCGTCCTGGTCGTGGGCGGCGGCGGCCGCGAGCACGCGATCGCCTGGAAGCTCTCCCGGGACGGGGCCGAGGTGCTCGTCGCTCCCGGCAATGCCGGCACGGCCGCCTGCGCGGAGAACGTCCCGGTCGCCGCGACCGACATTCCCGCGCTTGTCGAGCTGGCCCGCAGCCGGGCCGTGGACCTCACCGTTGTCGGCCCCGAAGCGCCGCTCGTCGCGGGGATCGTCGACGCCTTTCGTGCCGCCGGCCTGCGGGCCTTCGGCCCGACCGCGGCGGCCGCCCAGCTCGAGGGCAGCAAGGTGTTCTGCAAACAGATTCTCCACCGCGGCGACGTGCCGACGGCGATGTTCCGGGAATTCCGCTCGGTCGCCCGGGCCCGCGAGTATCTCGAGGCCCGCGAGGACGTGCCGGTCGTGGTGAAGGCCGACGGGCTGGCCGCCGGCAAGGGGGTCTTCGTCTGCGACGGCCGCGACGAGGCGCTGGCCGCCGTCGAGGCGCTCGGCGGCGATCCGCAGTTCGCGGCGGCTGCCCGCGGCATCCTCGTCGAGGAACGGCTCGACGGCGTCGAGGTGAGCGTGCTGGCCATCACCGACGGCCGCACGCTCGTCACGCTGCCGCCGCTCCAGGACCACAAGGCCGCCCAGGACGGCGACACCGGTCCGAACACCGGGGGCATGGGGGCCTACTGCCCGACGCCGTTCGTCGACGCCGAGATGCTCGCCGACATCGAGGCGCGGATCCTCGTGCCGACCGTCCACGCGATGCGGCGGTCGAAAGTGCCGTTCCACGGCGTGCTCTACGCGGGCCTGATGCTCACGCCCCAGGGGCCGAAGGTCCTGGAATTCAACGCCCGATTCGGTGATCCCGAATGCGAGGCGCTGCTTGCGCGGCTCGATTCGAGCCTCCTGGAACTGCTCGACGCGGCCGTGGACCGCCGGCTCGAAGCGGTGGCCCCGCCCGTCTGGCGGGACGAGGCGAGCGTGACGGTGGTCATGGCCGCCGAGGGCTACCCCGGCACGGTGCGGCGCGGCGGCGTGATCACGGGGCTCGACGCCGCCGGCCGGCTGCCGGACGTGGCGGTGTTCCACGCGGCCACGCGTCTGGAGGAGGGTCGCGTCGTCGCCGACGGGGGCCGCGTGCTCGCGGTGACGGCGCTCGGGGGCACGCTGGCCCGCGCGAAGCTGCGGGCCTACACGGCCGTCAAGGAGATCCGGTGGCCGGGGGCCTGGTGCCGCAAGGACATCGCCGACAAGGGCCTGGCGCGGGAACGCGAACTGCTGGCCGCCCTGCCTGCGGACGACGCGGCCGCCGCCGAGGGCGCCACCCCATGAGGCTCCGCGTCGGCATCGTGGGGCTCGGGGGGCAATGGGAGTCGCGGCACCTGCCGGCGCTGCGGACGCTCGCCGACCGCTTCGAGGTCCGCGGCATCTGCGAACAGGTGGCCCATCGCGCGCAGAAGGCCGCCGCCGAGATCGGCGCGGTCCCCGTCGACGGCTTCCGCGCCTTGTGCGGCCGCGACGACATCGATGCCGTCCTCTACCTCGCCGACCAGTGGTACGGTGCCACGCCGATCCTGGCCGCCTGCGACCACGGCAAGGCGGTCTATTCCGCGATCTCGCTCCCCTTCGCGGCCGCGGAGGCGGCGCTCCTGCGAAAGCGGGTCGAGGAGTCCGGGATCGCCTTCATGGCCGAGCTGCCGCGACGCCACGCCCCGGCGACGGTGCGGCTGAAGGAGCTGATCGCCACGAAGCTCGGCCGGCCGCGGATCCTCTTCTGCCACCGGCGGATCCCGCTCCCGCCCCCCGCAACGCCGGGCGAACCGCGGGACAAGGACTCCGAGGCCCGCGATCTCATGGAGCTCGTCGACTGGTGCCGCTACGTGGCCGGCACCGATCCCACGAGCGTCGTCGCCGTGCGCCATGCCGAGACCCCCGGCGGCCTCACCGACGACTACCAGATGATGAGCCTCGACTTCTCGACGACCGGCGTGCCCGGCGACGGCGTGCTGGCCCAGGTGAGCTGCGGCTACTACATGCCGCAGCGGTGGGAGGAGGCCGTCGGCTTCCGGCCGCCCCCCGGGCTCCAGGTGGTCTGCGAGAACGGCATCGCCTTCGTCGACCTCCCGGCGAGCCTGGTCTGGTTCGACACGGCCGGCCGCCACCAGGAGTCGCTGGAGACGGATCGCCCGGTCGGCGAGACCATGCTCGTCCAATTCCACCGCAAAGTGACGAGCCTCGTGCGGCACCTCAGCGGCCTCGACGACACCCTCATGGCCATGCGGGTCGTCCAGGCCGCCGCCACCAGCCAGGCCGAAGGCCGCCGGGTGCAGGTCACCGCCGCGGCAGGCTAGACTGCGTCGACGGGCGGATTCATCGCTGCCTTTCCGGCTCCCCGCCTCCGCTCCGCGAAGTCCGCACTCGACGCGCGAGATCATGGACGCCCGCGACGACATTCGCGACCTGATCGCCGCCCGCCCGGAGCGGCGCACCGGATGCGCTCGGCCGCATTTTCGAGGCGGCCCGCGGCCACCTGCTCGAACTGGCGGATCGTGAGCTGCCCGCCGAGCTGCGGGCCAAGATCGGTCCGTCAGACCTCGTGCAGGAGACGGCCGTCGACATGCACCGCGACTTCGTGCAGTTCACCGGCACGACGTCCGCGGAATGCTTCGCCTGGCTGCGGGAAATCCTCCGCAACAACGCCGTCGACGCCATCCGTCACTATCGCGGGGCGCTCAAGCGAGACGTGGGCCGTGAGATCAGCCTGACATCGACGCCGGTGCGGGGCGATCCGGCGCTCGTCGAGCGGCGGCGCACGCCCGATGGCTCCGCGATCCGCCGCGAGGAGGCGAATGCCCTCGGCCACGTGTTATCCCGGCTGCCGGTCGAATACCGATTGGTGCTGGAGCTTCGCTACTGGGGCGGCCTGTCGTTCGTCGACATCGCGCCCCGGCTGGGCCGTTCGCCCGAAGCGGTCCGGAAGCTCTGGTATCGGGCCGTGGAGCGGGTCCAGGAAGAACTCGCCGGATCGGCCTTCGTGGCGGCGGGTCCGGCCGATCCCCTGCGTCCACCACCATGACGGCGCACCCCGGCGAGCCAGCTGCCGACGAGCCGGTCCCCGAGCAGGCCGTGCACCAGGCCGCCGCGCTCGACGACTACCTCGGCGGTTTCATCGCTGAAGCGCCGCCTGTCGGAAGCACCGGCGCCGCCGCCGGCGGGGACGACGCCGGTGCCGGCCTGCTCGACACGATCCTGCTGCTGCGGCAGACGGCCGCCGCGGACGGGGCGCGGCCGACGGTGCCCCCTGCCTCGGCTCCCCGGTCGATCGGACGGCACGCGATCCTGCGGTGGGCGGGCGAGGGGGGCTTCGCGACCGTGTGGGAGGGCTTCGACTCGATCCTGCGGCGGCCCGTGGCGGTGAAGCTGCGGCGGCCGGAGCTGCTGCTCTCTGAAGACGCCCGGCGGCGGTTCGTTCGCGAGGCGGAGATCGCCGCGCGACTGGTGCACCCGCACATCGTCACGATCTTCGAAGTCGGCGCGGATGCCGGCCGCGAGTTCATCGCGGCCGAGTTCTGCCCCGGCGGCAGCCTCGGCGGCTGGCTCGAGCGGCAGCCGGGGCCGCGGCCGCCGCGGGAGGCGGCGCGGCTCGTGCGGGCGCTGGCCGGCGCCACAGCCGCCGCGCACGCCGCGGGCATCGTGCACCGCGACATCAAGCCGGCGAACGTGATGCTCGGGCCGGCGCCGGCCGGCACCGAGCCACTGCTGCGGGGGATGCCGGCGGGTGCGGAAGACGCCGTCGGACCGGGGCTGACGGCGAAGCTCGGCGACTTCGGGCTCGGCAAACTCCACGAGGCCGACGACTCCGCCGATCCGCTCACGCAACTGACGCGGTCGGGCGCGAGCCTCGGCACGCCGGCCTGGATGGCGCCCGAGCAGATCGACCGCTCGTTCGGCCCCGTGGGCCCCGCGACCGACGTGCACGCCCTCGGCCTCCTGCTCCACCGTCTGCTCACGGGGATCGCGCCGCGGGGCGGCGGCACGACAGCCGAAACCTATCGGCAGGTGCTCGTCGACGACGTGCCGCCCGCCGACCGCGTCGCCCGGGGCGTGCCTCGCGACCTCGCCGCGGTCTGCGCGAAGTGCCTCGCGAAGCGGCCCGCGGACCGCTACGCCTCGGCCACGGCGCTGGTCGACGACCTCGACCGTTGGCTCGAGGGTCGGCCGACCGTGGCCCGGCCGCTTTCTCCCGCCGGCCGGGCGGCCGTGTGGATCCGCCGGCGGCCGGTCGTCGCGGCCCTCGGCGCGGCGGCCGTGACGGCGAGCCTCGTCGCCGGCTGGGCGGCCATCGCGCGGCTGCAGGCCCTGCGCGAGGCGACGGCCCGCGCGGCCGAAATCCGCCGGCAGCGTGCGGTGGCGGAACTGCAGCGCGGGTTCGAGGCCCTGCGGGCGGGCAACGTGGCCGGGGCGATCGCGCACCTGGAAGCCACCCGCGGCGACGACCCTGCGCTGGCCGCTTCGTTCGCCGGCCGCTGGCTCCGGCGGCGGACGCACGGCGAGCGGGCGATCGTCATGGCGGCCGACACCACCGCGCCGGCCGACCGGCCGCGCGACCTCTACTCCATCGCCCTCGCTCCTGACGGCAAGACGGCCGCCGTCGCCGCGGCGGACGGGGCGGTGCGGCTGATTCGCGGGCTCGACGGCGCGCCCGTGATCGAGTCGGTCGCCGCCCACGACGAGGTGAACGCGGTCACGTTTTCGGCCGACGGACGCCGGCTCGTCACGGCCGGCCAGGACGGGCGGCTGCGGTGGTGGGACGTCACCGCCGCGGGCCTCGTCGCCGTCGGCGAGTTGAATCCAGGCGCCGGCCCGCTCTACGCGGCGGCCTTCGCCCCCGACGGCCGTGCGCTCGCCTGCGGCGGCGCCGATCGCGTGGTGCGGCTCGTGCGGCTCGAGGAGCCTGACCGCGCGGTCGAGCTGTTTCGATTCCAGCCGCCCCCGGGCAAGTCTCCCGACGTCGAGTCGCTGGTCTTCACGGACGCCGGCACGATCGCCGTGGCCTGCGGCGACGTGATCGTGCTCCTCGATGCCGCCGATGGTCGCCTCGTCCGCGAGCTCGACCTGCCGTTCGCCGGCAATCGTCAGGCCGTGCTCGGCAGCCTGGCGGTGTCGCCCGACGGCGACCGGTTGATCGCCTGCGGCACCGACACGAAGGCCCATGTCTGGGACCTGTCCACGGGGCGGATCGCCGTCTCCCTGCCGGCCCATCCCGCGTGGGTGCAGGGCTGCTGCTTCGTGAGCGCCGGCGACCGCGTGGCGACGGCCTGCCGCGACGGCGGCATCCGGGTGTTCGATGCAGTCAGCGGCGCGGCCGTCACGAGGCTCGTGGGGCACGTGGGCCGCGTCTGGGCGGTCGCCGCCGAGCCCGGGGGCACGCTGCTCTCCTGCGGCGCCGACGGCACCGTCCGGCGCTGGGAGCCGACGGACGATTTCGAGACGGCGGCACTCCGCCCGATCCCGATCGCCGGCGGCGAGATCATTCGCGTCGCCGAAGTCCCGGAAAGTTCCGCCGACCGGGCGCCGCACGACCTCGTCACGCTCGATGCGAGGAGCGCGCTGCATCGCGTCGATCTCGCGCGGGGCAGCGCCCGGCGTCTGCCGCCGGCGGCCAGCGGGCGCGGCTTCAACATCGACGTCGAGCGGACGGGTCGGCGGCTCGTGATGTCGCTCGTCGAGGGTGATCACCTGCTCGTGCTCGATCTCGCCGCGGCCGAGACGGTGGAGCGGGCGGCTCCACGCGGGTCGCCCCCCCCCTGGACGCCGATCCCGTTGCCCGCCGCGGTGGACCCGGTGGGGGTGGCGGCCTGCTGGCTGGCGGATGGGGGCCTGCTCGCCAGCGGACTCGCCGGCGGCGTCTGCCGGCTGGGGGCGGATCTCTCTGGCGCGACCATGCTCGATGCGCCGCTGCGATCGCCGGTTCACGATCTCGTGCCAACGCCGACGGGCCCGCCGCGGGTGGCGGCGATCGGCAAGGTCACGGCGATCCTACCCCAGCCGGTCGGCGCGGCCGCCGCCGAGGCGGCGGCGATCGTGCTGCCGGTCGGCGAGGAGACGACGGCCGTAGGCTGGTCGCCCGACGGCCGCGCGGTGGCCTGCGGCACCAACTCGGGCCGCGTCATGATCTTCGACGCCGGATCCGGCGCCCCCCGCGGCCAGCTCGCGCCGCAGGGGCGGCTCATCATCGGCGTGGCCTACGCGGACGACGGTCGGATCCTCGTGACCGCCGATCCCGACAGCGTCCGGATCTGCGACGCGGCGACGCTCTCGACGCTCGACGAATTCCGGCCGGGCTGGAAGATCCGGAAGCTGCGGCTCGTGGCCGACGGCTCGAGGATCGTGCTGGCGGGCCGCTCGGGGGCGGAGCTGGGCATGGGCGAGGCTCGACTGGCCGTCGTGGAGGTCGACGGGCCATGACCCGGGCCACTCGCCTGCGGCACGCCACCCGACCCGGACGCGGCGGCCTGACGCTCGTCGAACTGCTCGTCGTGGTGGCGATCGTCGGCCTGCTCGTCGCCCTGCTCCTGCCCGCCGTGCAGGCGGTCCGCGAGGCGGGGCGGCGAACGCAGTGCCATGCCAACCTGCGGCAGCTGGCCCTGGCCTGCCTGGCCCACGAGCACGTCCGCGGCTTCCTGCCCAGCGGCGGCTGGGGCGGGGCCTGGGTTGGCGACCCCGACCGCGGATTCGGCACGACTCAGCCGGGCGGCTGGGCGTTCAACGTCCTGCCCCATCTGGAGGAAGGCGGGCTGCGCGACCTGGGCACAGGCCTGGCCGACGCGGCCGCGAAGGCCGATCTCGTGGCGATCCGGCTGGCGACGCCCGTGGCGGTGTTCGCGTGCCCCACACGGCGGCCGGCGGCGGCGTGGCCGTTGGCGGCCTCGAAGGCGGCGTTCACCGTCGTGGCGGTGCCCGCCACCGTGACGCGGCGGCCCGCGGCGGTCGTCCGCGGCGACTACGCGGCCAACATGGGCAGCGGCGACATGGACAACCGTTATCGCGGCGGAGGCTCGCCCTCCTCGGTGGTCGCCGGCGACATGATGACGGCAGCCAGGTGGCAGACCGACTTCGGTCCTCCGCCCGACGGCGTCGTCTTCCGCCGCAGCCGGATTCGGCTCCGCGAGGTTCCCGACGGTCTCTCGGCGACGTACATGCTCGGCGAGAAGTACGTCGAGCCCGGGTCGATCGCGACGGGCCTCTCCGACGACGACGATCAGTGCCTCTATTCGGGGCACGATCGCGACGTGCTGCGCACGGGGCTCGAGCCGCCGAGTCTCGACCGCGCGGGCTTCGATCCGGTCACGGTCTCGGGCGCGCCGGGCTCGACGAACAAGTTTCCGCTGCCGCTCGCTTTCGGCAGCGGCCATCCCGGCGGCTGCGGGATGGCGATGGCCGACGGCTCGGTCCGGATCGTGGCCTACGAGATCGACGCCGCCGCCCACCGCGCCGCCGCCTCGCGGAACGACGGCCCGAAAAGGTGACAGCCATTCGTGGCGCCGAATGGCACGTAGTGCCAAACCCCCTCGGTCGGCAGACACCTCCCTGACGGCGTCAACTTGCCCAGATTTGTGGCTGGCACGTCGCTGCCACCTTTGTCGCCCCGCCTTTCGCCCGGCAGATGTGCATCAGCCGTCGGGCGTGTCGATGAGATGCTGCAGCCGGGCGGCGAGTTCGGGCGGATAGCGAGCCGGCCACGTCGCATCGATGAGACCGACACCGAGCATGTCGAGCAAATGCACCTGATCCTTGCGGCGATTCGACGTGAGCTTCATCCGCACGACCGCCTCCAACGAGAGCACGCGGTACGACTTGAACGACACCGACTCCGCCACGTCGGGCACCGGGGCGACGTACTCCGGCCGGACCTTCTCTCCCGAGAAGATCACGTGCACCGCGTCGCGGGCCTTCGCACCCGGGCCGTCGAGAAACATCTCGATGCCCGCCGAACGGCGGTGGACGAAGCCCGCCTTCTCGAGCGCCGCCTTCGCCCGCTCGAGGTCGTCGCGCCGCAGCACGAGATCCACGTCCTGCGTGAACCGCACGGCCGCCTCGTCGGCCTGCTCCACCCACGCCATCACGGCATTCCCGCCGATCACGGCATAGGGCACGCCGGCGGCCTCGAGCGCCGCGGTGGATCGCAACAGCCTGTCCCGCACCTTCTCCACGGCCCGCTCCATGCGGTCGAGTGCCAAGAGCCCATCGTATTCGGTCATGGGTCGGTGTCCCGCGGTGTCGTCGCGATCATAACACGGAAAAAAGGTGACGGTCACGTGGCTGTCACCTATTTCTTCCGTTTCATTTTCTTGACGCTTCGGACGAAACGCCAGTACAGTTGTCACAATGTCGCAGTGAGCGGGAGCCTTCCGTGACCCCCTCCCCAAATCCTGACCCAGGTCTTGTGAGAGAATCCTCGTGCCCCTGGTGGGGCTGGAAAGGGTTCTCTGATGAAGAAGCGACGCAGTACAGAGCAGATCGTGGGCCTGCTTCGGC
>JBIIUP010000085.1:0-11805 GCA_044339885.1 Pirellulales bacterium | reverse complement strand
AGGTTCAGATTGCGTGCCGTGGTTGGTCGGCTGGCCACGTTAAAAGTCGACCGTGCTTCAATTGCCGAAGCTCAGTTCTCTCTGGCTGCTTAACTAAGCATCCCCGAGCGATGGCCCCAGCCGGAAGGGCCTCCCAATCGGTCGCCAAATCCGGCTCGCCGCGGTTCACCGCCTTGTACGGCCGCGGCTAAACAAGTTCCGGGCTGGTCCGTGACGCACCCTGCCGGCCGGGGACGCGCGGATGAGATTCAAATCGACCGGATACGCGCGTAGACGTCTGTGCCGAAACATCACGGGACGCGGGTTCGACTCCCGCCGCCTCCACTCGCTTCGTGCCCGTCGGGCCAACACCGGCCCCGACGGGCGGGACTCTGAAGGCCATCGACTCTTCACTTCGGGAGACCGTCACCATGCAGTGCAACATCGACCGGCGGGGTCGCGTGCTCCGCACGACGCTCGGCGTCGCCACGACGGTCGTGGGCATCGGACTGCTCGTGGCTCGCTCACTCATGCCTCTGCCCGGGTGGGCGCTGGGCGCGGGGATCGCCGCGGTCGCCGGCGGGGCCTTCATGATCTTCGAAGGGGTCAACGGCTGGTGCGCGGTGCGGGCCATGGGCTTCAAGACGCCCATCTAGGGCGCATTCGGCTTACGTGCAGCACCGGCTCGGGAGCGGCAAAAGTCTCGTCGCTGTGGGCCGAAGCGGCCCAAGGCTCCTCGAGCGTTCGCCGCCCCCCTTCGCCTCGTCTCCTGGTTTGCCCGGACGCCGCTCCTCAGATGTCGAATCCGCTTTCAACCGCGGGGCCCGACATGCCGGCGCGGCCGCGACCCGCCCGGCGGAGGGCGGCCTCCAGACCGGTCAGCACCGGCTCCAGCCCGGCTTGGGATGCGCGTGGATGACCGGTTGGGCAGCCGCTGCGACCGCCCCCAGCCGGGCTCGGGCCGCGTCGATCTCGGTGGCGTTGAGGTGCTCGAGGGCCAGGTCGAACCGCACGCTCCCGCCCGGCGCCAGGGGCACCACGCGGTTCTGAGACTCCTCGAACGACCGCCGGTTCGGGTAGTTCGTCCCCGGCTCCAGGCCGGTCACGAAGCCGTCGGCCAGCCCTCCCTGGTTCTTCCACAGCGTGAAGCACGGCAGCGTCTCGGCCCGCCACGAGAGGGCGGCGGCATTGCGTCGATCCGGCCCCACGAGCACCGCCTCCGCCCTGCCGGACTCGTCCGGCCGCACCCGCAGGTAGTGCGCCTGTTCCCCGCGGCCGGCCTGGGGAGCGGCGTAGCGGTTCCACTGGGGCACGTCTCCGACGGCGGCCTCGTCCCGCGGGGCGAGCTCCTCGACCGCGGCCACCAACTCGGCGCCCGGCCCGAGCAGCGGCGGGCCGAAGTTCACGTGGTAGAGCATCTGCATCGTCGCCGGCCGGTCGGAGACGTTCTTCACGGTGTCGGTCCAGGAGATCCGTGGCCGGTCGGCGTGCAGCGTGAGCGAGGTCGTCATGCGGAGGGCGTGGACGAGGAACCTCGTCTCGTCGACGGCTCCGGTGAGCGTGATCGTGCCGGTCGCGTCGTCGAGCGTGACGTCCAGGTGATGCGCCGGCAGGTTGGCGATCCGGCCGTGGAGCGGGTGCCGAAGCTGGCCGTGCCCGTCGAAGTCCGGCGCGCCGTTGCTCACCAGGCCGCAGCGGACCATGAGCTCGTCGAAGCCGTCGAGCCAGCCCAGCCCGGAGGGCTCCGCGAGCGGCACGAACCGCGGGTGCACCGGTCCGTGCACCGGCGACTGCCAGCCGAGTTCGACGGTGCCGGCCATCATCTTCCAGATGCCCAGGCCGCGATCGGGCAGCACGAACACCTTGGTGGTGCCGGCCACGAGCTCCACGAGCAGGACCCCGTCCCGCAGCCCGCCGGCCAGCCGCCTCGTCCGCACGGCGAGCGGGCCGATCGCCACGTCCACGCGGTCGGCGGCGAAGCCCGTGGAGGCGCGGACCGATGTCGACGCGCCGTGGTGGGGCCAGATGAGCTGCAGGGTCTGGGACGACATGCCGGTGCTCCCCGGGGGCGACGGACGATCACCCCACGGTTTTCGGGGCCGGGCCGCCGAACCGTCAACCGGACGGCACGCGGCGGCGTTTCCTGCCCGCTCCCGGCGGCGGCTTGAAGCATTCCAGCGTGCCGGTCACAGTGATCGCTCCCGGGCCGCCGGTTTCCGGCAGCCTCCCGATCGCCTCCCGAGCGATGCCATGAACGACCTGAAGATCTTCAGCGGCCCGGCCAATCCCGCGCTCACGCAGGACATCTGCCGCTACCTGAACCTGCCGATGGGCAAGATCTCGCTCGGCCGGTTCCCCGACGGCGAGATCTCCTGCAAGATCGACGAGGACGTCCGCGGCCGCGACGTGTTCATCGTCCAGCCGACCTGTCCGCCGGTCAACGAGCACATCATGGAGCTGCTCGTCATGATCGACAGCTTCAAGCGGGCGAGCTCGTTCCGCATCACGGCGGTCATCCCTTACTTCGGCTACGCCAGGCAGGATCGCAAGGACGCCGGCCGCGTGCCGATCACAGCCAAGCTCGTCGCCAACCTCATCGTCCGTGCCGGAGCCGACCGCGTGCTGGCGATGGACCTCCACGCGGCGCAGATCCAGGGCTTCTTCGACGTGCCCGTGGACCACCTCTACGCGGCGCCCGTGCTCAACAGCTTCTTCCAGACGCTCGAGATCCCGAAGGAGGAAGTGGTCGTCGTGAGCGCCGACGAGGGGGGCATCAAGCGGGCACTCGGCCACGCCAACCGCCTGGGCGCGCCCCTGGCGATCATCGACAAGCGGCGGCTGAGCGGCGACACGACCAAGAGCGTCAACATCATCGGCGCCAGCGTCGAGGGAAAGACGGCGATCATGTTCGACGACATGATCAGCACGGCCGGATCGATCTGCGGGGCGGCCGACGTGGTGCACAAGCACGGCGCCAAGGCGATCTACGCCGCCGCCACCCACGGCCTGCTGGTCGGCCCGGCGATCGAGCGGCTCAAGAGCGCGCCCTTCAAGAACATCGCGATCACCGACTCGATCCCCCTGACGCCGGGCAAGATGCTGCAGAACATCACGGTGCTCTCGGTCGCCGGCCTGCTGGGCCAGGCGATCAAGCGAATCCACCGCAACGAGTCGGTCAGCATGATGTTCCAGTAGCCGTTCTCCCGGCGGCGCGTCGTCTCCCCGGGAGCGGCCGCGGATGATTCGCGGGCCACGGCGGGCGGCGCGGATCTGAGCCGGGCGGGCCATTTTCCCGGCGTACGCAGCCGATCTTGCGGGTCCGGTGGCGTGTGGCAGAATGTGGGGCTCCCCATCCGATCCCAGGACTTCCCATGAGCGACACACTTGAAATGGTCCCGCGCAAGGCCGCGGGCAGCCGCGAGAGCCGCCGGCTGCGGCGCAACGGCTTCATCCCCGCCATCCTCTACGGGCACGGCGAAAAGAACGTCGAATTGGCGGCGAAACGCGAGGCCGTCGAAGCCGTGGTCCGGCACGGTAGCCGGTTCGTCGAGCTCACCGGCGCCGTGAAGACGGCGGCCGTCGTCCGCGAACTGCAGTGGGATGCGATGGGCAGCGAGCCGCTTCACATCGACCTCCTGCGGGTCAGCAAGTCCGACAAGGTCAAGGTGCGGGTGCCGGTCGACCTCAAGGGCGAGTGCCCCGGCCAGCGGGCGGGCGGGATCGTGAGCATCGTGCTCCACGAGATCGAGCTGGAGTGCCCGGCCGAGGCGATCCCCGACCACATCCACGCCCAGGTCGGGCACCTCGAAGTCGGCCATTCGATCAAGGTCAAGGACCTGGAACTTCCCAAGGGAGCCCGCTCCCTGGCGGACGGCGAGGAGACCGTGGTCACCTGCCTGGTGCCGGGCAAGAAGGCCGAAGAGGCGGCGGTGGTCGCGGAGCCCGAGGTGATCGGCCGCAAGGCTGCCGAGGAGGCAGGAACGGCGGCGGAAAAGGCGTGACTCAGGCCGCGATCTGGGGGCACGCCCGGCGTCCTGCTGGTGGACCGTGAAACTGCTGGTAGGATTGGGCAACCCGGGACCGTCCTACGGGGGCACCAGGCACAACGTCGGCTTCGACGTGCTGGAGATCGTGGCCAGCCGGGCTGGTTCGCCGCCGCGGCGTGGCCGGTTCCAGGGTGAGGTGGCACAGGCCTCGATCCGCGGCTGTTCGGTGCTGCTGCTCTGGCCGTTGACGTGGATGAACCTGAGCGGATCGAGCGTGCTGGCGGCCCGTGACTTCTACAAAATCGACTCTGCGGACATCCTCGTGATCTGCGACGACTTCAACCTGGGCCTGGGAACGACGCGGATGCGGCCGGGCGGGTCGGCCGGTGGCCAGAATGGCCTGGCCGACGTGGTCGCCCGCCTCGGCACCAGCGACGTCCCGAGGCTCCGGGTCGGTATCGGGCCTGTGCCGCAGGGCTGGCAGCCGGCCGATTTCGTGCTCGGGAAATTCCCCAAGTCCGACCGGGACGACGTGGACGCCGTGCTCCAGCGGGCGGCGGACGCGGCGGAGGCCTGGGTGGCCGCAGGCATCCAGGCCGCGATGAACCGCTACAACTGAACGACCCCCGGTGCAGAACCACCGGACGCGAAACCACCAGGCAACCAACGATTTTTTTCAGGACCGACGGCTGAACCCCGAAGAGGAGTGCGACGGATCATGGCGGTGTACGAGGGCATGTTCATTCTCGATGCGGGCAAGTTCGGCCGTGATCCGGCGGGGCTCGCTCAGCAGGTCAATGACCTGATCACGCAGTTCGGCGGCACCGTGCTCGCCGCGAGGCTCTGGGACGAGCGAAAGCTGGCCTATCCCATCAAGGGCCACAAGAAGGGCGCCTACTGGCTGACTTATTTCCGGATGCCGGGCGGCAACCTCACGGGCCTCGAGCGGCAGTGCGAGATCACCGACGACATCCTGCGGAAACTCGTGCTCAAGGTCGACGACCGGATCGCCGACGCCCTCGTGCAGCACGCCCTGGCCGGTGAAACGGCCCAGCGCCGCCCCGCCACTCCCGGTGCCGCGCCCGGCGGCCCGGCCGCCGGCTCCGCCACTCGACCGGTCGGAGGCCCCACGTAGCCAGGCCCCGGACGACGCTTGCACTCCCCCGATGCAGGGGCTAGACTGCCCAGCATTGTACAGGCGTTCAGTTGGCGACACGAAGGCACGAGGAGGGATTCGTCATGGCAAGCTTCAACCGCGTCATCCTGCTGGGCAACGTGACCCGCGATCCCGAGCTGCGGTACATATCCAGCGGCACGGCCGTGACGGACGTCGGCCTGGCGGTGAACGACCGCCGGAAGACCGCGTCCGGCGAGTGGGTCGAGGAGACCACGTTCGTCGACGTGACGCTCTGGGGCCGCACGGCCGAAATCGCCGGTGAGTACGTCACCAAGGGCTCACCGCTCCTCATCGAGGGCCGTCTGAAGCTCGACACCTGGGAGAAGGACGGCAAGAAGAACTCCAAGCTCCGGGTCGTGTGCGACCGGATGCAGCTGCTCGGCTCGCGCGGCGAGGGGGGCAAGGGGGGCAAGCCCCGTCCGGCAGCCGGCCGCGGCGCTCCACAAGCGGCCGACGACTTCGACCAGTCGGGTGGGTATGATGATGCCGGCCCGGTCACCTCGGGCGGCCCCGTGGCCGCCGACGACGACATTCCCTTCTGACCGACACCGTTCAACAGCCCCGCAGCCGGGGCGATCACGCTTCCATCCAGGAGAATTCCAGCCGTGCCCGTCACCGAACCTTCCACACGCATCGCCACCGGAAAGCGGCTGCCCAAGGGCGCCCGCGGCGGCATCGAGTTGCTGCTCATCCACAACGTCGAGTCCCTCGGCAAGCAGGGAGATGTCGTGGAGGTCAAGCGGGGCTTCGCCACCAACTACCTGCTGCCGCAGGGGCTGGCGACGATCGCGACGGACCACCACAAGCGGATGGTCGAGAAGCATCGTGCGAAGCTCGAGGAGATCGCCCGCGAGCGGCTCGCCGGCCTGCGGAGCCTGCTGGAAGAGCTCGTCCGGACGAGCGTCACGATCGAGGCCAATGCCAACGACGAGGGGCACCTCTACGGCTCCGTCGGAGCGGGGGAGATCTCCCGGTCGCTCAAGCAGCAGGACCTCATGGTCTCGCCCGAGCAGATCATCCTCCAGGGACCGCTGAAGGAAGTCGGCCTCTACACCGTGAAGGTGCGGCTGGGCCAGGACGTCGAGGGGGACCTCAAGGTCTGGGTGGTCCCCAGCAGCAGCGACGCCGCGTCCAAGTGATGCGGAACGACTGACGGGGGATTCGGGGTCGGACGCGGCAGGGAGGCTGGAACATGGTCCTGTCCCGCGAAGATTCGACGCGAGATGCCGGCCGCAGGGGACGCCGTTCCGCCGGCCGGCCCGCCGCCACCGGTCCGCTGCCGGACGGGGACCGGCCGGCCAACGTCGACGCCGAACGGGCGATCCTGGGCAGCATCCTGCTGAAGCCCGACGTGTGCGACGACGTCGCGCTGGTCATTCGCCCCGAGGACTTCTCCGACGAGTCGTACCAGATTCTCTACCGCCACCTGCTCGAACTCCACGACGCGGGCAAGCGGATCGACACCACGATCGTCCTGGAGCGGCTGCGGACGAAGGGGGACCTGGAGCGGATCGGCGGCGCGGCCGCCCTCGCCGATGTCGTCGAATCGGTGCCGCACGCGGCCCACGCCTCGCATTACGCGCAGATCGTCCGCGACAAGTCGATGCTGCGGGCGCTCATCGAGGCCGGCACGGACATCCTCCGCGACGCCTACGACGCCGCGGACGAGCCGCGGCAGCTGCTGTCCCGGGCGGAGGAGCGGATCTTCTCGATCCTCGAGCGGCGCAGTTCGGCCGAGGCCAAGTCGATCCAGCAGGTCCTCGAGGACGTGATGATCCGCATGGACGCGCGGATGAAGCACGAGCACGCCATCGGCGGCGTGGAAACGGGCTTCGGCGATCTCGACCGGCTCTGCGGCGGTCTCCACAACTCCGAGCTGGTGATCCTGGCCGCCCGGCCCAGCATGGGGAAGACGGCCTTCGCGATGAACATCGCCGAAAACGTCGCCATCGGCCTGGGGAAGCCCGTGCTCTTCGTGAGCCTCGAAATGGCCTGCCTCGAGCTCGCCGACCGCCTCCTCTGTTCGGCGGCGCAGGTCAACGGCAACCGGCTCCGCAACGGCACGATCTCGCAGGAGGATCGCCGGCGGCTCGTGCAGAAGTCCTCCGAAATCAGCGCGGCCCCGCTGTTCATCGACGACACCCCGGGCCGGACGCTCACCGAGATCGCGGCCGTGGCCCGCCGGCTGAAGCGCAAGCAGGGGCTGTCGCTGATCGTCATCGACTATCTGCAGCTCATCGAGCCCGACAACCCGCGGGACCCCCGCCAGGAACAGGTGGCCCGGATCGCCCGGCGGCTGAAGACGATGTGCCGCGAGCTCGACCTCCCCGTGCTCTGCCTGGCCCAGCTCAACCGGCAGGCGGAGGCCTCCCGCGACAACCGTCCGCGGCTCAACCACCTCCGCGAGTCCGGGGCCATCGAGCAGGACGCCGACGTGGTGATGTTCGTGCACCGCGAGGAGTATTACCAGACGACCGACGAGGACCGGGAGCGGGTGAAGGGGCAGGCGGAGATCATCATCTCCAAGCAGCGGAACGGCCCGATCGGTGACGTGAAGCTCCTGTGGCAGCAGGACTACACCCGGTTCGTGAACCTCGAGCACCGCCCGTACGACGAGTTCGAGTCCTTCTCGAATTTCTGATACGGCTCCCACGTGATTCGCAGGCGTCGCGGGGGCCGGGGTTGCCCGTCCCGTCTCGCCCGGACGTTCGCTCCGGCCCTCCAGGCCTGCGCTCACTCGGTGCTGCCCTCGCTTCACCATCCTGGTTTCGCTCGGCCAGCAACGCCGGCTCGTCGGCACGGGCAACCCCTCGTGCAGTCGATGGTGTGGACTCTCACACGCACAAGGATCAAACTGTGAGCGTATGCCGCCGTGCGGCGGCAGGCGCTCCGGGGGCGTCGCTCAGCGGCCCCGCTTGGCGGCGGCCCGATCGGTGCCGGGCGAGACGTCGAGCTCCAGGCCGTCGTCGGCGCCACGCTCCAGACGCTCCCAACCGATCGCCCCCATCGCGGCGTTGTCGGTGCAGAGCGATCGAGGCGGCACGAACACGGCGACGCCCCGCTTCCGGCCGAGAGCCTCGACCGACTCCCGGAGCAGCGCGTTGGCGGCCACGCCGCCCCCGATGACCAGGGCTCGGCAACCCGTGCGGTCCAGCGCCAGCCCGAGCTTCGCCACGATCGCGTCGATCGCGGCCTGCTGGAACGAGGCCGCGAGATCAGCCAGCTCCCGCCCCCGTGGGGGCGGCGTGTCCGCCGGCGCTCCGGGGGGACGAACGAGATAGCGGAGGGCCGTCTTCAGTCCGCTGAAGCTGAAGTCGAGGCGGTCGCGGTCGAGTGCCAGCGGCCGCGGCAGCCGATGGGCCGCCGGGTTCCCGCCCACGGCAGCCCGCTCGATCTCGGGCCCGCCCGGGTAACCCAGGCCGAGCAGGCTGGCAGCCTTGTCGAAGGCCTCCCCGGCCGCATCGTCGATCGTGCCCCCCAGCCGCCGCAGGTCGAGCGGGGATTCGACGAGGAACAGCGAGGTGTGGCCGCCGCTGGCGACGAGCCCGACGCACGGATACGGCGGGCCGCCCGCCGGTGAGATGCGGCAGGCGTAGAGGTGGGCGGCGACGTGATCGTAGCCCACGATCGGGATGCCGAGCGCCGCGGCGACGCCCTTGGCGGCGGCCAGCCCGACGAGCAGCGACCCTACGAGGCCGGGCGTGACGGCGACCGCCACGGCTGCCAGGTCGGCCCGCGCGATCCCGGCGCGGGCCACCGCCTCGTCGATGACCGGCACGATCCGCTCGACGTGCGCCCGCGAAGCGATTTCCGGCACTACCCCGCGCCACCGGGCGTGGAGCGTCTCCTGGCTGGCGACCACGCTGGAGAGCACCTCCCGCCGCCGGGTCACCACCGCGGCGGCGGTCTCGTCACAGGTGGTCTCGATCGCCAGGAGGGGCATGCCGCAGGGTTATACCGCACCGGGGCCGCCCGCCGGCACGCGGCGGTGCATCCTGCACCGTGGGTTCGATGCGGTTCACCCCGGTCGCCAGGCTGCCCGGGCTCGCGGCGACGACTGCCCATCCGGCCCCGGGTCGCCGTCAGAAGTCGTACCACACGCCGATGCCGGCCCGATTCTGCCGGTAGAAGACGAATTCGTACTGCGGATCGGAGCCGTAGAGGTACTCGAAGCCGACGCGGAGGAGCCGTTCACTCCCCCGGCCGCGCCACGCCCAACCGGTCTGCACGCAGACGTTGCCCCCCCAGTCGAGTTCCTGTCGTGACATGCCGTTGACGGCGAGGAACGGGGTTCCGCGGCCGCCGGTCGGCCGAGCCTGGATGAGTTCGGTGCCGAACTGGAACTCCCACGGCTGCGACCCGCCGCTGTTCTGGAATGCATAGCCGATGTCGCCGTAGATCCGCATCCAGTCGAAGAGGTAGTACGAGTTGCCCCACACCATCGCGTCCCGCAGGTAGTTGACCCGCGTGAACCGCGGGTGCTTGCCCATCGACTCGTCACCGAGGTGGGCGCTCAGGTGGTAGTAGCCCAACTTGGTCTGCCAGCGGCCCACTCCGTAGACCAGCGGCAGGCCGAAGCGGTAGTCCGACGACCGCAGGTCGATCTCGTCCTCCGGGTCGAGCCGCACGAAGGCGGCACCCTCGACCTGCACCTCGAAGCCCTGCGGATGGAGGATCGTCTCGGAACCGTAGCGGAGGATCGACATCCGCCCGCCGACGGTCATGTCCCACATCCAGCCGTTCTTGACCGAGGGGTCGAACGGGTCGGCCGCGGTGTCGTCGTACCAGACGGTGGCGAACCGCGGCTCCTTGGGGCCGGCCAGGTAGCTGGTGTAGATGAGGTTGTTGGGCAGGAGCTGCCACTGCCAGGGACGCGGCGCCCAGAGATCCGTGAAGGCCTCCGGGTAGCCCGCATGGGGCACGAGCCCGTCGTCGATCGACAGGGGCCCCGCCTCGTACGGCACGTCGAGCATGACCGGCCCATCGGGGCTGGCCGGCGCGGGAATCCGGCTCGTCAGGCTCGCCCCGGGATCGGCGTACGCCGGTTCGGAAAACGGCGGCTCGACGGAAGGTCCCGGCATCGCCAGCGGCGGCGTCGGCTGCCGGGCCACGACGGGAGCCGTCGGCCCGAACACCGCCCCGAGGACGGCCGTCACGACGGCGGCACACCGGCCGACCGACCGCAGACCGCGGTCGACCGATCGACGCCCGACCGCCGCGGACAGCGACACCATCGGCATGGATGACGAATCCTGCGGAGCGGGAGCGGGGACGTGAAAGGGGGTGGCCGTTGCGGACGCGGTGCGCGGCTGCGACACTCTACGCTCGAAGCTTGGCCCAGCCACAGGTTGATCGGCACGTGCACCACTCGTTCGACACTGTCGTCGGAGGAGCGCAGATCCGACCGCCGTGGACCGGGCAGGGCGGGCAGATTCGGGAACCCTCCATCTCACCAGGCACCGCCATTCCACCGCCTTTCCGACATGACGCAATCCCAGCCGACCCCGCAGAATGACACGCCGGCCATCTCGACCCCCGCCGACCTCGCTGCGGCGCTCGGACGGATCCCCAGCGGCCTGTTCGTAGTGACGTGGCGTGACGACGGCTGCGACCGCGGCATGCTCGCCAGCTGGGTGATGCAGGCTGGCTTCGATCCGCCGCTCGTCACGGTGGCGGTCGCGCCGTCCCGGGGGCTGTTCACGGCGGTCGAGTCGGGATCGCCCTTCGTCGTGAACGTGCTCGCCGAGAACCAGCGGCCGCTGCTGGCGCGGTTCGGGAAGCCCGCGGGGGCGGGCGAGAACCCCTTCGAGGGCCTCGCCATCGGCCGCAGCGGCAGCGGCGCGGCGACGATCGCGGGCGCCGCCGCGTGGCTGGAATGCATTCCCGTCCCGGCGCCGACCGCCGGCGCGGCGTTGTCCGGCGACCACGCGATCGTCCTGGCGCGGGTCGAATCGGCGAGCGCTTCGGCGGACCTTGCGCCCCTGGTGCACCTGCGAAAGAATGGACTACGCTACTGACCTCGAGAGGGGAACGCGCCGCCCGCCCGCCGGAGCCGATTCTTCGATGTCCGCGATCCGCATCACGATCCTCGCCGGCTGCGTTCTCGCCCTGACGGGCGGCGGCTGTTCCGGCTCACGGACGGCCGTCCCGGGCGCCGCGCCGCCCGGGACGAAGCGGCTCGTCTTCGTCACCAACGGCGACGATCCCTTCTGGGACGCCTGCAACGCCGGCCTCGTCGAGGGGGCGAAAAGGTCCGGACTGGCCGCGAAGGGGTTGCGGGCCGTCATGGACAAGGGCAATGGCACGGCCCAGGGCCAGATCGAGAAACTCCGCCAACTCGCGGCTCAGGCCGACGTCGCCGGCGTCGCGATCTCCGTGATCCAGGCCGAGAACGCGGCGATCGTCGACGAGATGCGAAACCTCGCCGCCAGGGGAGTGAAGGTGATCACCGTCGACGGCGACGTGAACCGGACGATGTTCCGCGACGCCCGCCCCTGGTACATCGGCACCGACAACATCGTGGGCGGCCGCCTGCTCGGCCTGGCCGCCAAGGCGATCCTCGCCGCCCGCGGCACGGCGTCGGGAGCCTACGTCCAGTTCGCCGGATTCACCGACAGCGACAACGCCCGGGCCCGGATGAACGGCTTTCGCGAGGCGATCGGC
>JBIIUP010000008.1:0-34404 GCA_044339885.1 Pirellulales bacterium | reverse complement strand
CGATCGACGATGCCGACCCGGGCGCGGCGGGCCGGTACGAAGCTCCCGGCCTGCGCCATCACCGCCACGAGCGCGGCCTGCCGGATGAACGTGCTCTTGCCGCCCATGTTGGGACCGGTGACGAGCAGGATCGCGCGGGCGTCTCCGCCGCCACCGGCCTCGAGCTCCAAGTCGTTGGGGACGAGCGTCCCCGCCGGCAGCAGCTCCTCGAGCACGGGGTGCCGGCCCGCCTCCACCACGAGCTCGCCGCCGTCGGAAATCTCCGGACGGACCCAGCCGCGACGGCGGGCCACGTCGGCCAGCGCCGCCAGCACGTCGAGGGTTGCGAGGATGCCGGCGGCCCGATCGAGCCGCTGCCGCTGCCCCGCCACGAACGACCGCAGCTCGTCGAGCAGCTGGTTCTCACGCCGGACGGCCTCGTCCTCGGCGCCGAGCACCTGCCGCTGCCGCTCGTCGAGCTCGGCGGTCGTGTAGCGTTCGGCGTTCTTCACCGTCTGCTTGCGGACGAAGTCGGCCGGCACCTTGTCGGCGTGGGCCCGGCCCACCTCGAGGAAGAAGCCGAACACCCGGTTGTAGCCCACCTTGAGCGAGGCGATGCCGGTGCGTTCGATCTGCTCGGCCTGGTAGCGGGTGATCCACGCCTTGCCGCCGCTGGCGAGCTCGGCGAACTCGTCGAGGGCCGTGTCGAAGCCGGAGCGGATGAAGCCCCCGTCGCGGGCGTACACGGGACAGCCCTCGCGGAGCGCGGCCGAACAGCGGGCGGCGACGTCGGCGCACGGGTCGAGCCCGTCGCGAAGCTCGCCGAGCAGCCCGGTGGAGTCGGCGAGCAGCTCGCGGACGACGGGCAGCACGGCGGCCGCCCGGCCGATGCGTTCGAGATCGCGCGGTCCCGCGCGGCCGGAGACGGCGCGACCCACGAGCCGCTCGAGGTCGCCGATGCCCGCGAGCGTCTCAGCGAGCCCGGCGGCCCGCGACGCATTCGAGTGAAGCGCAGACACCGCGTCGAGCCGGGCCTCGATCGCGGCCCGGTCGACGAGCGGCGCCGAGAGCCACTCCACCAGCCGCCGCGTGCCGAGCGGCGTCTTCGTGCGGTCGAGCACGCCGGCGAGCGAGCCGTCGCGCCGGCCCGTGGCCACGCACCGCACGAGCTCCAGGCTCCGCCGCGACGCCTCGTCGATCTCCATCCGATGGCCAGGCCTCCAGGCGGCGAGCGTCTCGATCCGGGCGACCGCCGTGGGCTCGTTCTCCTCCAGGTAGGCCACGACCGCGCCGGCGGCCGTGACGGCCGGGGCCTCCGCCGGCAGCTCGAAGCCGAGCCCCTCGAGCCGGCGGCCGCCCAGCCCGCGGCCCAGGGCGGCCGCGGCGGTCGCGGCGTCGAACCACCAGTCGGGCCGGACGGTCACGGCGGCCGCGAGGCCCGTGCCCGCGACGATGCCGGCGACCAGATCGCGATCCTTGGCGGCGCACAGAACCTCCGCGGGCTCCAGCCGCGACAGGAGGTCGGTGACGTCGTCCCGCGGCACGACCGTAGCCTCGAACCGGCCGGCGGCGACGTCGATCCAGGCCAGGCCCACCACGACGCCGTCGGCGTCGCCGGACGCACACGAGGGCAGCAGGGCGACCAGCCAGTTGCTGCGGGCGGGATCGAGCAGGGCCTCGTCGGCGGCGATGCCGGGCGTCACGATCCGAGTCACCTCCCGCCGCAGGAGGCCCTTCGTCGTCTTGGGATCGTCGATCTGCTCGCAGATAGCGACGCGGCGGCCGGCCGCCACGAGCTTCACGAGCTGGGCGTCGAGCTGGTGGTGCGGAAAGCCCGCCATCGGCAGGGCGTCGGGCCCCTTGTCGCGGCTGGTGAGCGTGAGGTCGAGGAGGGTGGCGGCTTCCCGGGCGTCGTCGCCGAACAGCTCGTAAAAGTCCCCCATCCGGAAGAGCACCAGCGCCCCCGGGCACCGCTCCTTCGCGGCGGCGAACTGCTGCATCATCGGGGACTGGGCCGGCGCCATGGCCGGAAATGTATCAGCCTTTGACCGGCCGGTCGGCCGAGCGTACAAAGCAGTCGTGCGGATGCCGATGAGAGGCCCCTGCGATGGGGACCTGTGAACCTGGTCAGGGCCTAACCGCAGCAGCCATAAGCAGTCGTTCCTTTGTGCGGTGGGCCTCTCATCGGCCTCCGGCTGCTTCCGTCACCTGGCCACGGCACGATGGATCGATCCATGGCTGAATCGGCCGCCTACCAGGTCGTGGCCCGGCGTTACCGTCCGCAGCGGTTCGACGAGCTCGTCGGCCAGGAGCACGTCGCCCGGGGGCTCTCCGGGGCGATCCAGTCGGGCCGCATCGGGCATGCGTATCTCTTCTGCGGCGCCCGCGGCACCGGCAAGACGAGCGCCGCCCGGATCTTCGCCAAGGCGCTGCAGTGCGCGGCTGGTCCCGCCGCGGAGCCCTGCAACGCCTGCGACGCCTGCCGGGCCATCTCGGCCGGACAGGACGTCGACGTCGTCGAGATCGACGCGGCCAGCAACCGCGGGATCGACGAGATCCGCCAGCTCCGGCAGAACGTCGCCGTGCGCCCGGCCCGCGGGCGGTTCAAGATCTACATCATCGACGAAGTGCACATGCTGACCCGGGAGGCGTTCAACGCCCTCCTCAAGACGCTCGAGGAGCCCCCCGGCCACGTCAAGTTCGTGCTCTGCACGACCGAACCGGAGAAGCTTCCGATCACGATCCTGTCGCGGTGCCAGCGGTTCGACTTCACGACCGTCGCCCCAGCGGCCATCGCGACGCGGTTGGCGCAGATCGTCGCGGCCGAGGGAGCCGACGTGTCCGCCGAGGCCCTGCACCTCATCGCCCGTCGGGCCGCCGGCAGCATGCGGGACAGCCAGTCCCTGCTGGAGCAGCTGCTTGGCGCGGCCGCCGGGCCGGTGGGAGTGGACGAGGTGCACGCCATGATCGGCACCGGCCGGGAGGAGCGGGTGGGGGCGATACTGGCTGCCGTCGCCGCCCGGGATGCCGCCGCGGCGGTGGCGAGTCTCGACGCGGCGGTCGAGGGAGGCGCCGACCCCGGCGGCGTGCTCGACCAGCTCGTGGCGGCGCTCCGCGACTGCCTCTTGGCGAGCGTGGGCTGCGGACCGGAACTCATGCAGGAGCAGGGGAGCCTGGGCGTGGACGTCGCCGACCTCGGCCGCCGGCTCGGCACGGCGACTCTCCTGGCGATGCTCCAGATCCTCGACCAGGCGCTGGCGCGGATGAACCAGAGCGGGCATGCCGGCGTGCTGGCGGAGATGGCCGTCGTGCGGCTGGCAAAGCTCGAGGACCTCGATCAGCTCGCCGATCTCGTGGCGGGGCTGACCTCCGGCTCGGGCCCGGGACCGGCCGAGAGACCGGCGCCGGTGGCGGGGGCACAGCCCGTTTCGCCGTCATCGGCCGGGCGTCCAGTGCCGTCGGCTGCAGCCGTGCCGCCGGCCCGGCCGGCCGAGCCACCGCGTCAAAAAAAAACGGTTGACCTGACGCAGGCCCAGGCCGCGGAGCCGTCGAACCGGCAGGCCACGTCGCCAGTGGACGCGCTGCAGGACGGCCCGGAAAGGCTGCCCGAGGACGCGCTGGCCGCCTGGCGGCTGGTCGGGGGCCGGCTGGATGGACTCGCGGCCGACTTCGCGGCGACGGCCTCGGCCGCCACTTGGAAGGACGGGAACCTCGAGGTCGTGATCCCGGCGGCGGCGGCCCTTTCGTTTCTCAATCGGGCCGAGGTGTCCGGGGCGATCGCCCGGGCGCTCGGCGACGCCGCCGGCCGGCCGGTGCGGTGTGCGCTGGTGCCCGGCGCGGCGGAGCCGGCACCGGGCCCATCGGCGGGCGGGCGGGACGCGGCCGCCGGATCGAGGCCCGCGCCGCTCGCCTCGCAGTCCGAGCTGCTCCGGGCGGCGGCCGAGCACCCCCTGGTGGCCCACGCCCGCGACCTCTTCGACGCGGCGATCCGGCGGGTCGACCAGCGGCCGCGGTCGGTCGCGCCGTCTGCGGCCGCTGGCGGCACGGCGGCCGGCCCGGCGACGGCCGTGGCGGATGCCGACGGCGATGCGGCGGACTCCTCCGAGATGCGAGCTGGAGACGCCGATGGCTGAGCACCGTGGGGCCATCGAACGGCTCGTCGACTGCTTCTCGTCACTCCCCGGGATCGGACGCAAGACGGCCGAACGACTGGCCCATCACGTCCTGCGGATGCCGCCTGCGGAGGCGATCGGGTTCGCCGAAGCGATCCGCGCCGTCAAGGAAAATCTCCGCCCGTGCAAGACCTGCTTCAACCTGGCCGAGGGCGAGCTCTGCGACGTCTGCCGCGACCCGCGGCGGGACCGCGGTCTCCTCTGCGTCGTCGAGCAGGTCCGCGACCTGCTGGCGCTGGAGAAGGCGGGCAACTACCGTGGCGTATATCACGTCCTCCAGGGACACGTCGCTCCGCTGGAGGGCATGGGTCCGGAGTCGCTCACGCTCGCCGTCCTGGAGAACCGCGTGCGGGACGGGGGCGTGCGTGAGGTGATCATGGGAACGACGCCGAACGTCGAAGGCGACGCCACGGCGCTGGTGGTGGCGCAGCGGCTCGCCGGGCTCCCGGTGACGATCACGCGGCTGGCCCGCGGCCTGACCGTGGGAGCCTCGCTGGAACAGGCGAACCGCGAGATGCTCGCCGACGCGATCGCGGGCCGCCAGAAATACTGACCGCGACCCCCGCCCGGGGCCCGTTCAGCACGAACGGCGCGGGATTTGCTGGCGGCGTGTATCCTAGGGTTGGCGAGGGCACCGACGTCGTTCCATGCGACGGCCCCGGACGTGAGGGACATGTCGATGCGGATGTCGTTCGGCCAGGAAATGCGGATGGCGCAGAAGCAGGTGCTTGCGCCGCGCATGATCCAGTCGATGGAGATCCTGCAACTGCCGGTGATGGCCCTCGAGGAGCGGATCGAGCAGGAAATCCAGAACAACGAGACGCTCGAGGTCGAGGAGACGGGGCAGGATGCCGCGATCGCCGACCCCGCCGCCGGCCCCGTCGAGGCCGAGGCGGCCGTGGCCAGCCGAACCGTCGACGAGCAGCCGCTCATCGTCGACCAGGATCATGCCAACCAGGCCGATTTCCAGCGGTCCTACGATTGGTCGAACGAGTATCCCGACAGCGACGACGACCGGAGCCGCCCGTCGGCCTCGCAGATCGAGCAGGCCGGCGACCGCTACCTCGACGCCATGGCGAACATGGCGGAGCGGCCCGAGACGCTCTCGAACCACCTTCACGAGCAGCTCACGAACTACGACCTCAGCGCGGCCGAGCGGCAGGCGGCCGACAAGGTGATCTACAACCTCGACGCCAACGGCTACCTCACCGTGCCGCTGGAGGAGCTCGTCGAACCTGACGGGCCGTCCGACCAGCTCGACCACCTCCGCAAGGGTCTCGCGGTGGTCCAGAGCATGGATCCGCCGGGCGTCGGCGCCCGCGACCTCAGGGAGTGCCTGCTGCTCCAGATCAGGCCCGACATGCCCCACGCGAGGCAGCTCCGGCGGCTCGTCGCCGATCACCTCGAGGACCTCGCCGGCAACCGCCTGCCGCTCATCGAGAGGAAGACCGGGCTGTCGATCGAGGACATCGAACGGCTGCGGGGGGAGCTCCACGGGCTGCAGCCCAAGCCGGGGGCCGCGTTCACATCGCCGATCGTGCCACCTTTGAAGCCCGACGTCTTCGTCGACCAGCAGCCGGACGGCACGTGGAAGGTGCGGCTGGAGGACGTCGATCTGCCCAACCTGCGGATCAGCCCGACCTACCGGGACATGCTCCTGTCTCCCGGCACCGATCCGGCCACCCGGGAATACATCAAGCGAAAGGTCAACGCCGCCCAGTGGCTCATCGAGGCCATCGAGCAGCGCCGCAGCACCCTGCTGAAGACGTCGCAGGCGATCGTCGACCACCAGACGCGATTCCTCGCCGAGGGGCCGGAGGCGATCGAGCCGCTCAAGATGCAGCAGATCGCCGACCGCATCGGGATGCACGTCACGACCGTGAGCCGAGCTGTGGACGACAAGTGGCTGCAGACGCCGCGAGGCCTCTATCCGTTGCGGCGGTTCTTCGTCGGCGGCACGGTGAGCGCCGATGGCGAGGAGGTCGCCTGGGACGCCGTGCGGATGAAGCTCCAGGAGATCGTGCAGGCGGAGCCCAAGGACGCCCCGTACAGCGACGACGATCTCGTCGAGGAGCTCGGCAAGCAGGGGATCACGGTCGCCCGGAGGACGGTCACGAAGTATCGCAAGGCGATGAAGATTCCCAGCTCCCGGCAGCGCCGCGACTGGAAGCTCGTCCGGCCGCGGGAAGACGCGGAACCGCACGAAGACGGCCACGAGGACGGCCACGAGGACGGGCCGTAGGGTTCACCCCCGCGCCGCCTTGCAGGTTTTTCCCGGCGGCTCCTAGGATGCCGATCCCTCCCGAGGCCTACCATGCGCTGCCCCTTCTGCCGAGCCGACGACGACCGCGTGATCGACTCCCGTGCCGGCGACGACGGCGCGTCGATCCGCCGCCGCCGCGAGTGCCTCGCCTGCCGGCGGCGGTTCACGACCTACGAACGGATCGAGCGGCAGCTGCTCAACGTGCTCAAGAAGGGGGGCATCCGCGAGCCCTTCGACCGGGACAAGATCAAGCGCGGCCTGGCGAAGGCCTGTTGGAAGCGGCCGGTGAGCGAGGACGACATCGAGCGAGTCGTGTCGGCCCTCGAGGGCAAGCTGTACGGCGAGCACGAGAGCGACGTGCCCAGCCCGGTCATCGGAGAGCGGCTCATGGAGCTGCTCAAGGAGCTCGACCAGGTCGCCTACGTCCGGTTCGCGAGCGTGTATCGGGAGTTCAAGGACGTCCGCGACTTCGTCGACGAACTGGAGCCCATCCTGGCGGAGGCCCTGGGGAACGCTCAGACCCGCGTGTAGTCGCCGCGGACGCCGCCGGTCTTCGCCTCCAGCCGGACCTGTTCCACCAGCATGCCAGGGTCGATCGACTTGCAGAGGTCGTAGATCGCCAGGGCCGCCGCCGACGCGGCGACGAGCGCCTCCATCTCCACTCCCGTGCGGGCGGTGGCCCTGACCTCGGTCTCGATCTCGACGGCGTCAGGCTCCGCGAAGCCGATCGAGACCTCGACGGCGTCGAGGGGCAGGGGATGGCAGAGCGGCACGATGTCGCTCGTCCGCTTGGCGGCCATGATGGCGGCGATCCGCGCCGTGGCGATCGCGTCCCCCTTCTCCAGGCCGCCCTCGCGGATCCGCTGCAGGGTCTCCGGACGGCATCGCAGCCGGGCCGACGCCCGTGCGGTGCGGGACGTGACCGGCTTGGAGCCGACGTCGATCATGCGGATGCTGCGGGAAGGATCGGGCATGGCGGGATGATACTCCGGCGAGATGAGGCCGGCGCGCGGGGCTCCCGGTTGCATGGCAACCGGGCTACGACGGCGGCAACCGGGCTACGGGGGTTCGGTAGGCCGGTCGCCGTGCGACCGGCTGGCCGCGGGAGGAGTCGACCCGGATTCCCGGTTGCATGGCAACCGGGCTACGACTGCGCCAACCGGGCTGCGACGGTGGCAACGGGGCTACGGGGGTTCGGTAGGCCGGTCGCCGTGCGACCGGCTGGCCGCGGGGGCCGGGTGAAAAAACGCCGCGGGCCGGCGCGCTTGGGCTGTCGCGCCGACCCGCGGGTTGAGTGAGGACTGGCGAGTTTCCGGTCACACCAGTTCTTTACGGGCGCCGATCAGCGTCCGCAGCCGCTCGGCGAGCAGGGCCACGTCGAAGGGCTTCTTGAAGCTCTCGTTGACGTGGGCCCGGTCCACCGTGATCTGCGACCCGTCGTCCGGCAGCAGCGCGATGACGATCGTGTCCGCGTACTCCGCGTTGCGCCGGAGGTTCTGGCAGATCTGCTGGGCATCGATCCGGCCGATCGAGTAGTCCACCACGATGCAGTCGGGATGGAAGCTCTCGGCCTGGATGCCGGCCTCGAAGCCGCTGGCCGCGACCTGGATCTTGAACGACCGCTCGAGCGGGAGGTGCTTCTTGAGGTTCTCGATCAGGACCTGATCCTGGCCCACGAGGAGAACCTTCGCGAGCGCCTCGTCCTCGAGGTCGCCCAGCGGCATGCCGTGCTCCTTGAGGAACTTGATCAGGTACTCCCGCGGAATGCGGCGATCCTGGCTGCCGGGAATCCGGTACCCCCGGAGGCGGCCGGAGTCGAACCACTTGCTCACCGTGCGGGGAGCAACTTTACAGATCTTGGCGACCTGGCCTGTCGTGAAAACCTTCATCGCATGGACTCCATGTGGATCATTTGTGTCCGGAAACTTTTTGGCCAGCCCGCACCCTTCCGAGCAGCGGAACAGAGCCCCCCTGTGGCGCGGTTCGCACCGAGTCTCGAACCGCGGGGACGACCGCGCCGTCGTGCCCCGCGATGGCCGGCGAGCGAGCGCGGCGGGGGCGAGAAAGACGCCACCGGCGCGGAGGCGTCCCGGAGGACGCCCTCGCGTGAAGGCAGCGGCTTGCAGGATTCCCCCCCTGCTCCGTGTCCCGGGCGAAATCCAGGGCAGGAGCCCCGGACACGTTCGCGACACGACCGTCCAGGGGGTTAGATCGAAAGATCGCGTCGTGCGACTTGAGCCGTTCTTCCGGAACGCAGCGGTGGCACCGCGTCGTCCGCATGTCGGGGCCGTGCCAGAGGCCCGGCGTGCGCCGGGGAAGCCCAAAAAACCCGCCTTTAGGCGGCCCTGGCCGCCGGCCGGGCGGCTGCCGCCGTGGCCTCGAAGCGGACGGAGACCCGCTTCGAAACTCCCGACTCCTCCATGGTGACCCCGTACAGCGTGGTCGCAGCCGCCATCGTCTTCTTCGAATGCGTGACCACGATGCACTGGGTGGCCGAGAGGAAGTCGCGGAGCACCGACACGAAGCGGTCGACGTTGGCCTCGTCGAGGGCCGCGTCGACCTCGTCGAGCACGCAGAACGGGCTGGGCCGCGACTTGAAGATGGCCAGGAGCAGGGCCACGCAGGTCATCGTCTTCTCGCCTCCCGAGAGGAGCGAGATGTTCCGCGGTTCCTTGCCGGGCGGCCGGGCGACGATCTCCACCGCCGTCTCCAGGAGGTCGACGCCGGGCTCGAGGACGATGTCGGCCTGGCCGCCGCCGAACAGCCGCTCGAAGAATTCGCGGAAGTGGCCGCGGACCGTCTCGATCGTCTCGCCGAGCCGCGTCCTGCTCTCGTCGTCGATGCGGGCGATGAGCTGGGCGATCGACTCCTTCGCCACCGTGATGTCGGTGAGCTGCGCCTCCAGGGTCGCCAGCCGCGCGGCGAGTTCCTCCGACTCCGCGAGGGCCTCGAGGTTCACCGTCGTCATCGCGGCGAGCTTGCGCCGCAGCTCCTCGATCTCGCGGTCCATCTCGGTGCGGTCGGCGGCGAGCGGCTCGTCCGAGGGAGCGGACGGCGCCGATCCGTCCCCGTCGGCATCGAGGTCGAGGTCGTACTCGTCGCGAATCCGCTCGACGATGCGGGCCCGCCGGTGCCGGGCCTCGCCGGCCTCCAGCTCGTGGGCGTGGAGGGCATCGGCGAGCCGGGCCGCCGCCGCCCGCATGTCGTCGATGCCCGCGGCCAGCCGCCGGCGGTCTCCCTCGGTGGCCTCGGCCTCCGCGGCGACGGCGGCCAGCGCCGCCGTCGACCGCTCGAGGGCGGCGACCGCCTCGGCGTGCTCGGCTCCGGCCGCGAGAAGGTCGAGTTCGTTCGCTGCGAGCCGCTCCTCCGCGTCGTGCCGCCGCCGCCGTGCGGCCGCGCACCGCTCGCGGCAGTCGGCGAGCGCCGCCGCGTGGGACTCCACGGCCTCGCGGCAGCGGGCCAGCTTCTCGGTGCAGGTGGCCTGCTCGACCCGCAGCCTGTGGCTTTCCTCGACCCGTTCCCCGCGGTCCCGCTCGAGCTCGGCGATCGCCGCCTCCGCACGGGCCACCGCGTCGCGGGCCGCGTCGAGCGCCGGTTCGGATTCGGCGAAGGCCGCGCGGGCCGCCTGCACCGCCGTCACGGCGTCGACGGCCCGCTGGTCGGCCGCCCGCAGATCCCGCTCGGCCGCGGCGATCGCGGCCTCCGCGGCATGCCGCTCCCGCTGCACCCGGTCGAGCTCCACTCGCGACGAGGCGACCGTCTCCGCGGCCTGCTGCCGCCGCGACTGGGCGTGGCGAACGGCGGTCCGCAACTCGGCGATCTCGGCCTGGATTCCGGCGACCCGGCGGTCGGCCGTCTCGACCGTGGATTCGAGTTCGGTTCGCCGCTGGCAGAGCGCACGCAGCTCGCTGCGGCGGGCGACCTGCCCGGTGGCGGCGGCCGGTGTGCCGATCTCGAAGCTGCCGTCGGCCGAGAGGCACTCGCCCGCACGGGACATGAACACGGTCTCCGGCGGCGCGGACGGCAGGAGCGGAAGGGCCTGCTCGACGCGGTCGACGATCCAGAATCGGCCGAGGAGCCTCTCCAGCAGCGGTGCCGCAGCCGGCGCGACGCTTCCCCGGCCGTCGGCCTGCAGGAGCCGGTCGAGCCGCCCCACGATGCCGGGATACGTTCCGGGATCGAAATCCGCCGCGGGTCGCGAGCCGTCGACTGCGAGGAAGCCGACCCGCCCACCCCCGGTGAGAACATCGCGGGCCCCGGCCGATCCCGACCAGCGGGCGTGCCAGTGCACGGCGTCCTCGAGCGACGCGACGACGAGGCTCTGGCCGAGGCCGCCGAGCGCGAGGTCGACCAGCGGAGCCCAGTCCACGCTCGCCTCGATCACGTCGGCGAGCGTGCCGGCCAGACCGGGGACGCCGCTCCCGCCGTCCCGAAGCAGACGGCGGGCCGCCTCGGACAGGCCCTCGCGGCGGCCGATCATCTCCTCGAGGATGCCGCAGCGTTCGCGGCACGCCTCCAGCTTCGCCTTCCAGGCCGAGAGGTCGTGCCAGGCCCCCTCGACCGACTCTGTGAGCGTGCGGTGGTTCGCCTCGAGCGTCTCGACCTCGCGGGTCGCCGCCTCCAGCCGGCCGCCCAGCGAGCCGACGTTGCCTTCCCATGCGGCATGGGCCTCCGCCAGCCGGGCCGCCTCGCGTTGCGTGGTCTCGACCGCCGCGCGGGCCGCGTCGGCCGCCCGGTGGGCCTCCTCGGCGCGGCCCCCGGCCAGTTCGCAGGCGGCCTCGAGCCGCGCCCGTTCCCGGCGGCGGTCGTCGAGCGCCAGCCCGGCTTCGGCGAGCCGCCGGCGGACGCCGGCGACGTCGTCGTGCGACCCGCGGGCCGCCAGTTCAGAAGCCTCCAGCCGCATCGCGATCTCCGCGGCGCGGGCCGTCATCCCGGCGACCGTCCGGTCGGTCTCGGCCACGGCGCCGGCGGCCGCGCGCTCGGCGGCGACGGCGGCATCGAGATCGGCGGCGGTGCGGGCGAGATCAGCCTCCAGATCGACGCGGCGGGTGCGGTGCAGGGCGAGCGTGGCCTCGGCCGCGGCGACCCGCTGGGTGTCGGTCGCCGCATGGCCGCGGGCCGACACGGTCGCCGGCACGAGCCGCTCGGCCCTCGCTGCCGCCTCGGTCGCCTCGGCCGCGGCGGCGGCCGTGCGGGATTCCAGGGCCGCGCTGTCGGCTCGGGCGGCGTCCAATGCCGTCTCCACCGCCGCCACCGTGGCGTCGACCGCCGCGAGGTCCTCGCGGGCCGCGGCGAGGCGGAGCGCCCGCAGCCGATCGGTCATGAGCCGCCAGCGGCGGGCCTTGGCGGCCTGGTGCCGGACGGTTTCCAGCCGCGAGGAGACCTCCCCGACGATGTCGGCCAGCCGCTGCCGGTTCAGCTCCGCCCGCTCGAGCCTGCGGAGCGCCTCGGTGCGGCGGGTGCGGAAGCGGGTGATGCCCGCGGCCTCCTCGAAGACGGCCCGCCGGTCGCGGCCCGACGCCACGAGCAAGGCGTCGACGCGGCCCTGCTCGATGACGCTGTAGGCCTGCGTCGCGGCGCCGGTGCCGGAGAAGAGCTCCCGGATGTCCTTCAGCCGGGAGGTCTCGCCATTGACGAGATACTCGCTCTCGCCGCTCCTTTGGACGCGGCGGGTGATCTGCACCTCCGCCGATTCAACCGGCAGCAGTCCCGCCGTGTTGTCGAAGACGAGCGAGACCTCGGCGTAGTTGAGCGGCTTGCGGCTCCCCGAGCCCGCGAAGATGACGTCGCTCATCTCCTTGCCGCGCAGGCTGCGGACCGACTGCTCGCCGAGCACCCACTTGATGGCGTCGACGACGTTCGACTTGCCGGAGCCGTTGGGGCCGACGACGACGGTGATTCCCGCGGGGAACTCGAACCGCGTCCGGTCGGCGAAGCTCTTGAACCCGAAGAGCTCCAGCGCCTTGAGGGTGGTCATGAGGATCCGTCCGCGCGGTCCTTCGCGCGGGTGGACGCGGCGGTCTCACCGTCCTCCCGGACGTCGAGCGCGCGCCTGGACGCCTCCTCGTGGATGCTCTGGCGGCCGTCGAGATCGCTGGGCAAGGCGTCGAAGGCCAGCCGGCTGCGGATCGCGTGCCGGGCGCTGGCCTGCTGGAGGAACTGCACGGCGTCCGGATAGCTGCCGCCGACGGCGACGATGGCGCGGACGACCTCGTCGGCGGTGGCCGGAGTCTCGCGGCACTGGTCGGGTTCCCCCGCCGCGAAGCGGCTCACGCGGGCGGTGGCGCCGTCCACGACCACGACGATCGAGGAGCCGGCCTCGGCCCGCAGCCCGTCGGCGACGGGATGGTCGGTGCCGAAGAACACGATCTCCGGACGGCAGGAGCGAGTGACGTGGATGAGCGACGGCCCCTTCACGTCGAGGACGTGCATCGAGCAGGCCTCGCCCAGCCGCTCGCCGCGGACCAGCGGGAGGTTGGCATCCATCCTCCACAGGCCGCGGAACGCGCCGTAGCGGGTCTCCGCGCTGGGGCTGGAGAGCAACGACTGCAGCGCGTCGATCCCGTTGGCGTCGTCGAGCACGCCGAGGGCGGCGAGGGCCGCCGGGCGGGCGCTCCGTAGCGTCGAGGCGGCCTCGGCCAGCCGCACCGCCGCCACCGATTCCCCGAGGTAGGCGAGGGCCTCGGCGGCGGCGAAGCGGATCTCGGGATCCTTCGATTCCAGCCCCTGCCGGAGCGTGGGGATCGCGTCCTTGCCGATGGCCTCCAGCCGCACCGCCGCCGCCGGGGCCGTGACCGGGTCGGCGAGCTGCCGCGCAAGCAGCTGCAGCCGCGTGTGCCGTCCCTCCGGCGGCTCGATCACGGCGACGCTCTGCACGACCCGCATGTACCGCGGCAGGTTGTGGCGGTAGACGGGGGGCACCTCCAGGGCGATGTAACGGTCGGTCTTGGGCGTCGCCACGCCCCGTTTCGCACCGCGGACGACGGCGTGGAACCGCCGGTTGATCCAATCGCCGAGCCGCTTCGACATCGCGAAGGAGCGATGCTCCGGCGCAAGCACGAGGCCGATCTCGCGGTCGACCAGCGCCACGCCGCCGCCGGGCACCCGGGCCCGGAGCTTCGACTTCGAGTCGCGCGTGCCCTCGGCCACCGGGTCGACGAGCAGCGGCCCCTCGCCGACGCCGAGTTCATGGCCGTCGCGGATGGTGTTGTTGATGACGGCCATCTCCGCCAAACGCGTCTCCATGAGCCAGCCGCCGGCCAGGCTCGTGGTCTCGTGGTCGGGGGGCACCTCGACGAGGATGTCGAAACGGTCCCCCTTGCGGACCCCGGGGGGCAGGTAGCCGTGCACCCAGGCCAGCGACGTGGACGGAGAGGCGAGGAGCCGATTCGGTTCGACCACGCCCCGCGCCTGCATGTCCGCCAGCAGCGCCGTCCGCTGCGGCCCGGGGGGTGGATCGCTGCCGGTGTTGGCCAGTCCCGTGACGAGCGCGGCCCGTTCGATCCGCTTCACTGCCAGCCCGCTCGGCGCGGCGTAGTCGCCGACGAGCTTCGTGCTCGCCTCGAGCTTGGAGAGCGCCTCGATCTCGGGGCTCTGGCTGCGGATCGCGGATCCGGCACAGCCGCAGGATGCCAGCCCAGCCCCGAGCACGGCGCAGGCGAGGATCAGTCTCGCGGGGCCGGCGTAGCCAGCCGGGCGACGGTGGGTCTTTGAGTCGTCGCGCATGACACCTTCCGGAGGTGGTCCGCGGCCGCGGGCCCGGTGGACGGGACGCCGCTCCCGACGCGAACGCGGGCGGGGAAGCTATGGGGGGGCCGATCGCGGGTCAAGGCGGGCTTTCCTGCGATCGCGGTCGCGAAAGCCCGCCTTGGCGAGCGAGGGGGCCGCTGCTACGGTCCACCCCTCCCGCGGCGGCCACCGCGTGGTGACCCCCCGAGGACGGCGCGGCGTGACGAACCCTGGAGAGCGGACCGTGACAGCCTTGGTGAAGGGTATGCCCGGGGTCCACGTCCGGTGGATGATCCGGCGCGACATGCAGGAAGTGCTCACGATCGAGAAGGAAGCCTTCGAGTTTCCCTGGTCGGACGAGGACTTCACCCGGTGCCTGCGACAGCGGAACTGCATCGGCATGGTTGCCGAGATGTCCGACTCGGTCGTCGCCTTCATGATCTACGAACTGCACCGGTCCCGGCTGCACATGCTGAACTTCGCCGTGCTGCGCTCGCACCGGCGGCTCGGGATCGGCACGCAGATGATGCGGAAGCTCGTCGCGAAGCTGGCGCCGGAACGCCGCAGTCGCATCGTGCTGGAGGTGCGGGAGACCAACCTGCCGGCACAGATCTTTTTCCGCTCCCTGGGCTTCCGCGCGCTCTCGGTGCTCAAGGATTACTACCAGGACACCGCCGAGGATGCGTACCTCATGCAGTTCTGCCTGGAGGCGGAGTCCGTGGTCCCGCGCCGGATGGCGGGCTGAGGAAGCGTCCCGTGAGCAGGGCCGCCACGGTCTCCGCGCGCCGCTGGAGGGTGTCGCCGGCGGCGGCCGCGTCCCGGCCGGAAGCGAAGATCGTGACCGCGGGTGAACCTGCGGCGACGACCGTGCCGACGGCCGGGATGTCGGCGAGCCCCGGCCAGCCCCGGTCGACGACGGCCCACTCGGCCCGCAGTTCCAGGAGCCGCGCCAGCAGGCGACCGTCGACGGTGAGCCGCTCGGTGGCGAAGAGCACGGCCTTGGCCCACGTCGCCCCGTTCGGCGGCGCGGGGGCCGACGGTGGCGACGGATGACCGGGAGCGGGCAGGCCACAGGCCGCGAGGTGCAGGCCCGCGAGCGACTCACCGCGGGCCCGCTCGCAGAGCTCCATCGACGCCGTGAATCGCGGATTGACCTCGAGCACGTGCACGCGGGAGTCGCCGTCGAGCACGAGGTCGACGCCGGCGAGGCCCACGAGACCCAGTGCCGCCAGCGCCCGCGCAAGCTGGTCAAGCTGCCGCCGGACGCCGACCGGCAGCTGCTCGGGAGGCACGTCGACCGCGCCGCACCACGTGAACGGTCGGGCGCCGCACCACGGCTCGCCCACGAGCTGCCGCGCGCCGCCCAGGAGCCGCCAGCCGGCCGGGGCGAAGACGAAGGCAGCCGACCACGGCTCGCCCGCGACGTGCCGCTGCCAGATCCAACCGGTGCGTCGGGGCAGGGGATGGCCTGTCCACCGGGCGATGCCGCGGCCGCCGGCGCCGGCCCGGGGCTTCACGAGCCACGTGCCGTCGACGGGCACGCCGACGGGCGAGTCCCGGGTCTCCGGGAAGTCGAGCCCCGCCGCGCGGACCAGCGCCGCGAGGACGTCGGGATCGCGGACCGCCCGGAGAAGCGTTCCGTCGTTGCCGGCGAGCGGATGCCGTGCGGCGATTCGATCGACGAGGTCCGGATGGTTCTCCAGCGCCCCCGTGTAGCACCAGGCCGCCACCGGCCAGGCCGCGACGACGGCCTCGAGGCTCGCGGGATAGGGTGCCGGGATCCGGGTCGCGACCGCCGCCGACTCCCGCAGGTCGACGTCGCGGAACAGGTCGGCGGCCCGCACCGACCATCCGGCGGCCCGTGCCGAAGCGGCCAACGCGCGGACGCTCGCCCCGATGACGATCAGCTCGGCCGACGGCTCGAGGGCCTCGCGATCGGGCATTGCACGCTCACGATGTCCGGCGGCTTGTCGACCTCGACGACGATGGTATCCTCTCGGCTCGATTCACGAGTTTCGGACACCATATTTCCACGGAGGCTGCACATGTCGATGCACGTCGGTGAAGCGCTGGCTGGCGAAGGCAACGAGGTCGCTCACATCGACCTTCTGATCGGGAGCAAGGACGGCCCGGTGGGCGTCGCGTTCGCCAACGCGCTCGCCCGGCAGAGCGAGGGGCACTCGAACCTCCTGGCCGTGCTGGCGCCGAACCTGGCGGTCAAGCCGGCCACGGTGATGGTCACGAAGGTGACGATCAAGGGCGCCAAGCAGGCCGTGCAGATGTTCGGCCCCGCGCAGGCCGCCGTCGCCAAGGCCGTCGCCGACAGCGTGGCCAGCGGCGTGATCCCGAAGAGCGAGGCCGAGAACCTCGTGATCGTGTGCGGCGTCTTCATCCACTGGCTCGCCGCCGACGACAAGAAGATCTACGACTACAACTACAAGGCCACGGTCGACGCCATCGCCAACGCGATGAAGGGCAAGCCGACCGCCGACGAGATGGTCGCCGGGAAGGACAAGGCGGCCCATCCCTTCAAGGGATTCTGATCCGCACCTGCGCCCCTCCGCACGCCCGCGGGGCCTCGCCGGTCCCGCGGGCGCCGGACCGGAAGCGGCAGGTTCGGCTGGTTCGTGGAGCCTCCCCCCGTGCCGAAACGCATCCTCATCCAGCTCGACTGCGACCCGCAGCCGAGCACCTTCGATGCCGTCGTGGCGGTGGATGCCGGAGCCGACGTGCTGCTCCGGCACGGTGGCGTGACCCCCGGGAACGCCGAGTCGCTGGTCCACGGGGCGATGTTCACCCGTGGCGGGGCCGACCTGACCTCGACGGCGATCTTCGTCGGCGGTTCCGATGTCGCCGCCGCCGAGGCGGTGGCTGCCGTCGTGCGGCGGACGTTCTTCGGACCCGTGCGGGTGGGCGTGCTCGTCGATCCCGCGGGGGCCAACACGACCGCGGCCGCGGCCGTGCTGGCGGCGGGCCGTCACCTGCCGCTGGCGCCGGAGTCGCGGCCGGTGTGCCGTGCGCTCGTGCTCGGCGGCACCGGGCCTGTCGGCCAGCGGGTGGCCCGCCTGCTGGCCCGGCGTGGCGCCGCGGTGACCGTGGCGTCCCGGCAGCTGGGTCGGGCGGAGGAGATCGCGAGGCGGATCACGGCGGCCGTGCCCGGGGCCGAGCTGGCCGCCATCGACTGGACGGGCGGCCCCGATCGCGAGCCGGCGCTGGCCCGCATCGTGGGCGAGGCGGACCTGATCGTCGCAGCCGGAGCGGCCGGCGTGACGCTGCTCGACGCGGCGGGCCGGACGCTGGCCGGATCGGCCCGGGTGCTCATCGATCTCAACGCTGTCCCCTCGGCGGGGATCGAGGGCGTGCTCCCCACCGACAAGGGCCGGCAAGCGGGAAGCTCCGTCCTCTACGGCGCCCTGGGAGTCGGCGGCCTGAAGATGAGGATCCACGGCGCCGCGATCGGGCGGATCTTCACCTCCCAGGACGCGTTCCTCGACGCCGAGGAGCTGTACGAGCTGGGGGCCGCGATCCAGGGCTGATCGAGCTCAGCCCCCGCCGAGCAGCTGGACCAGCGCCGCCAGCAGCCCGCCGCCGACGATCAGGATCAGCAGGTTGCGCCGCGAGCGACGCAGCCTCTTCTCCTCGGGACTGAGCCGTCGCAGGGGGACGGCATCGTCCCCTTCGCCGACCATGAGCTCGGGCTCGCGGAACTGGAGTCCCCGATCGACCGCGGGGGCCGCGACGAGGTCGACGAGGCCGACGAGGCCGGCCGTCCCGGCGCCGCCGACCGGCGCGGGCGCCGGCCCGGCCGGCAGCTGCGGGGGCGCTCCCGCCATGACCGGCGCCGGGGGAGTTCCCTCCGGAAGCTTGGGCTCGGGCACGAGAAAGTCGCCGTCGCACGATGGGCACCGGGCCGCGGCGCCGACGCGGGCGCGTTTCACGGCCAGGGCTGCGCGGCAGTTCGGGCATTCGACGGCGAACAGCGGTCGGTTTGTGGAGCGTGCGGCGTTCATGCCTGGCCGTCCTGAGTTCCGGTCCCGCCGAGCCTCCGAGCGGCGGCGGCGTCGATCGCCCACGGCAACAGCCAGGCGGCGAGCGCGTAGCCCCGCGCCTGCCAGCCCGGGAGGATCTCTCCCTGCCGCCGCTGGAGGCCACCGACGATCGCCGCCGCCGCCTGCTCGGCGGGCATCCGCCATCCCCGCGACCACGCCGGTCGCCGGCCCGTGATCAGGTTGTCCCAGAATTCCGATTCCGTGGGCCCGAGGCTCGCCAGCAGCACGTCGATGCCCGCCGGCCCGAGTTCCACCCGCAGCGTGCCGGCGAGCGACGCCAGCGCCGCCTTGGCCGCGCAGTACTCGCCGTGGAGCGGCAGGGGATGCCGACCGAGGATCGAGCCCACGAGGACGATCGCCGGATCACGGCCCGCCGCCAGTGCGGGCAGGCAGATCCGCACCAGTTCCGCCGGCGCCGTGAAGTCGAGATCCATGACCCGCTCGAGCGTCTCCGGAGTCGCCTCGCGGAATGGCCCGATCGCGCCGGAACCCGCCGCCGCCACGAGGACGTCCAACCCGCCGAGCCGGCTGGCCGCCGTGGCCACGAGCCTGGCGCGAAACCCCGGATCGGTGATGTCCCCCGCCTCGACCAGGATCGGAGGATCGCCCGACGCGGCGGCGAGCTCGGCGAGGCGGTCGGCTCGCCTGGCAGTCGCCAGCACGCGGACGCCGCGGGCCGCCAGCGCCCGCGCAACGGCGGCACCGACGCCGGAGGAGCCGCCGGTCACGAGGGCCCGCAGGCCGGCGAGCGCACGGCGACGGGGCCGGCGGCGGGGAACGGGGCGTGGAGGCATGGACTCAGCCCGGGCCGGGTGCCGTGGGATGAACGTGCGGCCTCACCTGCGCCTCGTCCGGGGCGATCCGGCCGAGGAGCGCGGCGGGTATCCGGCAGTGGATGGTGACGCGGTCGTCGGCGAAGTGCCGCGAGAGGACCTCGCCGTGCCGGCCGAGCCAGGCCAGGAGCCGGCCGTTGCCGGGATCGGTGAGGACGTCGACGTCGCGGAAGCCCCGACCCAGACAGTCGCTCACGGCCCGGGCCAGCGCCGGCAGGCCGGTGCCGCGGCTTGCCGAGACGGGGATCCCGCCGGGGTAGCGGGCGAGGAGCCGGTCGCGGGCGGGGGCGTCGGACAGGGCGTCGATTTTGTTGAGCACCAGCAACGCGTCCTTTTCCTCGACACCGACCTCGGCAAGCACCTCGCGGACGGCGGCGATCTGGGAGTCGACCAGCGGGCTCGATGCGTCGGCGACGTGCAGGAGGAGGTCGGCCTGGCGGGTCTCCTCGAGCGTGGCCTTGAAGCTGGCGATGAGGCGGTGGGGGAGGTCGCGGATGAAGCCGACGGTGTCGGAGAGCAGCACCGGCCCCCAGCCCGGCAGCCGCCAGCGACGGGTGCGGGTGTCGAGGGTGGCGAAGAGCTTGTCCTCCGCGAGCTCGTCGGAGCCCGTCAGGGCGTTGAGGAGCGTGCTCTTGCCGGCATTGGTGTAGCCCACGAGCGACACGGTCATGTGCTCGTGGCGGGCGGCGACCTGGCGCTCGCGGCGGTGGTGGATCTCGAGCAGCTCCTGCTTGAGGTCGTGGATCCGCTTCTCGACGAGCCGGCGGTCGACCTCGAGCTGCTTCTCGCCGGGGCCGCGCATGCCGATGCCCATCTTGAGCCGCGAGAGGTGCGTCCACATCCGCTTGAGCCGGGGCAGGGAATACTCCAGCTGCGCCAGCTCCACGGCGAGCCGGGCCTCGTAGGTCCGGGCCCGGGCGGCGAAGATGTCGAGGATCACCTCGGAGCGGTCGAGCACCTTGACCCCCAGCTCCCGCTCGAGGTTCCGGGTCTGGGCCGGTGACAGGTCGTTGTCGAAGATGACCACGTCGGCATCGTGCCGCTCCACGACCGCGGCAAGCTCACGGACCTTGCCCTTGCCGAGGTAGGTCGTCTGGTCGGGCCGCTCGCGCCGCTGCGTGAGTTCCGCGACCACGGCCGCACCCGCGGTCGCCGCCAGTCCGCCGAGCTCGCCCAGCGGCTGCTCGGGGTCGGCCGGCGCGTCGAGGAAGACGCCCACGAGCACGGCCCGCTCGCTCTGCACCTGTCCGCGGTCCCTCAATCCTCGTCCTCCGGCTCCCGGCCCAACTCCGCGCCCGCCAGCTGCCGGCAGCTCTCCCAGCGGCGGGTGTCGAGCAGCCCGTCGGCGACCGCATCCTTCACCGCACAGGCCGTCTCGTGCGAATGCGTGCAGTCCGGGAACCGGCAGAGGTTCGCCAGCGGTCGCAGGTCGCGGAAGGCGCTGGGTGCCTCGGCCGGCACCAGCTGCCACAGCGCGAACTGTCGCACGCCCGGGGTGTCGACGAAGGCCCCGTCGAAGCGGTGGGGCAGCAGCCGGGCGGTGGTGGTGGTGTGGCGCCCCTTCTCGTTCTCCCGGCTCACCGCGGCGACCGGCAGGCCGAGCCCTGGATCGAGCGCATTGAGGAGCGACGACTTCCCGACGCCGCTCTGGCCCACGACCGCCGTGATCCGTCCGGCGAGTTCCGCCGCGAGCCGGGGCAGCCCGAGGCCGGTGGCCGCCGAGCAGAGGACGACGGGATAGCCCATCCGGGCGTAGACGCCGGCCAGCGGAACGAGCGTGGCGGCGTCGACGAGGTCGGCCTTGTTGATGCAGACGAGCGGCCGGATGCCGGCCGCCTCCGCCGCCACGAGAAGCCGGTCGATGAGCGCCGGCTTGAGGTCCGGCAGGGCCGCGCTGCCGACGACGAGGACCTGGTCGACGTTGGCCACGATGACGTGGCGGCGGCCGCGACTCTCGCGACAGAGAGAGTTGCGTCGCGGCTCGACCGCCTGGATCACGCCGTCGGTGACGTGCACCCAGTCTCCGGCCGCGACTGGATGCCGCTGATCCGTCGCCAGGCTCCGCAGCAGCCGGCGGGTCGTGCACCGAGTCACGTCCCCCCGCGCCGTGGCCACGAACGTCTCCAGGCCATGGACCTCGAGCACCCGCCCGCGCCAGGCGGCGGCGGCCAGCGGCTGGATGGAGAGGCCGTCGAGACGGTCGGCGGGGGCGGCGGTGGCCCGCACGGTGCGCTTGCGGGTGAGGTCGCCCTTGCCCGAGATCCGCTGGCTGGCGGCCTCGTCGGCGGCGCGGTCGGGGTCGCTGGTGGCGGACCTCGTGATGTCGCCGTCGCGCCGGCGGACCGATCGGTTCTTGCGGAACTCGATGCGGAACTTGCGCGGCTTCGCCATGGACGAAAGTCTAACAGGCCGCGGAATCCCGGGGGGTGGCCGGCGGCTCAGCGGCGGCGTGGCTGGTCGCCCGGCGCACGGGAGTCGCGGCGCGGCTTCTCGAGGCCGGCCAGGTCGAGGAGCGATCGGGAGAACGGGCCGTCGCCGGCGGATGTCTCCAACGGCCCGGCGGTGGCACCGAGCTGCGCCGGCTCGTAGGAGATCTCGAAGGCGTGCTTCGCGACCGCCAGAGTGTCCCCGGGCATGAGACGCTGCTCGGTGACCCGCGATCCGTTCACCTTCGTGCCGTTGCTGCTGCCCAGATCCTTGACGTGCCAGTAGCCGTCGACGATCGAGAGCTCGCAGTGCCGGCCGGACACGTTCGCGAATCGCAGCACCACGTCGCTGCTTTCGCGGCGGCCGACGATCAAGCGGGAACCGAGGAGGGGGATCGGATCGCCTCCCCGGACCGGCAGCAATTCTCCCAGGTTCGCCATCGCCTCGCCTCGCGGCCGTGTCAGGACCCTCCTGGACGCTACCCGGATGCTCCGAGGGGGTCAAGGAAGCTACACTTCGGGAAGACAGTTCTGGAGTGGACCGGATGACCGCCGGTCGACGGCCGACACGCTCCTCGCGGGCGGCGTCGGTCGGCGACGGGAGGAAAGTCCGGGCTCCGCAGGGCGCGATGGTGGGTAACGCCCACCGGCCGCGAGGCCAGGGACAGTGCCACAGAAAGCAAACCGCCGTCGGGTTCGCCCGTCGGTAAGGGTGAAACGGTGAGGTAAGAGCTCACCAGCAGGCCGGGTGACCGGCCTGGCTCGGCAAACCCCATCGGGAGCAAGGCCAAGCAGGAAGAAGATCGTCCTTCGGGACGGCGCGAGGCGGCCCGCCTCGCACCCGCTTCCGGGTCGGCTGCTGGAGACGGCGGGCAACCGCCGTCCTAGAGAAATGGTCATCGGTCCGCTCGTCCCGCGAGGGACTGGCGGGACACAGAACCCGGCTTACAGGTCCACTCCGGAACTGTCTCTTCTCCACGCGTTCGCTGGCCCTGGTCACCACGCGGTTCGGCCGCCTTCCCGTCGGCTACCGGGGGGCGCGGGGGGACGGCGAGCTCTCCGTGGCCGGGTCGATCCGCTGGATCGCCAGGTCCCGGCGTTCCTGCTCGTCGAGGAGCTTCATGAGCTTCGAGATACAGAGCGTGTTGATGCTGACCCGCATCTCCTCCGCCTCGGACTTCAGCGTCTCGTGCAGGGACCGTGGCATGCGGACCGTGACCACCCGCTGGGCCTCCCGGTCGGACGGCCGTTCCCGCTGGCGGGACCGGAGGCTGTCGAGCATCTCCCGGATGCGGGCGTAGTGCGGCGAGCACTCGAAGCGGACGAGGGCGTCGGCGGTGGCGAACGTCCGCCGCACGATCCCATCGACACCCAGGACCTCCCGAAAGAAGACCACCCACTCCGGGTCCATGGCGTAGAGCCGCTCGGCCACCTGGAGGACGGCGGCGGCATCATGGCTGACGGACTTTGGCAAGCTGGGGGATTTGGTGGCCATGAAGGCTCCTCGCGTCGATGAATCTGAAGAGTCGGTTCGCCCGCGAGGACGACGCCGAAGGCCGGGCTTCCTTGCCGGCCGTGATGAAACATTGCCAGCAGGTCAAGCGCATGCGTGAAGTGCATGCAGAGCAACGACTTGCGACACGCAGCAGGAGGCGGTCTTCTTTTTGGGCACGGCTGCCTCGAAGCGAGGCAGCTCGTGTCGTGCGCAGGAACTAGGCAGCGGTCTCTGTTCGCATTTGCCAGGTGTCCTGGTTCCGGAGGCCGTGCGGGCGGTGATCAGCCCGCTGTCGCCCTGGACTCCAGGTGGTCGGCGACCAGGCCGGCGACGTCGGTCCCAGTGGCCGCCTCCAGCCCGCGCCACCCGGGCACCGCGTTGGCTTCCAGGACCACCGGCCCCCCCGGAGCCGGCGCGATGTCGACCCCCACGACCTCGGCTTCCAGCACCTCGGCCGCCCGTCGGGCCAGGTCCGTCCAGGCAGCCGGGGGCGTGAACGCCTCCCCGCGGCCCCCGAGCGAGATGTTCGTCCGCCAGTCCCCCTCCGGGGCCAGTCTCCTCATCGCCGACACGTTCCCCCCCACGACCAGGAGCCGCGCGTCCCAGCCCCCGTGCGGGACGAACTCCTGCAGGTAGCGGACGCGGGCGGACCCTCCGGCATCTGTCGCCAGCCACCGCTCCAGCGCGGCTGCGTCGGACAACCGCTTCACCCCGCGACCCCGCGACCCGAACAGCGGCTTCACGACGCAGTCGCCACCCAGGTCGCTCCAGGCCCGCACCGCGGTGGCCGCGTCCTGGACCACCATGGTCCTGGGCACCGGCAGGCCGGCCGCGGCCAGCCGCGCCAGCGACAGGTATTTGTCGATGGCCGCCTCCAGGGCCCGTGGGCCATTCACGACGGGCGTGCCGCGGGCCGCGAGACGGCCGAGCACATCGAGGCGGAACACGACCTCCTCGAGGCGGTCGTGCGGGTCGGGCCCGCCGGGCATGCCACGGACGGCGACGACGTTCGCCACGTCGAGCGGCTCCGGTGCGAAGCGTTCTCCCCCTGCATCGACGCCGGCCGCGAGCTCGGCCCAGCGGACGACGTCGACCCGGTGTCCGCGGTCGGCCAGCGCCGTCGCCAGCCGGCGCACGTGCCATCCCGAGGGTTCGCCGAGGATGGCGAACCGCAGGAGCCGGGATGCGCGGGGGCGCGGCTCGGCGCCATCCATTGGCGTCAGCCTCCGGCCGCGGCGAACGGTGCGGCGGTCGGGCCGAACGAGCGGGCGACGATCTCCGGCACGATCCGGCCGAAGCGGTGCGTCCGTCCCGTCGCCGTGCTGACGAGATCGACGACGGCCGGCGCGAAGACCGCCGGATCGATCGCGTAGAAGTCGCTCCCTGCCCGCTCGAAGAGCCGCAGGAACGGCTCCCCGAACGCCGGCGACGCGGCACTCACCATCCGCGGGCCGATCGCCAGCAGGTCGGCCTCGGGCCCCTCGACCTCGAGGGTCACGTGGCCGCCGTAGAGGATGGCGTCGTTCGTGCGGCCGATCGCCGCGAGGTCGTCGGGCTTCGGGCCCGCGGCCGACGGCGTGAAGGGAACCGGGGGCAGCGGCGCCAGGCCGCGGCCCCGGCGAATCCGCCCCAGGTCGAACCGCAGATCGTGGAGCTTGTGGATCGCCGTCTCCAGCGACCGTGCCACGACCTGGAGCGTGCCGGCGGGGCTGGCGGTGCGGGCCACGAGCAGGATCACCGCAGCCGGCGGAACGCCCGCGTCGGCGGCGAGCTGCCGACAGACGTCCTCCGGGGGGAGCCGCGCGGCCTCGAGGATTCCGACGGCCACGGCGCTCCGCTCGCGCAGGCCGATGACGGCGAAGAGGTCCTCGCGGCCGATCGCCGCGCGGATCGGGCCGCTCGCCATGGCGAAGTAGTCTCCAGCGTGCACCTTCCATCCGGCGTACTGCGCCGCCAGGCAGGCCGCGACGGGCGCATCGCTGCCCACCGAGACGACGGGCCACGGGCAGTCCGGCCATGCCGGACCGAAAGCCCCGGGTCCGGCCGCCGTCAGCCGGACGGTCCCGAGCCCGGCGAGCGCTGCCTGCGCCATGACGAGCCCCGCCTCCACGCTCCCCGACGCCCGCACGCCGCAGTCGGCGATCCGCACGCCCGCGGTCTCGTGCCAGGTGACGCCGCAGTCGTCGGCCCGGCCGACGAGCGATTCGGCGAGCGGGAAGGCGGCCTGATTGAGTGACATCCGCGGGGCTCCGAAGGCGTGCCATAATGCTGTGGCCCGGAGTCGCCGGCAACGCGCCGGCGCCGCACCCGGGTTTCCGGCCCCACGACCTCCGTTCCGCCGATGCCCAGCCTGACCGTCGAGAACTACGTGAAGACGATCTGCCAGATCTGCTCCGCGCAGGATGGCCGCCCGGCGACCACGGGGCAGATCGCCTCGGCCCTCGGCGTCTCGCCCGGCACGGTCACGAGCATGCTCAAGACGCTCGACGGTGCGCGGCTCGCCGCGCACCGTCCCTACGAGGGCGTCGCCCTGACCCGCGCGGGCCGCGTGCTCGCCCTGCGGATGATCCGCCGCCACCGGCTCATCGAACTGTTCCTCATGCGGACGCTCGGCATGAGCTGGGACGCGGTGCACGACGAGGCCGAGCACATGGAGCATGCGATGAGCGACCTGCTCATCGACCGTATCGACGAGTTCCTCGGTCATCCCGACGTCGATCCGCACGGCGATCCGATCCCGCGGGGGGATGCCCAGGCACTCGTGCCGGACGGCGAGGCCCGGTCCCTGGCGGAGTGCGGTCCGGGAACGCGGTTCCGCCTGGCCCGCGTGCTCGACCAGTCGGCGCCGTTCCTGCGGTCGCTCACGGCCAGCGGTCTGGCGCTCGGCACCACCGGCGCCGTCGAGAGCAATCCCGACGGTGCGGGGCTCATGCGGCTGCGGCTCCAGGACCGCCGACTGTCGCTGGCGCTGGATGCCGCCGGCAAGCTGCTCGTCGTCGACGCCTGACCTACGCCCGCAGTTCGCACACGGCCGACTGGCCGAGGCATTCGTCGACGGCGACTCGGAGCACCGCCGGTCGCGGCCGGCCCTGCGCGGCGAAGGCAGCGAGCAGTTCGCCGCCGATCCACCGCGCGATCCACTCGGCCGTCGTGTTGGACACCGGCAGGAGCGCGCACTCGTCGGCTGGAAAAACCCACCTGCGGTCGCCGAACCGCACGGTCGTCTCGAGCCGGCCGCCGGGGCCGGGCTCGGTCGTCACTCCGAGCAGCCGACTCTCCGTCGGCAGGAGCATCCGGTGGTCGAGACGGGTGACGATCGCGGTGACGGCGTCCCGGAGGGCGATGAAGTCGACCACCATCCCGTGGGCATCGGGCGTTCCGACGACGTCGACGCCCACCGTCCAGTTGTGTCCGTGCACCGCCTCGCAGAGGTCGTCGGCGAGCGTGATGAAGTGCCCCGCACAGAAGACGTGCACGGCCTTGCGGAGGCGGACCTCGTGGTGTTCGGTCATGGGACGGCCGGGAAATCGAGGGTGGGACAGGGGGCGTGGTCGCGGAGAAGAATGTACAGCGCCGCCGCGACGAGGTCGGCGGTGGTGCCCGGGTTCAGGCGGCGGGGCGATCGCAGGAAGCGGTCGAAGTCTGCGAGGGACGACGGCTCGGGACCCGTCGCGAGGGCGGAGGCCGCCCGGGTGGAGACCTCCACGGCGACCGCCGCACCGTGCCGTCGCGCGATCAGCGAGTCCGGCTCCCGGGCGAGTTGTCGCAGGTGGGTGCGGATGATCGCGTCCTCGAGGTTCGTGCCCGACGACAGTTCGGCGGCGAGATCGCGGACGGGGCCGGCGTCGAGGGGGGCGTAGTCCTCCGCCCAGAGCCGTGCCACCAGATCATGGGGCGCCGCCAGCCGCATCGCCTCGACGATGTCCGGAGGCGCCGGGCCGAGGACGTCCCACCGCGTCGCGGCGCCCAGCCCTCCGGGGCGGGCGAGCCGGATCGCCTCCCAGACGTCGACGGCGTCGCGGGCCGAGGCGGCCGACAGCACCGCCGCCGGTCCGGCCGCGGACGCCGCCGCCAGCGGGGCGATCGCGAGGATCATCCCCAGATTCGCGTTCGACCGCGTGACGCGGCACGATGCCGCCACCGCGTCGCGGATCGTGCGACCGAGCGGCTCGTGGGCGGCGCGGTCCATGATCGGTGCGATCGCGAGGGCGGCCGCCACGAGCTCGTCGTACGAGAGGTCGGCGAAGTCCTCGCCCGGGTGGACGTTGCCCGGCTTCGCCGCCGACGCCTCGAGGATACAGGCCGCGGCGGCGCACCAGCCGGGACCACGGCGGGCGCACGCGGCGGGAATCCGCGCCAGTGCTGCGGTGGCGGCGACGTCGAAGGGGCGCGGGGTCACGGTGCTCAATGCGACCGACGGTCGACGAGGCAGGAGGCGGCGGCCGATCGGGGTCGGACCGCGAACGTGGTCAAGGTACACTCTTTCCCGGATTATCGGCCGACGTTTCGGCCCTTGATCGGCCAACGAGGATGCGGGATGGCGACAGGCACCGACGGCGTCGTGGAGAGCAATCTCGGTCCGGAGTGCTTCATCAACCGGGAGCTGAGCTGGCTGGAGTTCAACCTCCGGGTTCTCGAAGAGGCCGAGAACCCCGAGAACCCGCTCTTCGAGCGGCTGAAGTTCCTGGCCATCTTCAGCTCGAACCTGGACGAATTCTTCATGGTGCGGGTGTCGGGCCTGCGGGAGCAGGCGTTCGGCGAGAGCGCCCCCCAGGATTACGCGCCCGACGGCCTTAGTGCCCTGGAGCAGCTCAAGTCGGTCGCGGCCCGCACGCAGGAACTGGTGGCCCGGCAGTACCGCTGCCTGCGCGAGCGGATCGGGCCGGCGCTGGAGGCCGAGGGCTTCCGGCTGCTGCGATACGACTCGCTCGAGGGACCGCAACGCGAGCAGATCGACCGGTTCTTCCGCGAGCGGGCGCTGCCGATCCTCACTCCCATGGCCGTCGATCCCGCGCATCCCTCTCCCCGCTACCACAACCGCGGCCTCTACCTGGGGGCCATGCTCGACCGCCGCGAGGGGCTCGGGCCGCGGCGGATGTTCGCCGTGGTGCAGGTGCCGCAGGTGCTGCCGCGGATCGTACCCGTGGACCAGGGGGATCCCGGCAGGATGTCGTTCGTGTTGCTCGAGGACGTGGTTTCGGCACGTCTCCCGGAGCTCTTCGGCGGCTTCGAGGTGGAGTCGTGGACCACGTTCCGCATCACCCGTGACAGCGACCTGGAACTCCTCGAACAGGAGTCGGACGACATGCTCCGGCTCATCGAGGATCGGCTCAAGGCTCGGCAGCGGGGGCAGGCCGTGCGGATCGAGATCGCGGCCCAGGCCGACGAGGCGGTCACGCGGATGATCGTCGAGGACGAGGGGCTGCAGGGGGGCGAGGGGCAGCTCGACCGGTACAGCGAGATCTACCGGATCGACGGGCCGCTCGACCTCACCGCGCTCTGGGAGCTCCATCGGCTGCCCGGGTACGAGCGGCTCCACGACCGGCCGTTCACGCCTCGGCCGCCGCACGGCCTGGAACGCCGCGGCACCGACATCTTCTCCGCCATCGCCCAGCGCGACATCCTCCTGCACCATCCGTACGAGTCGTTCGATCCGGTCGTGGAGTTCGTGGCCAGTGCCGCCGCGGACCCCCGGGTGCTGGCCATCAAGCAGACCCTCTACCGAACCAGCGGCGATTCGCCGATCCCGCGGGCCCTGATCGCGGCGGCGGAGTCGGGCAAGCACGTCACGGCCCTCGTCGAGCTGAAGGCCAGGTTCGACGAGGCCAACAACGTGAGCTGGGCGCGGCAGATGGAGCGGGCCGGCGTGCACGTGGTCTTCGGGTTTCTCGACCTCAAGACGCACTGCAAGGTGTCGCTCGTCGTGCGGCAGGAGGGGCAGGGGCTGAGGCGGTACGTCCACCTGGGCACCGGCAACTACAACCCCCACACGGCGCTCGTCTACACCGACCTCGGCCTGTTCACCGCCGACGAAGCGGTGGCGGAGGACGCCTCGGCGCTCTTCAACCTGCTCACGGGCTACTCGCAGGGGCACGACTGGCGACGGCTCATCGTGGCGCCCGAGCACCTTCACCGCCGGACGATCGACCTCATCCAGCAGCAGACGCGCCGCGCCCAGGCCGGCCAGCCCTCCCGGATCTTCGCCAAGCTCAACTCGCTCGTCGACCATCGCGTGATCGAGGCGCTCTACCGGGCCAGCCAGGCCGGCGTGCCGATCGACATCATCGCACGGGGCATCTGCTGCCTGCGTCCCGGCGTCCCCGGACTGAGCGAGACGATCCGCGTGCGCAGCATCGTCGACCGGTTTCTCGAGCACAGCCGGCTCTACGTGTTCGGTCCGGACGAGGAGCCGCAGGTCTACATCTCGAGCGCCGACTGGATGCCGAGGAACTTCTTCCGCCGCGTCGAGGTGATGGTGCCGGTGCTCGACCCGGGCATCGTGGCGAGAGTCCTGCGGGAGATCGTGCCGACGTACCTCGCCGACAACACCCGCAGCCGCGAACTCCATGCCGACGGCAGCTTCCACCCGCTGCGGCCGGAGGCGGACGCCCAGCCGCGCCGGTGCCAGATCGACTTTCTCGAGCCCCGGTCCGCGTCGCCCGACGAAGCGGCGGCGGATACCGGGGCCACGGTCTGCTAGAATCCGGCGAGTCTTCGTCTTTACTGCCGCCTGCCCCGGAACTGCTCGCTTCGATGGCCGAGGACCACTACCAGACGCTCGGCGTGCCCCGCACCGCGTCGGCGGAGGACATCCGCAAGGCGTATCGCGAGCTGGCGCGGAAGTACCATCCCGACCTCCATCCCGAGGACGAGGCGGCGAAGGACAAGTTCAAGAAGGTCCAGTCGGCGTTCGACGTGCTCAACGACCCCAGCAAGCGGGAAATGTACGACCGCTACGGCAGCTCCTTCGAAGGCGTGGGGGGCCCCGGTGGCGGTGCCGGCTGGGGCGGCGGGCCCTTTCCGAGCGGCGGTTTCCCGGGCGGAGGCGGCGGCTTCCCGGGGGGCGGCGAGATCGACCTCGAGAGCCTGTTCGGGGGTGCCGAGGGCTTTGGCAATTTGTTCGGTGGCGGCCGGGCCCGGGCTGGTCGCGGCCGCAAGAGGGCGGCACAAATGCCCGGTGAGGATCTCACCGCCCGGATCCGGATTCCCTTCCGGCTGGCGATCGAGGGGGGCAAGACCGACGTTCGCATCGATCGCGAGGGCGCTGCGGAGACCATCAGCGTGACGATCCCGCAGGGATTGCCCGATGGAGCCCGGATGCGACTCCGTGGTCAGGGCCTTCCCGGTTCCGGTGGTGGCCCGGCAGGCGACCTGTTGCTCGAGGTGGGCGTCGAGCCGCATCCCTTCTTTCGCCGCAGCGGCGACACGCTCGAGGCGACCTTGCCGATCTCGCTGGCCGAGGCGATCGCCGGCGCTCGGGTCGACGTCCCGACGCCCTGGGGCACGATCGTGTTGAAGATTCCGCCGCGGACATCGGGAGGCCGGAAGCTCCGAGCCGCCGGCATGGGTGTCCGCCATGCCAACGGGGCCAAGGGAGACCTCATCGCCGAGGTGCAGATCGTCCTGCCGGACGGGGGCGACGCCGCGGCCGTGGAACGGCTGCTGGAGGCCGCGCTGAGTGCCGAGGCCGGGGCGGCGAACCCGCGGGCACCGGTGCGCTGGTGACTGGCTCCGGGCATCCGCTGCCGCGCTCCGCCCGGCTCCTGCGGCCGGCGGACTTCGCCCGCGTCTACGCGCGGCGGCAGAGCGCGGCCGCCGGCCCGATCGTGCTCTACGGGGCCCCGGAAGGCGACGGAGTGCGGCTGGGCCTCTCCGTGTCGCGGCGGATCGGCGGTGCGGTCGTGAGGAACCGCTGGAAGCGGAGACTCCGCGAGGCCTACCGCGCCGTGCGCGGCGACCTGCCCGCAGGAAACGACTTCGTGGTCGTCGTGCGGGGTTCGAGGCCGCCGTGCGGCGCCGAGGCCGCGGCGCGGCTCCGCGAGTCGCTGGTGGCGCTGGCGACCCGCGTCGTGTCGAGGCCCGGGTATGCCACGGCCGTCCCGGGACCTGCGCCGGCACCACGGCGGAGGCGGTGACATGGTCCGCATGCCCGATGCGTGGCGGTGCCTGGGCCGGGCGTGCGACCGAGCCGCCGCGGCGCTGCTCATCGGGCTGGTCGTCGTCTACCAGCGTACGCTCAGTCCGCTCATCGGACGGAACTGCCGCTTCGAACCCACCTGCAGCGAGTATTTCCGGCTGGCGGTGACGCGATACGGGGCCGTCCGCGGCGGCCTGCGCGGCCTGGCGCGGATCTGCCGCTGCCATCCGTGGACGGCGGGCGGCTTCGACCCGCCGTGAAGGTTCACTCCTGCTTCGGCACGAGGTCGAGGAGCCGGCCGGGCGAGCCCATGATGTTGTAGCCCGCGTCGACGTGGAGAATCTCGCCGGTGATGCCCAGCGACTCCCGGGAGAGCATCCAGGCGCCCGCCTTGCCGACCTCGTCGTGGGTGATATTGCGGCCCATCGGCGACATGTGCTGATAGAGACCGAGCATGTCCTCGACGCCGGCACCACGGCCGGCGAGCGTGCGCAGCGGACCCGCGCTGATCGCGTTGACGCGGACTCCCGACGGCCCGAGATCGAAGGCCATGTACTTCACGCAGGCATCGAGCGTCGCCTTGCAGACACCCATGATGTTGTACCCGGGAACCACCTTCTCGCCGCCGAAGTAGGTGAGCGTGAGGATCGACGAATCCTTGGAGAGGATGCCGCGGGCGAGGCGGCCCACTGCCAGCAGGCTGTAGGCGCTCGTCTCCATGGCCACGCGAAATCCCTCACGGCTGCAGTTTGTCGTCTCTCCCTTGAGGTCTTCCATCGGCGCGTAGGCGATCGAATGAACGAGAAAGTCGATCGTGCCGAACTCCTGCCTGGCGCGGTCGATGACGGCGGCGATCTGGTCGTCGCTGGAGACGTCCATCGGAACCAGGAACGCGGCATTGGGTTCCGCGTCGGTGAGCAGGGCGACCCGGCGGCGGTTTCTCTGCCGCTCGTCGTCGGGCCGGTCGGGGAGGTGCGAGAACCCGACGCGGCCGCCCTCGTGGAGGATTTCCCTGGCGATCGACCAGGCGATCGAGTGGTCGTTGGCGACGCCGAGCACCAGGCCTTTGAGTCCTTCGAACCTGCCCATGCTGTGTTTCCCCGAGTGTGAGCGGTGGCGATCGGCCGCCGAGTGCCTCGGCGTTCCGGGTCGCGAGGCGGAGGAATGTAGCTGGAGTCGTCGGATCCCTGCAATGCGACGACCGGCGAGCCCTTGTAGACACCTCCGGGCACGGGTAAAAAAGAGTCTCGAAGGCCCCGTTAGCTCAATTGGTCAGAGCATCTGACTCTTAATCAGAGGGTTCTTGGTTCGAGTCCAAGACGGGGCACTAGTCGGTCTCATCGCTGGATGGTGGGGAAAATCGCGTCCCTGCCGACGGACGGCCGGCGGCTCGCGAGGCCATGCGTGGGCTAGCGGCTCCTGAATCGGAATCCTAGATCCCCCCTCGAGGCGCCCTTCCGCAGTCGACCCCCACCATTCGTCGGCTTGCGCCAGGAATTGCCCCTGACCGCCTCTGCTCTCGTCTCTATGAGGTGGAGGCGTCGTGGCATGGTCGAGGAGGAGGGACGTCGGATCGATGATCCGCCCTCAGGTGGGTCATCGATCGGCCCGCCTCGCCTGTTGGATCGAGTGCGTCATGCGATTCGTCTGCGGCACCTCGCAGCCAGTACCGAGAAAGCGTACGTCCACTGGGTCAAGCGATACGTTCTGTTTCACGGCAAGCGGCCACCGTGGATCATGGGCGAGCGCGAGGTCATGGAGTTTCTGACGCATCTCGCAATCCAGGAGCGTGTGGCCGCATCGACCCAGAACCAAGCCCTTGCCGGACTGCTTTTTCTGTACGACAAAGTCCTCGGCAAGCAGCTCAATGAGCTTGACGGTATCGTGCGGGCCAAGCCTCCCAAGCGGTTGCCGTCCGTGCTGACGCCCGAGGAGGTGCAGCAGGTCCTGGGATTTCTCACGGGGCAGCAGTGGATGGTGGGCATGCTGCTCTACGGCGCGGGCCTGCGGCTCCTGGAGGCCCTGCGGCTCCGCGTGAAGGACATCGACATGCAGCGGGCCGAGCTCACGATCCGGGAAGCCAAGGGCAACAAGGACCGCGTGACCGTGATGCCATCGTGCCTACGGAAGCCGCTGGCGAAACACCTCGCCGAGCGGCATCGGGCCCATCTGGCCGCGGTCGACGAGGGGCGGGGCTACGTGATGCTTCCCGGCGCGTATGCCCGCAAGAACCCGGCCGCCGAGCAGGATTGGGCGTGGCAGTGGGTATTTGCGGCGAAGGCCGACTACCGCGACCGCGAGACCGGCCGCTGGTATCGGCACCATCTACACGAGACGGTGATCCAGCGGGCGGTCCGGGAGGCGGTGATCAAGGCGGGCATCGCGAAGCGGGCGACGTGCCATACGTTTCGCCACTCCTTCGCCACCCATCTGCTCCTGGACGGCTACGACATCCGCACGGTCCAGGAGCTGCTGGGCCACAACGACGTGAAGACCACGATGATCTACACCCACGTCCTGAACCGCGGTGGCCGGGGCGTCCGCAGCCCGGCGGACCGCCTCGGCGGCCCATCCTGATGTCCTTGGGGCTGGGTGAAACAGCGGGCTGCTTACGCTTGCGCGCCTGCCCTTGGCCGCTACCGTTTATCCAGCAGATAATGCAGCGAACGCTCCAGCGGCCATCGGTGGCTCCGGGCCGGAAGCGGATGCCCTCCAACGACTTGCCGCCGCCATCCACAAGACGCCGCCAGGAATTATCCTGCAGCCGGAATCGGCTACCGAGGTCCGTACAATCACTGGTTGGGCTTCAGGAGAACATTCAGATGATTCCTCAGAGCTGCCTGCTCATCGAGACCAAGAAATTCCCTATCCAGCCCGGCGAGGACCAGGAGATCACGAACGAGCGTATGTACGGCAAGGCTCTTTGCACATACCTGCAAGAGCACCTGCCAAGGGCTGGGGTCAATGTGCCGTTCTTCTGCAACGAAGACTGGGGCTGGTGGCTAGAGGTTGAACGCGGCGGCTTCAAAATGGCACTCTGCATCTACTCGGATCCTGACGCCGAGGGTAACCCTGAGAAATATGGGCTCATGCCATCGATCGATAAAGAGACAAAATGGTCATGGTCGCGTTTTAGGAAAGTTGATGTTTCAAAGGACGTCTTGGCGGTTATCGATGTCGTTGAGCGCACATTCGCGAGCGATAAGGATGTTTCGGCTGTCACGAGACACAATGATTTCCCGTTTTAGTCCGGTGGCGCATGAGGCCCAACAAGCAGTTCCAGCCGACGGTCCTCGCCTCGCTTCGCTCGGCTAGGCCCGCG
>JBIIUP010000083.1:0-11836 GCA_044339885.1 Pirellulales bacterium | reverse complement strand
GGGGTAGGAGGAACACCGGATAGTAGATCGCCCCGGTCGCCAGGCCGATGAGCGCCCCGGCGACGAAGGGCATGCGGTAGGCGGCGACGGCCCAGAGCACGAGCGCCCCGGGGAGGGCGTGATCGACGCGGCCGGTCATCGTGGCCGTGTAGGGGAGCAGCAGGTAGAGGACGGCCGCGGCGATGCCCAGCCGGGCGTTCTCGAAGTGCCGCCAGCCGATCATGACCATGCCCGAAACGATCGCCAGCTGCGAGACGATCGCCATGACCCGGGCGGTCGTCTCGTGGACGGCCCGCCGGCTGGCGTCGCCGGAGTCGGGGGTGACGTCGCGGGAGGGATCGCTGAACAGCTGCTGCGTGGAGATCTGCGGCAGCAGGAAGAGCAGGGGGTAGCCCGGGCCGAGCCGGGCGAGCTGGTCGGTGTCGACCTCGGCGTCGCCGGCCCGGAGCCGCTCCGCCGTGGCCGCCCCCGCCAGGTCGTCCCGCTGGGGCCGCGTGGTGATCACGTTGGCCAGCAGGAAGACCAGGAGCGACACGCCGAGGAACACCAGGCCGCCCGTGGAGAGGTTCGGCTCGAGCATCGGCCGGCGCACCATCGTGGAATCGAAGAGCATCCGCGCCAGCAAAAGGCCCGAGACGGCGAACAGCCAGACGAAGCCGAGCTCCTGCACCGCGGTGCTCGCCTTGAAGCCGCCGTACTCCACGGCCAGGAGTCCCGGGGCCAGGAGGATCAGCCCCAGGAGGTCGAGGTTGCGGACGCTCCAGACGCGGTTGAACTTGAAGAACAGCGCGATCGAGAGGAGCGACGACAGGTAGAACCACGTCGTGGGATTGACGCGGTAGTAATGGAAGAGGATGTCGCTCATGCCGGGGCGGCCGTGGGGGGCGACGGGGGCTACCCGGGAAAGGGTACGCCCCCGGGGCGGCAATTCAAAGTTCGCCGCGGTCGTCCGGTCCCGCCCACTACGGCCGGAAGGGCCAGATCAACGGGGCCAGGGCGACGGTGATCGCCATGACGAGCAGGTTCAGGGGGCCGCCGAACCGCACGTAATCGCTGAACTTGTAGCCGCCCGGGCCGTAGATCATGAGGTTCGTCTGGTAGCCCATGGGCGTGGCGAAGCCGCAGCTGGCGGCGACCGTGATCGCCATCACGAAGGGCATCGGGTTCACGCCCAGGTCGGCCGCCGTCTGCCAGGCGATCGGGAAGGTGAGCACGGCGGCGGCGTTGTTGCTCATGAGCTCCGTGAACAGCATCGCCACGAGGTAGAGCGCCGCGAGGATGACGTGCGGGTGGTCGCCCGCCGCGGCGATCGTCGAGCGGGCGACCGCCTCGGCGAGCCCCGTCTTCTCCATGGCCCGCGCCAGGCCGAAGCTGGCGGCGATCAGCAGCAACGACTCCCACTCGATCGAGCGGCGGGCCTCGGTGGAGGAGATGCACCGCGTGGCCACGACGGCGGCGGCCGCCACGAGCGCCGCGGCCACCATCGGCACCAGGTCGAGCGTGGCCGCCAGCACCATCGCCGCGAGCACCGTGCAGGCGATCCAGGCCCGGTCGTGCCGCGGCGGCACGGCGCCGGCCACCTCGCTGACGAGGTAGAAGTGGCGGCTCGACCGCTGCCGCTCCAGGAACCCCGCCCCCGCCTCCAGCAGCAGCGTGTCGCCGGGCTCCAGCGCGATGTCGCCGATCTTCCGGTTCAGCCGCTCGCCGTTCCGCGCCACGGCGATCACCACGGCGTTGTAGGTGGAGCGGAAGCGGCCCTCGCGGATCGTCTGGCCGACGAGCGGGCAGGTGTTGGAGACCACGGCCTCGACGAGCGTCCGCTCGGGCCGCGGGTCGTCGAGCTTGAAGACCTGGTCGGTGGCCGGCCGCAGGCCGCGGATCTTCTGCAGCTCGACCACCGAGTCGATGACGCCGACGAACACGAGCCGGTCGCGGGCCTCGAGCCGGGTGGTCGGCTCGACGGCGGCCAGCACGAGGCCGTCGCGGTCGATCTCCATGAGGTACAGGCCGTCGAGGTGCCGCAGCCCCGCCTCCTCGATGGTCCGGCCGGCGAGGGGGCTGCCCGGCTCCACGAGCATCTCCAGGGAGTACTGCCGGGGGTCGTCCCCCTGGCTCATCGGCGGTCGCCGGTCCTTGAGCAGGAACTTGCTCGCCCAGAGGAGGTAGACCAGGCCGCAGGCGAAGATGGGCACGCCCAGCCACGTGATGTCGAACATCTCCAGGGGCCGGCCCCGCTTGCCGGCCACGAGCCCGCTGACGACCACGTTCGTGCTCGTGCCGATGAGCGTGCACAGGCCGCCGAGCACGACGGCGGCGTTCATCGGCATGAGCAGCTTCGAGACGCTGAGCCGGTGCTTCCTGGCCCAGTCGCGGATCGTGGGCACCATGAGGGCCACGACCGGCGTGTTGTTCATGAACGCGGAGAGCACGCCGGGGCCGATCATCGTCCGCAGCTGCGCGGCCGCCAGCGACCTGGGCCGGCCGAGCACGCGATCGACGAGCACGGCGAGGGCGCCGGTCCGCTCCACGGCCGCCGCCACCACGAACAGCGCCGCCACCGTGATCATCCCCTCGTTGGCCATCCCCCGGAGGGCCTCGTCGGGCGTGATCACGCCGGCCGCCATGAGCAGGACCACGCCCGCGATCATCACCATGTCCGGGGCGCGCTGCACGAAGAGCAGAAGCGCCAGCGCGCCGGCCACGACGGCCGCCGTCAGCGCCACCCGCCAGTCGGCCCCGAATGTCTGCGGCCATGCCTCGTGCATGGCAGAGACTTTCCCCGTGCCGCCGCACGGACGCAAGGGCAAAGGTGTCCCAGTTGCGTCCCGGGGCCCCGATTCCGGCCCCTGATTTCCGCCCGATGACGGCCGGCCCGGCTCGATCTCGTCGGCCAGACGGGCCGAGCCGCACCGCGGCGGCCCGGCGACGGTTGTCCGCGTCGGACCGTCGCGGGAAGAATCCGTCGACCAGTTCCCAGTCACCCATCCCCAGCCGGCATGGCTGCCCTTCGGGAAATCCCCCGAACGAGGCCTCACCGCCATGCGCACGCTGCCTGCGCCGCTCCTTGCGGCCCTCATCCTCCTGGCCGACTTCCGCGGCGCCGCCGCGATCACGATCACCGGCTACCAGCCGTCGGTGAACGACCGCTTCGTGGGCGGGTTTCCCGCGGCGCCGGTGGCGAACACGACGGCCGGATTCATCGGCCTGCCCTACGACTGGTCGGGCGTGGGCTGGGCGTCGGCGTCGCCCTCCAAGGGCTTCGGCTTCGTCACGCCCCGGCACTACCTCGTCGCCCGGCACGTGGGGGGCGCCGCCACGATCTCCGTCCAGGGCCGCGACGGCCTGGTTCACACGGGCACGCAGCAGACCGTGACCGACACCGGCTACGGCTTGAGCCTGCTGGGATCCGTCGGGGACCTGTCGGTCGGCCGGCTCACGGCGGCCATGCCGGCGGACCGGGGGATCGCCAGCTACGCCGTGCTCGACCTCCATCCCTCCTCCACCGCCGACACCCCCTACGACTCCCGGCCGCTGCTCGTGACCGGCAAGGGGACCTCGAGCCCGCGGATCGGTCCCGACTCGGTGACCTCCACGACGGTCGCGGGCCAGGTCTCGTACTTCACCTCGTCCCTGGCCACGGTGCAGCTGGAGATCGGGGACTCGGGCAGTCCGGTGTTCGTGCCCTGGACCGATCCCGACGGCGGGGCGGTGCTCGCGCTGGTCGGCAACAACGCCGCCGTCGGTGGCGCCAACTTCCACAACTTCGCCGCCAGCTCCGGGGCGATGCGGGCGATCAACGCGATCACCGTTCGCGACGGATTCGTCCTGCGGATGCTGGGCGATCCGGCCGCGACCTGGTTGGGGGGCGCGGCCGGCCCGGCCGGCGACCTCGGGGCCGGCGGCAACTGGTCGCCCGCCGTCGTGCCGACGGATCACTACGCGGTCTTCGACGGTGCGGCGGCCGCCACGCGGCTGATCGAGGTGGACGGCGGCGCGAACCTCCGCGGCCTCTCGTTCCGGTCGACCGGCTCCGGCACGCTGGGCTTCACGTTCGCCCACCCGGCGAACGTGCTCACGGTGGGCCGCGGCGGCATCGTCAACCTCGACGTCGCGCCGCAGGCCTTCACCGCGACGCTGGCGCTCGGCGACCACCAGTTCTGGGACGTCGGGCCCGGCGGGCTGACGACGGCCGCGATCGACACCCGGGGCCGGCTCCTCGAGATCGCCGGCAGTGGCACGGCCGTGATCGCGGGATCGGTCGTTGGCACCGGCGGCATCGCCCTCTCCGGGCGACGCCTCGAGCTCGCCGCGACGAACGGCTACTCCGGCGCGACCTGGGTGCACGCCGGCACCCTCGTCGTCTCGGGCACGATCGCCTCGTCGAGCGGCATCGAGGTCGCCGCGGCCGCCGTGCTCGCCGGCACCGGCGGCGTCACCACGATCACTGGGGCGGGTTCGATCGACCCGGGTGACGCCGGGGCCGGCATCCTCGCGGCCACGAGCGTCGATCCCTCCGGCGGGATCGACTTCGCCTTCGAGTTCACGCGGTTCGGGTCGCCGGACTGGGCCGCCGTCGCGGCGAGCGGCAACGACGTGCTGCGGCTGACGGGCACGAACCCGTTCGCCGCCCCGTTGAGTGGCGGCAACGTGGTGAACGTGTTCCTGGACTTCTCCCGACCGCTCGCCCCGGGAGACGCGTTCCGAGGCGGATTCTTCACCGTTAACGCCCGGGATTTCCGGGCGACGATCGCGGACGCGACGTTCGCCTACTGGGTGGCCGACCCGCTGGGGACGATGCCCGTCGGTGTGCGGTCCTACGCCCCCTACACCGGTCCGTTGGCGTTCGCGGTGTCGACCGTGGCCGAGTCCGCCGGAGCCGGCGAGGCCGGCTTCGTGCTGCAGTTCCGCGCGGTGCCCGAGCCGCCCGCATCGGCGCTCCTCGCCGTCGCCACGGCCGGCGGCCTCCTGGCCCGCCTCCGCCGGCGATATACGGCTCCGACTTGATCCGCCGGCGTCGCCGGGCCGGGGTTGCCCGCGCCGTCTCGCCCGGACGTTCACTGCGGCCGTCCCGGCCAGCGTTCACTCGATGCCGCCTGCGCTTCGCCATCCTGGCTGCGCTGGCCGGCAACGCCGGCTCGTCGGCACGGGCAACCCCTCCGCAATCCAAGGTGTGGGCCCTCATACGCGCGAGGGTCAAGTGGGAGCCGAATGAGCAGGCTGTGGAACACGTCTGCCGCCGCAGGATGCGGCGACCGCCGACCGTGGAAAACCTCGGCTTTTCCACCGGTCGGCCGCGTGGAACAAGGTCATGGATGCCTTTTTCCACGGACAGATAGGCTGGAGGGCCATGCGGCTCTTCCCGTCCGACCGCTACCCCCTGCCGCTGCCGGATGGCCACCGCTTCCCGGCGGCGAAGTACGCGCTGCTGCGCCGGCGCCTGGAGGCGCACGCGGCGGCCGGTGCGGCCTTCGAGTTCGTCGAGCCGCACGCCGCCACCGACGACGAGCTCGTCCGCGTGCACGACCGGGCCTACGTGGGCCGCGTGCTCTCCGGCCGCCTTTCGCGCGAGGAGGTGCGGCGGATCGGTTTTCCGTGGAGCCCCGAGCTCGTGGCCCGGTCGCTGCGGAGCACGGGGGCCGCGGTCGATGCGGCGGCCGCCGCGCTCGCCGACGGCGTCGCCGCGAGCCTGGCCGGCGGCACCCACCACGCGGGCACCGACTGGGGCGAGGGCTACTGCGTGTTCAACGACACCGCCGTGGCCGCCCGCGAGATGCAGGCCCGGGCCGCCGTGCGGCGGGTGCTCATCCTCGACTGCGACGTCCACCAGGGCAACGGCACGGCCCAGATCTTCGCCGGCGACGACAGCGTGTTCACGATGTCGATCCACGGCGCGCGGAACTTCCCGCTCCGCAAGCACCCCGGCTCGCTCGACGTCGGGCTCGACGACGGCACCGGCGACGAGGCCTACCTGGCGGCGCTGGCCGCCGCCCTCCGGGAGTCGTTCGCCCGTGCCCGCGCCGACCTCGTCCTCTACATCGCCGGCGCCGATCCCTACGCCGGCGACCGGCTGGGCCGGCTGGCGGTCACGAAGCAGGGCCTCGCCGAGCGGGACCGGCTGGTGCTCGAGACGGCGGCGCGGTCGGGGCTGCCGGTGGCGATCGTCTGCGGCGGCGGCTACTGCGAGGATCTGGAGTCGATCGTCGATATCCACGCCGCCACGATGCTGCGGGCGGCGGAAACGGCCCGGTGAGCCGGGGCGCGGGTGTCGGCGGCCGCCCGGACCACGCCGACATCCGCGGAAGTGTCCCCCGGCCGATCGCGAACCACGTCCGGCCGTTCATTGCCCCGCGCGGTCGCCGGTGCCTAACGTTTTCCGCTCTCGGGGCACGGGCGCCCTGCGTCGGGGTCGGCCCGCGATGTTTCCCGGGATTCTCGAGAAGGGTTCCCACATGGCTCGCAAGATCTTCGTCCGTTTGGTTGGAACGCTCACCTGCATGGCTGCAGTGGCATCTGGTTGGGATGCCGAAGCCCGCGGGCGGCACCACTGCCACCGGAGGGCTGCGTGCTGTGATCCCTGTTGCGTGACCACGCCGGCATGTGCCCCCGTGTGTGCACCGGCGTGTGCTCCCGCCTGCGCGCCGGCCTGTGCGCCGACGTGTGCCACGGAGTGCGTCACCTCGGTCTGCGAGCCGCGGCTCGTGGCGTACCGCGACCGGTGCGGCAACTGCTGCTACCGGACCGAGTACGTGCGGACCTGGGTGACGACGCCGACGATCGTCGGCACGTCGGAGTGCTGCGTCGCCACGACGAGCACGCCGGCGATCACGCTCCAGGCCGAGGCCGCTACGCCGGCCGCGAAGACCGTGGCGGCCGTGCGGTAGCCGCCCCGGGAAAACGTCGGCCGACATCCGTCCGACCGGAATCGGAAACGCTCGCTCCCGCGTGGGGCCGCAGGCCCCGCGCGGGAGTTTTTCTTGCTCCGCCGCATGCGCCGCCCGCCGAGTCGGCGCGACGCCCCGACGCTGCAGCGTCCGTCAGGCTTCGACGGCCACCGGTTCGAACTCGGCGATCGCCGTCTCGCCGCCGTACTCGTGGAACTCGGTCGTCTCCTGCCGGCAGACGCCGTACAGGTCCTGCATGCCGGCGATGGCCGCCAGGTATTCGTTGAAGTGGGAGTCCATGATGTCGACCTCCGTGCGTGTGTGCCCGTGGACTGTTGACCGCGTCGGATCCGTCCGACGTAACCATCTTTACGGTCGCCGCGCCGCGAGGTTCGGAAGTGAAGCTGCGCAATCGCCGCGGGGCTGGGCGAATCGGGCAAGCGGGGCAGGGCGACGCGGCCCGCCCGATCACTTCCGGGGCCCGGGTCCCACGCCGCCGGGAACCGGTCCCGGAGACCCGACGGCCCGCCGTGCCGCGCCGGTGATTCCGGCGAAACGAGAAATACTCCCGACAGGGATCGAACCTGTAACCTTCAGCTCCGGAGGCTGACGCTCTATCCAATTGAGCTACGGGAGCGGGATCCGCACGGCGGCGGAGTTCGACCGATTCCGGGAGTCTACCAGCCCCGCGCGGCGGGCAACAGGACGCCGCGGGTCGGCTGCGATGGCGGCCTGAAGCCCGGGGAAGTCCGGGGCTTCCGGCGGTTCGTCAGGCAGACCGCTTGAGCGGCGGCGCCACCTCGCCACGGGGCCGCCTGACGCCGTGGGCTCCGTCGATCCGCACGGTGGGCCGGTCCGCCTCCTCGGCCCGCCGCACGATCGCCCGCAGTTGCCGCACGCGGGCCACGTGATCGCCGTACTGCAGGAAGCCCGTCGTGCGGCCGGCAAGCATCGAGAAGCCGCGGAACGGCCCGCTGGTCACCGCGTCACGGGCCACCTCGGCGATGTGCCGCGCGAGTCGGGAGAGGATGCCACCCTGCGCGAGCGAACGCCAGAAGAGCCGCTCGGCCGCGAGGCCCGCGGCGAAGGGCGTCGCCCGGGGACGGGCCGCCGCCCAGATCACCCGCGACCGGTGTTCCAGCACGACCGGCTCGCCGAGGGAGGCCAGAGCCGCGGCCAGGTCGGCATCGGCATGGCTGTCGCCACAGGCCGCGGGGAAGCCGGGGCCCGCCGTCGCCAGCACGTCCGCCCGCCAGAACCCCGCCTCCAGCGCCGGTCCCGACGGCACGACCGAGTTGGGCTCGAAGCTGCCGCCCCGGTAGGCCCGCCGACCGGGCACGATGGCGATGCGTCGCCCGCCGCGGGTCACGCGGATGCCGGCCGAGAGGATCTTCCCGGGTTCCTCGGCCGTGACGCCGAGCGGCACTACGGCGGCCGCCTCGCCAGCGGCGATCCGCTGGAGAGGATGGTCCGTCCAGCCGGGCGTGGCCCGGCAGCCGGCGGCCAGGACGTGGATCACCGGGGCCGCGCTGGCGGCGATGCCGAGGTTCGTGCACGCCACGAGGCCCGCCGACTCCGGGGCCTGCACGAACCTGACCTCCTCGCGGATGTTCCACGGGTCGTCGTAGGGGCATGCCAGCGGGACGACGATCTCGCTGTCATCCGGGCGGTTCTCCAGCACGCTCACCAGCGTCGCCTCGAGCGCCGCGGTATCGGCCACCGTCGGCACGACGATCGACAGCGCCGGCCGTGACATCTTGCTCGGCCTCGTCATGCTCGCCCCCTCCACGGCCGCGGCCCCGCCCGCGCTGCCCGTTCAACCCGAGCGCGATCGCCCCCCGGACCGCCCGCCCGCATTCCGCCCCGCGACGACCGCCGTCAGGCCGCGGCCCGCTGCGGCTGCAGCTCCGTGAACAGGTTCACCGTGTGCAGCATCTCGCCGTCGGCGCCGTAGAACTGCAGCACGCCCACGTCGATGAGCCACATGGCGAACATCTCGGCGACGCGGTAGCACCGTGCCACGCACCGACCCCGGTCGATGCGGATGTTCTCCTGGAGGTCTTCCACCTCGAGGGAGTCCGCCCCGAGGGTGAGAAAATGACGGGCGACCAGATCGCGCACATCCGCGGCGTTCATGTGCAGGCGCATGGGAAGGCAACCTCCTGTTGCAGGCAGACGAATCGACCTCCTGTCGACCGGGTCGCGAACCGTACTCGGAAGTCCCCGCCGGCGAAAGGCTGCTTGGCGGGGATTCCGGGCAGGGCGTTGCGGCACGCGTTGCCCGTCTCCAGAAGGGTTCATCGGCCGGCCGAACCCCGCGCGATGACCCCACGAGTCCCGATCTGTTCAGTCCCCGGGTTCGCCACAGTTGGCCCAGCTTGCCGGATCGGCCCGCGCTGCACGGTCCACCGTGCCGCTCACAGGCGGTGGGTCCACGCCGGGGTGCCGTAGCGATCCGCCACGAGGGCCGCCACACGGTCCCGCGGCCAGTCGCGGGTCTCGTCAGCGGCGTCGAACGCGATCCGGACGGCCGCCTCCAGCCGCCCGCGGCCCAGACCCAGGTTCGCCACGAACTCGCCGTGCGGCCGTCGGGCCCGGTACTCGGGTTCACGGGGCGGATGCCTGAGGAGGCGGCCGATGGCGGGCAGATCGAAGGAGTCCAGCAGCGTGCCGTGGTAGAGGACAGCCCCGCGGCGGACCCGCAGGGCGTTGCCCGAGACCTTGCGTTCCACCCCTTCCACCACCAGCGCCACGTCGCTGGAGCCCCGCCGTTCGACCGGCCGGCCCGCGGCGCGGACCGCGGCCACGAGCGGGTCGAGCATGGCGGCGTGAATGGCGTCGATCGGCGGAGTCGCGAGCGGGTGCGGCGTGATCACCGACCACATCAGGCAGCCCGGGCCGAGCAGGACCGTGAGCCCGCCGCTGGGCCGCCGCAGGATGGTCGCCCCGGCGGCGGCACACGCCTCCAGGTCGACCTCGTCGGTGACGCGGCTCGACGAGCCGAGGACCACCGTGGGCGACTCCGCCATCCACGTGCGGACCACCGGCCGCGTCAGCCGGCCGTCGTGCGCCGCCTCCAGAAGGGCCTCGTCGAGCGCCAGGTTCTCGGCGGCGGTCGCCGGCGCGGCGGCGAGCCATGCCGCACCCGCGGCCGCGGACCGGTGCCCTTGCCCCGACTCCCGGCGATCCGTGGCAGGATTCATCCGCGTCCTTTTTTCACCGTGGGTTCACCAGGGAGCCGGCCGAGGCCGAGCCCGGCCGACGAGGGCCGCAGCCCGCGGCAGGGGCAGGCTCCTGCGTTCTGTTAGACTCCTCGCATCTTCCCGCCGCTGGATCGACGCACCCACCGATGACCGAACCCACCCGCCACGCCGTGACGCAGGACGACTCACTGCCCCCCGTGGAGCCGCCCAGCGCCGCGTTCCTGGTGCAGTTGTTCCTGGTGCCCGCGATCATCGTCGGCATCATCGTCTTTGTGTGGATCGCGTTCCACTGGCTGGCCCAGCTGGGCAACGACCCCGAGGGCTACGTCAAGACGCTCCGCCGTGCCAGCGAGGGCCGCTGGCAGGCCGCGCTCAACCTCGCCAACGACCTCCGCGGCCCGGGCGGCAGCAGCCTGAAGGCCGACGCTGGGCTCGCCGGCGACCTGGCCGGCATCCTTGCCGACGAGGTCGCCAGCGGCCGGCCTCGGGCGGCGGGGCACGGCGGCGACCAGTCGCGGACGCTCTGCGGCTACCTGTGCCGGGCGCTCGGGGAGTTCGCCGTGCCCGAGGCGGCCCCGCCGTTGGTCGCCCGCGTGACCGACACGTCCGACCCCGAGACGGCCCGCGCCGCCGTCGAGGCCCTCGCCGTGCTGGCGTCGAACCTGGCTGCCGGCGGCGGCTTCGCCGATCCCCAGGCGGTGTCGGCGGCGGTGCTCGAGGCGTCGCGGAGCGACGACGCCAGGCTGCGGTCGGCCGCCGCCTTCACCCTCGGCGTGATCGGGGGCGATGCCGCGGCCGAGCGGCTGGAGGTGCTCCAGGCCGACGGGGCCGACGACGTGCGATTCAACGCCGCAACCGCGCTGGCCCGCCAGGGCCGAGCCGGCGGCTACGACACGCTCGAGGAGATGCTCGCGCTGCCCGACGTGAGTCCCGCTCCGGGCGACGAGTCGGCCCAGGCCGACCGCTACCGGCGGGCCCTGGTCGTCGTCAACGCGCTGAAGGCGGTCGGGCTGCTCGTCGACGCCGGCCAGCGTCCCCCGCCGGGAGTGGTCACAGCGGTGGCGGCCCTGGAGAAGGACGCCGTGGGCGACGTCCGCGCCGCTGCCGACGCCCTGATCCGCAAACTCGACCGCACGTCGGCCGCCGCGCCGTAGAATCAAACAACGACCCCGGCCCCGTTCCGGAACGACAGTCCCGAACCCATTCAGGAGAATCCATGGCGATCACCACGCAGCAGACGATCGAACTGCTCCTCGAGAGCTACCAGATGGAGCTCGAGACCGTCCTCAACTACCTCGCCAACAGCACGAACCTCGACGGCGTGCGGGCGGAGGAGATCAAGAAGTCGCTCGGTGCCGACGTCGGCGGCGAGATCGCCCATGCCCAGCAGCTCGCCAACCGCATCAAGCAGCTCGGCGGCCACGTGCCGGGGTCGAAGGCCCTCTCCTTCGGCGCGCAGATTCAGCCGGTCGCCAACACCACCGACGTCGTCGGCGTGATCAAGAGCGTCATCGCCGCCGAGGAGACGGCCTGCGCGCAGTACAAGAAGATCATCAAGGCCGTCGAGGGGGAGGACTACGTGACACAGGACCTCTGCGTCCGCCTGCTCGCCGACGAGGAGGAGCACCTCGTGCAGTTCAAGGGCTTCCTCAAGGAATACAGCTGATAGGGCTCCCGCTTGATCCTCGCGCGGATGAGAGCCCAGACCATGGATAGGGCAGGGGTTACCCGAGCCGGCGAGCCGGCGTTGCT
>JBIIUP010000299.1:0-3135 GCA_044339885.1 Pirellulales bacterium | reverse complement strand
AGTGCGGCACGAGCCAGCGGTCGTCGACGGCATACCGGGCGAAGCCGCCGCCGAGGTGGTCGTGGATGCCGCCGGCCGCCATGCACTCCAGCGACCGCGTCACCATCGCCACGTCGTCGGGTCGGCCAGCCCGCGCGGCGGTGCGGAGCAGGAGCCGGAGGTCCATGGGGTGGGGAAACTTGGGCGGCCCGCCGAAGCCTCCGTGCCGCGGGTCGAACGCCCGGGCCAGCGCGGAGGCGGCCTCCTCGAGGAGCGGCCCGCCCGGAACGACGTCGCCGGAGGCGGGCGGGGCCGCCGCCCGGCGGACGGCCTGGGTGATCTCGGCGGCCTGCGTGGCCACGGACTCGCGGCGGGCCGTCCAGGCTTCGAGCACCGCCGCGAGCACCTGTCGGAAGCCCGGCATGCCGTGCCGGGGCTCGGGGGGCCAGTAGGTGCCCGCGAAGAACGGCTCGCGGTCGGGCGTGAGGAACACGCTCATCGGCCAGCCGCCACGTCCGGTGAGCAGTTGCACCGCCGCCATGTAGATCCCGTCGATGTCGGGCCGCTCCTCCCGGTCTACCTTGATGCTCACGAACGACTCGTTGAGGAGGGCCGCGGTCCGCTCGTCCTCGAAGCTCTCGTGGGCCATGACGTGGCACCAGTGGCAGGCCGAGTAGCCGACGGAAAGGAAGATCGGTTTGTCCTCGCGGCGGGCCCGGAGGAAGGCCTCCGGCCCCCAGGGCTCCCAGGCGACGGGGTTGTCGACGTGCTGGAGGAGGTAGGGGCTGGTGGAGCCGGCGAGCTGGTTGGGCACGGAAGAGGATCCTGCGGTGCGGGAGGGAGACAGTCGGCGATGGCGGGCCGGAGCCGACGGGGACCGGACCGCGGGGAACCCGGCCGGACCTCAGCCCAGCGTCTCGGCCGGTCCGGGGAAGCGGCGGGCTTCGACGTCCGCCCGCCAGCGGGCCAACGCCGCGCCGATCGACTCCTTGGCGTCGGCATAGGCCCGCACGAACCGCGGCACGTGGTCGAACGAGAGGCCGGCCAGGTCGTGGAACACCAGCACCTGCCCGTCGCAGTCGGGGCCGGCACCGATGCCGATCGTGGGCACGCCGATCGTGGCCGTGATCTCCCTCGCGGCCGCCGCGGGAATGCACTCCAGGACGACGGCGCAGGCGCCGGCGGCCGCCGCGGCGGTGGCGTCGGCCATGAGCTGATCGAGGTCCCGCTGCAGCCGATAACCGCCGAGCTGGTGGACCGCCTGCGGCCGCAGGCCCACGTGCCCCATCACGGGAATGCCTGCGGCGACGATCGCGGCGATGACGTCGGCCTGGCCGGCCGTCCCCTCGAGCTTCACCGCCTGGCAGCCGGTCTCCTTGAGGATCCGCGCACAGGACTCGACGGCCGTCCGCACCCCGAGGTGCTGCAGCGGGAAGGGCAGGTCGACGACGACGAGGGCCCGGCTGACGGCACGGGAGACGATCTCGCCGTGGTAGATCATCTGCTCCAGCGTCGCCGGCAGCGTCGAGGAACGGCCCGCCACCACCATCGCCACGCTGTCCCCGACGAGCACGCAGTCGACGCCGGAGGCATCGGCGAGGCGGCCCGTGGGCCAGTCATAGGCCGTGACCATCGTCAGCGGCCGCCGGTCCCGCCGCGCGGCGGCGAGGTCGCGCACGGTGACGCGGCGGTCGGGCCCCTGCGACGGCGACCGCGGCACCGGGTTGGTCATTTGAGGCTCTTGAAGAAGTCGTCGAGGTTCTTGTCGTCCGGCTCCGCGGCCGGTGCGTCCTCCGCGGCGGCCAGGAAATTGAACGACCCGTCCGCCGGCGGCGCCGCAGCGGGCTCCGGGAAGGCGGTCGGCGCCGCCTCGGCAGCGGTGGCAGTCTCGGCCTCGGTCGCGGTCTCCGGCGGAAGGTCTTGCGGGGCCTCGGCAGCGGGAGCGGCCTCGGGCGGCTGCAGGCCTCCGGCGGGCAGCGGCACCGTGTCGGCTTCGGGGGGCCTCTCCGCCCGCGGCCTGGCCGCGGGCGATTCATACTCCACGCGGAAGACCACGCCCCCCACCTGCACCCGCGCGCCCGGGGGAACCCGCACTGGCTGGGAGGCCTCGAGCCGCTCGCCGTCCAACAGGGTGCCGTTGGTCGACCCGAGGTCGCGGACCTGCACCTCGCCGTCGACGAGGAAGAACTCGCAGTGCCGGCGGCTGACGCTGTCCTGCTGGATGCGGAACTTCGCCTCGTCGGACCGCCCTACCACGATGGGCAGGCGCACGGCGATCGAATTCTTCTGGCGGGCCGGCGAGACGATGACGAACCGGACGTCCATACTCGGGCGCCGGACGGCGCGGAGGGCGGGTCGGGCGGAGTGTCTGGGGAGGGCAAAAGTCGTCGCGGCGGCGGAGCGGCAGGCCGCTCCGTTCGGACACCCGATTCTACCTGCGGCCTGCCCCGGTCCAATTCCACCCGCCGCCCGGCCTGTCCAGGGCACCCGGCTTGCCCGGACGGTGACCTTGCGGCACCCCCGGGCGCCTCTATAATCGCGGGGCTCACGACCTCGGGGGCCGCCGCCTGCGGCCGGCCCCGGGCTGGTCGCGCGGGTGTAGCTCAGTTGGTAGAGCACCACGTTGCCAACGTGGTTGTCGTGGGTTCGAATCCCATCACCCGCTTCCTTTTTCCCCGCCCCGAGACCCGCTTTCCATGGCCGATCCCGACTCCACCGCCGTCGCCGAGCCCCTCACGGGCGACGAGCCGCTGGCCCCCCTGAACCTCGACGTCGCCATCGACACGGTGTCGACCTGCCAGCGGCGGATCAAGGTCACGATCCCGCGCGAGGACATCGAGCGGTACCACGAGCGGGCGATCGGCGACTTGATGCCCTCGGCGCTGCTGCCCGGTTTCCGTCCGGGCCGCGCCCCCCGGCGGCTCGTCGGCAGCCGGTTCAAGTCCGAGCTCACCGACCAGATCCGCTCGAAGCTGCTCACCGACGCGATGACGCAGGTCTCCGAGCGGCACAAGCTCGCCCCGATCAGTGAGCCCGAGCTCGACGGCGCCGCCGTGCTCCTCCCCGACGCCGGCCCGATGACCTTCGAGTTCTCGATCGAGGTGCGGCCGGAGTTCGAGATGCCACAGTGGAAGGGCCTCTCCATCAGCCGTCCGG
>JBIIUP010000298.1:0-3161 GCA_044339885.1 Pirellulales bacterium | reverse complement strand
GTAATCGGCCCGGCCATGGCGTCACTGTGCGGTAGCTCCCGCGCCGCTCCCGCCCGCGGCCCGCACGGTCAATCCGCCCCGGCCCGTGAACGTTATGCCTGCGACCACCACGGTGGCCGGGCCGTTGAGATTCGTCACCGTGATCGCGCCGTCGCCGTCGCTAACGCCGACGACACGGACCCCGATGGCGACGACGCTGCGGCCGGCTGCGGCGAAACCTAGCGAGGCACCGTGCCGTGCCGACCGGACCGCCGCCAGCGGCGGAATCCAAAGGCCACGGCGGCCGTGACGAGACAGGCCCAGGTCGAGGGCTCGGGGACAGCCACCGTGCCCTGCACCGCGAAGCTGCCCGAGTTGTTGTCGTAGTAGTCCGGAGCGCCGACGAAGTAGCTGCCGTCGACGATGCCGAGATAGAAGTGCGTGGCCCCGTCGGGTACGAGGAACGACTGCGTGGCCCCTGAGCCCGTCCCGGTGAGCCCGTCGCCGATATAGAAGGACTGGTTCAGGAGCGGTGAGACCTGCGCGAAGGACGTGGTCAGCGGGTTGCTGCCGTAGCTGCTACTGAAGTTGAGGCTTGCGGGTGCCGGCGCCTGCGGCACGCTGCCCGACGTGAAAAGGCCTGCCAGGAACATCACCCTTCGGGCGGACGGATCCGACTCATAGAGCAGGAGCCCGGACACCCCACCGGCGCTGGCCATGTCCATGTAGAAGGTCGTGGGGGCATTTGCGGCCGAGGGGGGAAGCAGGCCGGGCGTTCCGGACGTGGTCAGGTAGTTGTTGGGCCAGTTGGGATCCTGGAAGTTCACGGCGCCGCCGTCAGGGCCGTTGTACTGTCCTAGGTAGACCAAGGGGGCGTCGACGTCGTTGTAGGAGACGCTGCCCGACACGCTCGCGAAGGTGAGCACGCGGTCGGTCCCGGGGGTGAGCACGACTGCCGGAGGAAGGGTGCCACCGCCGAGGAGCGGCAGGTCGGTCTGGCCGGCGGCATAGAGATTCGCCTTTGAATCCACCGAGAGCGAGAACGACTGGGAGAGTGCCGCGGTGCTCCACACGGGCAGCACCACGCCGAGGACAAGACGCAGGGCGGTGGCAGGGATCGGCTACACGATCGGTTCTCCGGAGAAGGCCGGACTATAGCAGCCAGGGATAGGTCGGCCAAACGGCAAGAGAGACTTCGGCCAAAGGTACTTCGGCAAGCGTCGGCCGAGCGGAGCGGATCACGAACGGCGACAGCCGGGGCTGGTCTGGCTGGCTGGATGTGGCGCTACCCTGGAGCTGTCGAGGAGTATCCCAGCCCCACTCCAGGCTCTGGATGTCGATCCCGGGCAGTTCGTCGGGTGACGCCTGGGAGATTGCCGGGTGATCCGGGCGTGCCATAGTGCTGAGCAGCCGCTCTGTTCCAGGGACGAAGATCCTCGCGAGGACTGCGACCGCGTCGGGGCGGTCGGCGAGGAGGCACCGCAATCGCGTCGGCACGGAGATCACCCACTGCCGAACAGCTCCTGGGGGAATAACGCGATCGACGAGAGGAAGAAGCGGCTTGCCCGCGCCGCGCTCGTGGCCGAGAATACGATCGTGATCGTCATTCGACGATCGATCCAGCCCGGGGCCCTTCCAGGACGGAGGCGTGACGCGTGGCCAGCCAGACCGAGGTGAGGGAGTCTCACGAGCAGTTCAGCGCAGCCTGGTCGCTGTATGCGCGTGCGGGCGGCGTCGGCGAGGTCGTCGACATGGAGGGTGTCCGCGTCGCCAACGCACGTTCTCCGTGGTACCTCATGAATGCGGCACTGCTGATCGGGCCCGTGTCCTCTCCGGCGGAACTCGCCGCTCGCGCGAGCGCGGCGATCGCGCATTTCGGACGGGAGCACAGGCAGTGGTTCTTCGCCGGCAGCCGGCAATGGCTGGGCGATGGCGCTCCCGAGACGCTGTCACGCGTCGGGCTCACCAAGGCCTTTACCGTCGTCGGCATGGTCGCCGAAGGACTCGCGCCGCCGGCCCGCCCGCTGCCGGAGGTGGAAACCTGCCGCATCGATGACGAGCGGGGCCGGCTCGCCCTCGCGGACCTGAACGCCATCGCCTACGACATCTCATACGAGTGGGTGCGCGATGCCGTCGCGGGCGATGCACTGTGGCGGACGCCGCTCTACGGGTACAACGCGATCGTGGACGGCCGCCCCGTGGCGACCGCCTTTGCCGTGCCGCTCAACGGCGTCCTGTACGTCGCCTTCGTGACCACGGCGACGGCCCATCGCCGCCGTGGCCTCGCCGAACTCGTCATGCGTCGCTGTCTGGAGAATGCGACACAAGAAACGGGCATCACGCGAACCGCTCTCCATGCGACCGCCGACGGCTGCCCCTCGTACGCCAGGATGGGTTACCGGCCGGTCGACGAGTTTTCGTTGTTCGTGCCGAGCTAGAGACGACGATCAGCCGGCCCGTTGACCCGGGCTTCGGCCCCCCCGCGGCGAATCCGGCCTTACGGCGCGGTGCGTAACGGCCGCCGAGTCGGTGCCTGCGACCCCACTGCCTTCTCGAGCGCGGTCACCACGTCTCGGAGAGCGCCGGCTTGAGCCGTGAGCTGATCCGCGGCAGCGGATCCCTGCTCGGCACCCGACGCCGCGTGCTGCGTGACGTCCTCGATCTGCTCGAGCGCCGTGCCGATCCGCTCCAAAGCCCGCAGCTGCTCGCGGCTGCCGAGCTGTACCTCGTCGACGAGCGTGCGTACTCCGGCCGACTGTTCGGTGAGCGTGCGGATGGCCGCGGCGACGTCGTCGACCTTCTTCTTGCCCGAGTGGGAACGGGCGATCGACTCCTCGATCAGTTCCGCCGTCTCGCGGGCCGCCTGCGCGGACCGTTGGGCGAGGCTGCGTACCTCGTCGGCCACGACGGCAAACCCCAGCCCGGCCTCGCCGGCCCGCGCGGCCTCGACCGCCGCGTTGAGCGCGAGAATGTTGGTTTGGAAGGCAATCTCGTCGATCACCTTGATGATCCGTGAGATTCGGCCGCCCGCCGTGTCGATCTCGTCCATCGCGGTCACCATGTCGCCGAGGAGCGCGCCGGTGGCGCGAAACTGTTCCTGCTCTCGCCCGACCAAGTCGCCGGCGGCGCTCGTCTTCTGGGTGTTGACGGTCGCCATGGAGCTCGTCTCGCGGGCCGATGCT
>JBIIUP010000297.1:0-3169 GCA_044339885.1 Pirellulales bacterium | reverse complement strand
CGAAGTCGGCGTCGATGCGGGCGAACATGCGTTCCATAGCCGCCCGGTCGACGACGTCCGCCTCGACCGCCACTCCCCGGCGGCCGTCGCCCAGGGCCGTGATGGCCGCCGCGGTCTCCTCGGCCAGAGCCATGTTGCGGAAATCGTTGACGACGACGCTCGCCCCCTCGCGGGCCAGCCGCAGCGCGATGCCGCGGCCGATGCCGCGGCCGGCTCCCGTCACCACCGCCACCTTGTCGGCGAATCGCATCGGCGGGCCTCCGGCGTTCACGGTTCCGGTGCCGAGCGCGGCACCATGGCCGGGAGTCTATCGCAGGGCCGCGCCGGCATGCCGTCGGGCGGGGACTCGGGCGGCCACGACCGCGTCCGGCGGGCCGGCGCCGCACCCGGAATCACCGTCCCGCACACGTTCTGTCGGCCGGATCGAGGTATTCTGTATCATGAAATATTGGATTTTTCGTCCTCGCAGTTGCCCCATCCATGTCGCACGGCCAACACACGCTCCCCCCCGCGTCCTTTTCGACGGCCCAATCGGCCACGCTCCACGCCCGCTCGCGGCAGTCGCTGGCGATGGGCGTGGCGAGCGGCATGCGCCGGGCGTGCGGGCCGGTGCCGATGTTCTTCGACCGCGGCGAGGGGCCGTACTACATCGACGTCGACGGGCACCGGATCCTCGACTACACGCTCGCCTGGGGGCCGCTCATCCTCGGCAACGGCCATCCGGCGGTCACCGCGGCCGTCACCGCCCAGCTCTCCCGGGCCTTCGCCTTCGGGGCCCAGCATCGCGGCGAGATCGAACTGGCGGAACTGATCACGTCGGTGGTGCCGGGCGTCGAGCGCGTGATCTTCTCGAACACGGGATCGGAGGCGGTGCAGGCGGCGTTGCGGCTGGCCCGAGCCTTCACCGGCCGGCCGCTGTTCGTGAAGTTCGAGGGGCACTACCACGGTTGGTTCAACAACGTGCTCGTCAGCTACCGGCCCCGGGCGGCCGACCCCATCGATCCGCTGCCCACCTGTGGAGGCCAGCCCCCCCACGAGTACGCCGACACGCTGGTCCTGCCGTGGAACGACCTGGCTGCCCTCGAGGCGGCGTTCGCCCAGCACGCCGGCCGGATCGCCGCCGTGCTCACCGAGCCGCTGCTCGCCAACAGTGGCTCGTGCATGCCGGATGCGGGCTACCTCGCCGCCGTGGTCGACCTCTGCCGCAGGCACGGCGCCGTGTCCATCTTCGACGAGGTGATCACGGGCTTTCGGCTGGCGCTGGGGGGCGCCCGCGAGTTCTTCGGCGTCCAGCCTGATCTCTCGGTCTACGCCAAGGCCATGGCGGCCGGCTTCTGCCTCTCGGCGGTCGGCGGCCGACGGGAGATCTTCGAGGTGCTCGACGACGGCCGCACCATCCACGCCGGCACCTACAACGGCAACCCCGTCAACCTCGCGGCCGGGGTGGCGACGATCACGACGCTCTCCGCCCCCGGCACGTTCGCCCGGATGCACGCGCACGGCACCGCGATCCGCGAGCGGATCGAGTCGGCCGCCGCGGCCCGCGGCATCCCGGTGGTCACGTCGGGCACGGGCGCGGTCTTCAGCGTTCACTTCGGACTCGCAGCCCCGCCGCGGACCTATCGGGACACGCTCGGTGCCTCGGCCGAGCAGTTCGCGGCCTTCAGGATGGGGCTGCTCCGCAATGGCGTGCTCGTGCTGCCGGACGGCCGCTGGTACGTCGGTGCCGTCCACGACGACGCCGAATTGTCCGTCGCCCTGGACGCGGTCACCGCCGCGATCGACGGCCTCTGACGCCGCCCCGCAGGGCAGTGCCCGTGCCTGGTCAACGGTGAGAAGGTCGCGGCCCGGCCTCGATCCCGCCCGGCGACGGGCCGATTCTTGCCCAAGCGCGGGGAGACGCCTTATCCTCCGGGGCATGACGACGTTCGACGACTTCGACGCCTGGGGGAACGCGGTCAGCGGCGCCAGTCTCAGGCTGGCCTGCGACGCGGTCGACACCGGCGTGTGGACGCTCGCCAGCGCCGACCTCGGCGGCATCGTCGTGCAGGTGGCGGCGGAAGGCGGCGGCAATCTCTGCTACGGAGCCAATACGCACGTGGGGCCGATCCTCTTCGTGCCGCTGACCCACGTGGCCGGGCACGTCGTGAACGGCGAGCCGCTCGACGACGATTCGCTGCTCTTCATTCCCCGGGGCGCCGACTTTCGCATCTGCGTCCGCAGGTGGTCGCACTCCTGGTGCTCGATTGCCCTCCCCGCCGACATGCAGCTGGCTCCGGGCAACACTTCCGGAAGTGCGCGGCTCGCCTGCCGTCCGGGAGCGGTGTCGCGGCTCCGGCGGCTCGTGACCGACGTCGTGGCCGCCCTGCCCGATCGGCCCGGAGGGACCGCCGCCCACCGTGCCGCCGGCACCGCCATCCTCGACGCGGTGGCGGGCTGCCTGCCGGCCGACCCCGGGCCCGCGGTCCGTCTGGGCCGCACCCGCCTGGACCGCGGCGAGGTCGTCCGCCGCGTGATGGCGCATCTCGAATCCACCGCGACTGTGCCGACGGCAGCGGAACTGGCCCGCGACGTCGGCGTCACCGGCCGCACACTGCTGCGGACGTTCCAGGAGACCTTCGGCCTGCCACCGAAGAAGTACCTCATGCTCCGGCAGCTCCACGGCGTCCGCCGCATCCTGCGGACGGGCGCTCCCAAAGATTCCACGGTGGCCGACGTCCTGACCCGAAGCGGCATCTGGGAATTCGGCCGCTTCGCGTCCCGCTACCGGCGGCAGTTCGGCGAGCTGCCCTCGGAGACCCTGCGCCGCGGGCGAGCTTGAGGGCACCGCCCGCGAGGCAGGCGCAGGCGGATTCAGCGGCCCGAACCCGCCGACGTGGTGACCGCCTCCATGACGCGGTCGAGATTGAAGCTCCCGGGCTTCTGCCGCGGCGGAAACTCCCGGAAGCTCTGCAGCCACTGGCCCACGTAGGCCGCCGCCGGGGCGATCGCGAACATGTGCTCCAGGTACCACCGCTGGTAGTCCATGCCGATGTCCTGGGCGAGCTCGAAGGGGTCCATGCGGAGATTCACGAGCGTGGGCGCCCGCAGCTCCTCGAAGGGCCGCTGCCAGACGTGCAGGCCGTGGGCGTTCTGCTTGAGGAAGGTCACCTTCCAGTTCTCGTAGCGA
>JBIIUP010000296.1:0-3178 GCA_044339885.1 Pirellulales bacterium | reverse complement strand
CCAAAATCCCGACGTCCCGGATGCATCAAGAAATCGGGAGACCGTCAGTCCGACGAGGAACCCGGTCACGACACCGCGAACGCCCACCAGAGCGCAATCCCGAGGCAGACCAAGGCTGTAGCGATGATCCAGAGGGGCTTTCTTGGGCCCGCGTGGTCTTCGGCCGAGATGAAGCGCTCGCAGTACGGACATCGCGGCGAGTCTTCGAGGATCTCGCGGCGGCAATACGGGCACGGGACGGTGGGCTCTTCGTCCGAGTCGTCGCCGATATCAGCGTCGGCGTCCTCGTTCTCCCACTCGTCGTCTTCGTCCCGGTAGGCGTTCATGGGCGAACCTGCGTGGTGCCCTCGAAGTGCCGAGGCTCGTAGGGACAGTGCCTGCAGCCGGAGCCGCAGCAGTACCCACGCTTGAGATGATAGGCCGCCGTGTAGACCAGCAGGCCGTTCTCAAGGTAGGAGTCGGGTTGCGCGGGGGCGGGTTTCGGGGCAGGCACGGGCGGGTCCGCGGGCATGAGTCAGACCCGCCCCATGCCCTGTGCACGCCGCCACGCCGAGACCTGCCCGAGGTGCATGTTCTCGTGCGCGGCCATGACGAAGACGAAGCAGTCGCCCATGGTCGGCAGAAAGCCCCTCACGGCCTCCAGCGGCGTCGTTTCAGCCCAGCGGGCGGCAGGGATGTGCGGCAGGGCAGCAGCGATCCCCGCATGGGCGTCTTCGAGGGCCTTCAAGAGCGTGGCCTTCGCGGGATACCGGCTGGCATCGCTGGACGGGCTCGAATTCCAGTCGAAGAGCGCGGCCCAGTCAGGCGGGCAGACGGGTGTCATGCCGATCATGGCCCCGAGCATGTCCGCCGTGCAGGCCAGATGCCCAAGGACCCACGCGGCATGGTTCATCCCCGGAGCTGGCTGCAGGGCCATCGTGTCGTCCGGAATGTCGGCCACCAGGCGTTTGGCGTAGCCGAGGTTGAGGTTCCACGTGTGCAGCAGCGGGTCGGTCATGAGGGGTCTCCGGGTGGGGTTCAGCCGGGCCATTAGACAGCACCGGGCTGCCGCCGGGCAGCGAGCTTCGTGCTGAGCCGCTCTTTGGCAGTCGCGGGCGATCGATCGCTCGACTGCCCGGGGCCGCAGGATCATCGCGTCGAGGTGGGCCCGAGCCGACGACCTCGTGCATGGCCATGGCCGGCCTGGCCTGGGGCGGCCGGGCCGCGTGGCGGCGACGAATGGTTCGTGCCGGGGCCGTGTCTGGAGCAGGTGAGCGATGGGCTCGCGGCCTTCGGTGTCGGGGTTGGTGCCGCGCGGCTGACAGCAGCTTGAAGTGAGGATTACACTCGAATACTTCCGCTTGCCTCGTCGGCGCACCGGGAGCGCTGGGGTTCGCGTCGCCGCTCGATCGACATGCCCAGCGAGCGGCGCTGTCCGGCTGACACACTGGCGGGATCAGCGATGGGGGCAGGCTCGGGGCCGCATGATGCAGACCTTCGGGATGAATGCCTCCTCGGCGATGCTCTTCGAACCCGTGAAGATCCCCGGCAAGCCCTCCCGGACGACGGTCGACGCGGCCGTCGGCATGCCTGCTGCCGCCGACCCCGCGCCGGCACGGTGATGCCGATGGGCCGGTGCCGCACTCGCCGGGCCGTGACCTGGACCCTGCTGCTGTCGGCCTGCGTCGCCTCCGGAGGCGACTTGTTGCTCCCGCCTCAGGGTGGCCCGCCGCCGGCGCAGGTGCTCTGGTACCGCCAGCCGGCGGAGCGCTGGCTGGAAGGGCTCCCGATCGGCAACGGGATCGTGGGGGCGATGGTCTTCGGCGGCATCGAGCACGAGCGGATCGCGCTCAACGAAGGCACGTTCTGGTCGGGACGCCCGCACGCCTACGACGCACCCGCCGCCTTCGAGCACTTCCCGCGGATTCGCGACCTCGTGTTCGCCGGCAGGTTCCAGGAGGCCGAGAAACTGGTCGATGCCCAGTTCCTCGGCGTTCCCGCAGGCCAGCAGGCGTATCAGCCGGTGGGCGACCTGCTGCTGTCGTTCGCCCACGATGGGCCCGTCGCGGACTACCGGCGGGAAATCGACCTGGCGACCGGCATCGCGAGGGTCCGCTACCGCGTCGGCGACGCGGTTGTCACCCGTGAGGCGTTCGTCTCCCATCCCGACCGCGTGCTCGTCGTCCGCATCGTCGGGAGCACTCCCGGCAGCGTCTCGGTGGAGGCTCGGTTTCGGGGGCCGTACCTCGACACCACCGCTGCCATCGGGGACGGCCTCGTGATGGACGGCACCTGGCGGGGGCCGATTCCCGGGGCCAACTGGCTCATCGCGCCGGTCGCAGGCCCGGGTCTCCGCTACCGGGCGGCAGCACGGGTGCGGACGGAGGGCGGCCGCACGACGGCCGACGCGGGATGCCTCCGCATCGCAGCCGCCGACGCGGTCACGTTCGTCATCGCCCTGGCCACCGGGTTCGTGAACTACCGCGACATCGGTGGTGATCCGGCGGCCGCCTGCGCGAGGATCCTCGATTCGATCGCCGGTTCCGACCACGCGGCGCTCGAGCACCGCCACGTCGCCGACGTCCGCGGCCTCATGAACCGCGTCCGCCTCGACGTCGGCGACCCCGCCGCGAACGAGCAGCCCACCGACGAGCGGCTCCGGGCCGTTCGCGAGGGCGGCCGCGACCCCGGCCTCGAGGCCCTGTGCTTCCAGTTCGGCCGCTACCTGCTCGTGGCCTCGAGTCGCCCTGGCGGCCAGCCGGCCACCCTGCAGGGCATCTGGAACGAGTCGGTCTCGCCCCCCTAGGGCAGCAAGTACACGGTCAACATCAACACGCAGATGAACTACTGGCCGGCCGAGATCTGCCACCTCTCCGAGTGCCACCGGCCGCTCTTCGACATGCTCGGGGACGTCGCGGTGACCGGCGCCGAGACCGCGCGGGCCTGCTACGGCCGCCGGGGCTGGGTGGCCCATCACAACGTCGACCTCTGGCGGGGCACCGCCCCGGTCGACGCGGCCCGGTTCGGCATGTGGCCGGTGGGGGGCGCCTGGCTCTGCCAGCATCTCTGGGACCACTACCGCTTCACCGGCGACCGCGACTTCCTCGCGGCGGCGTACCCGATCATGAAGGGGGCCGCCCGGTTCCTGCTCGACCTGCTCACGGAGCATCCCGAGCGGGGCTGGCTCGTGACGCCATTC
>JBIIUP010000295.1:0-3195 GCA_044339885.1 Pirellulales bacterium | reverse complement strand
GGCGACACGGCATGAGCATGGAGTCACCCGGTGGCGAGGAAAACGGCGGCGGACCGTTTCGATGCGGTCTCCAGCGGAGCGTAGTTGCGGCCCGGGGGCGTGGCAATGCGAGCTTTCCCCGGACAATGCCCTGCCTGCCCGGCCTGCCCCGTCAGCCGACGCCCGCCGGGGCCCGTCCGTGCGGCCCGCGACGGCCCGCGTCGGCCCCGGCTCGGCGGCCGCCGAGCGAGACCGCCGCCCGGATGGCGCCGGGCCCCACGAGGTCAGCGATCTCCCGTTGCAGCGCCGGCGACCATGCCACCGCGTGCCGGTCGGCCTCGAGCACGACCCGCGTGCCGTCGGCCAGGTCGAGGACGAGCCGCAGCGGCACCGTGCCCGGATGCCGTCGGACGACCTCCGCCAGCCGGTCGAGCGCCTCCCGGCCGTGGCTCTCCTCCGCGAGCCGCACCGTCACGCTCCGGGCCGGCAGCCGGGCCGCGGCGGCGAGGGGCACGATCTCGTTGACGATGAGGTTCGTCTCCTCGCTGCCGGCGCGGCGGTCGATCGATCCGGCCACCACGATCACGGCGTCGGCCGCGATGTGCTCGCCGAGCCGGGCATAGTCCTCCGGCCAGCAGATCGTCCGCACCAGGCCGTCCATGTCCTCCAGGTCGAACATCGCGTACCGCGTGTGCGTCGACCCGGGCCGGGCCTGCTTGGTGTTGGAGAGCTTGAGGGCCGCGACGAGCCCGCCCACGACCACCTCTGCCTTCGGCTTCGCGGCGGCGAGTTGGGCGGTGCCGTGTGTGCAGATGGCGTCGAGGAGGTCCTTGTGCTCGGCCAGCGGGTGGCTGTGCACGTAGTAGCCCAGCACTTCCTTCTCGTTCGACCGCATCTCGAGGTCGGAGAGTTGCGGCACGTCCGGGAGCCCCTCCGGCACGGCCGACGCCGTCGGCTGCGGCTCCTCGAACGCGGCGAACAGGTTCTTCTGGCCGCTCCGGCGGTCGGCCAGCCGGGCGGCCCCCGCGGCCATCGCCCGCTCGACCCCGGCCAGGATCGCGCCGCGGTGCCCGCCGAGGCTGTCGAGCGCGCCGGCCTTCGCCAGGTTCTCGATCGCCGTCTTGTTGACGACGGAGGGGTCGAGCCGACCGCAGAAGTCGTGGAGGTCGCGGAACGACCCCCCCTTGGCCCGCTCGGCGCAGATCGCTTCGGCGGCCTGCTGCCCGCAGCCCTTGACGGCGGCCAGACCGAACAGGATCCGCCCCGCGGCGACGGAGAAGTCGGGCATCGAGGCGTTGACGTCGGGGGGCGACACCTCGATGCCCATCCGCCGGCAGTCCTCGACGTGCTCCACGAGCGCGTCCTTCTTCTTGAAGTTGCGGCCCGTGATGTCCCCCGAGAGCAGCGCGGCCATGAACTCCCGCGGGTGGTGCGTCTTGAGGTACGCGGTCTGCCAGGCGAGCAGGGCGTAGGCCGTGGAGTGGCTCTTGTTGAAGCCGTAGCCGGCGAACTTCTCGATGAGGGCGAAGACCTCCTCCGACTGCTGCTTCGAGAGCCCCTGGGCCTGGGCGCCGGCGACGAACTGCTCGCGGAACGGGGCGATGATCTCCAGCTTCTTCTTGCTGATGGCCTTGATGCAGGTGTAGGCGCTGGACAGCTCGATGCCTCCGAGCCGCTCCAGGATCCGCATCACCTGTTCCTGGTAGACCATCACGCCGTGCGTCTCGGCCAGCACCTCCTTCATGACCGGGTGGATGAACTCCGCCCGCTTGCGGCCGTGCTTCACGTTGACGTACTCGTCGACCATGCCCCCTTCGAGCGGGCCGGGACGGTAGAGGGCGTTGACGGCCACGATGTCGAGGAAGTGGTCGGGCTTCATCCGCTGGAGCAGGTCGCGGATGCCGCCGCTCTCGAGCTGGAAGATGCCCTTGGTCTCCCCGCGGCACAGCGTGGCGAAGGTGGCGGCGTCGTCGAGCGGGAAAGCCAACGGATCCGGCTTCCGGCCGACCGTCGCGGCGATGATGTCGAGCGTCTTGGCGACGACCGTCAGGTAGCGGAGGCCGAGGAAGTCCATCTTCATGAGCCCGGCCCGCTCGACGTCGCCCATGGCCCACTGGGTGATCACTTCCTCCTTGCCGGTCACCCGCTGAAGCGGCACGTATTCGACCAGCGGCCGGTCGGCGATCACGACGGCCGCGGCGTGCGTGCCCACGTTCCGCGCCAGCCCCTCGATCCGGCGGGCGAGGCCGACGAGCTCGGCGACCTCGCCGTCGGCCTCGCAGGCCGCCGCCAGCTGGGATCCCGGCGCGGCGGCGTCGTCGAGCGAGATGCCCAGCTGGTCGGGCACGAGGGCCACGATCTGGTCGACCCGCGGCACCGGCATTCCCAGGGCCCGGCCCACGTCGCGGATCGCCGCCCGGGCCGCCAGCGTGCCGAAGGTCCCGATCTGGGCCACGTTGTCGGCGCCGTACCGCCGCTTGACGTAGTCGATGACGTCGCCGCGCCGCTCCTTGCAGAAGTCGATGTCGATGTCGGGCGCCTCGCGGCGGTTGACGTCGAGGAACCGCTCGAACAGCAGGTCGTATTCCAGCGGGCAGACGTGGGACAGGTAGAGAGCGTAGGCGACCAGCGCGCCGACGCCGGAGCCTCTCGCGGCCGCCGGGATGTCCTGCTCCCGCGCGTAGCGCACGAAATCCCAGACGATGAGGAAGTAGCTGGCGAAGCCGAGGGTGTCGATCACCGCGAGCTCGCGATCGAGCCGTTCGAGCACCGCGGCATGGAGGCGGCCGCCGACCGCTCCCTCCTCGTCCCACCGCGCCGGTACGGTCGCATACCGCTCGCGCAGCCCCTCGAGGCACAGCCGGCGCAGCTCCTCGCTCGCCGTGCGGCCCCCCGGCACCTCGAACCCCGGGAAGTGCCGCTTGCCGAGGTCGAGCTCGATCGACACCGAGTCGGCGATCTCCTGGCTGCGGGCCACGGCGGCCGTGACGGTCGCGCGGTCGAGGCCCGCGAAGGCCGCGTGCATCTCCGCCGGGCTCTTCAGGTAGAACTCGCTGGAATCCATCTTCATCCGGCCGGCGTCGTTGCGGAACCGTCCGGTGTTCACGCAGAGCAGGATGTCCTGGGCCTCCGCGTCCTCGCGATTGACGTAGTGGCAGTCGCAGGTGGCGACCGCGGGGATGCCCAGCTCGCGGGAGATGTCGAGGGCGGCCTCGG
>JBIIUP010000294.1:0-3199 GCA_044339885.1 Pirellulales bacterium | reverse complement strand
CCGCCGCCGGTGTTCTCGATCGTGCCGGTGCCGCTGGCCGCCGTGACGGTGATCGGCCGGGCGAACGTGGCCGTCGAGCCGGCGTAGCGGAAGGTTGCCCCGCCGTCGATGGTCACGCGGGCCGTGTCGCGGAGGCCGCTCGTGGCGGTGATCTCGAGCGTGCCCGCCTGGATGGCGGCCGTGCCGGTGAACGTGTTCAGCCCCGTCAGCCGCAGCGTGCCCTGGCCGGTCTTGGCAAGATTCGCCGCACCCGTCAGAGATCCGCTCATGACGGCATCGAGTGCCGCCGTGCCGTCGTTCACGCGCACCTGGCGGGTGATGCCCGCCGCACCGAGGGCGATCGCATTGCGGAAATCCAGCGTGGCCGTCGCGCCGGGAGCTCCCAGCACGAACGTGCCGCTCGACCCCAGGAAGAGGCCACCGCCCCACGTCAGCGCGGTGGGCGCGGAGGTGCCGCCGAATGCGACGACCCGATCGGCACCAAATGCCGCAAAACCACCTGAAGTGACGATCCGCACCTGACCGGCACCAGAGCCCGTTCCACTGGTGAAGTCGCCGGCGTTGAGCCCGACCACGCCGCCGGTATCGAGCCGGAGGTTCCCGCTGCCGAGAGCACCGGTGTTGCTGAGCATGAGCACGCCGGCGTTGACCGTCGTAGGGCCGGTGTAGGTATTCGCGACGGCGAGCGTCGTGGTGCCGGTGCTGTTGATGGTGAGCCCGCCAGTGCCGGCGGTGCCGCCATCCACGATCGTGTTGTTGAAGACCGTGTTGCCGGCACCGCCGACAATAAAGACGCGATTCGTGCCATCCCCGACCCCGCGGATGGTGGTCGTGCCGGAGAACGTGAGCGTCTGGCCAGCGGGGAGATTGTTCGTGATTGCCCGCTCATTGTTCTGCCCATTCACGGCGGCACCGAAGGTCATGCTGTTCGTGCCGCCGAAATTGACGTTGGTGAACAAGATGATCGTATTGGTGGACGTGAAGGCCGGACTCGCCGAAACGGTCGCCGTCGACGTGTCGACCCTCAAGACCGAGGAGCCGAGAGCCGCGTCGTTGCCGAGGACCAGAGTGCCGCCCAAGCTGTTGAAGTTCGTCGTGCCTGAGTGCGTGTTGACGCCCGACAGCGTCGTCGTGCCCGTGCTGGAGATGCTCAAGGCATTTCCCGAGCTCGGCACGCCGGAGATCGAGCCAGAGAAGGTGGTGTTGCCGGTGCCGCTGAACGTCATCGGCCCACCACCGCTCAACAAGATTGGACCACTGAACGTCAGCAGCGCCGACGTGCGATCGAGGTTATTCGTGACCGTACGAGCCCCCGACGGCGAGCCGTTGGAAAAAGGGCCCGTGAAAGTGATGCTGCTGGTCCCGGCGATCGTGGTGGCACTCGATGGGTTAATGTTGGTGGTGTTTGAAATCGTCAGGCTGCCGATCGACGACATGGTGCCCGACCCCAACACGAGAACACCTTGGCCCATCGCGGAGGAGTTGCCAAAAATCGTCAAACCCCCGTCGAGGGTCATGCCACCCTGGAAATTCGACCCCGCGGGCCCCGTGACGACCAATGTGCCATTTCCGGACTTCGTGAGCACGCGGGCCGTGGGACTGCTGCCGGCCACGTCGATCTGCCCCAGCGTGAGCGTGCCCGAGGAAACGGTCAGCGTGCGGTTGGTTCCACCGAACTGGAAGGTGCCCGTGGTCGACAGGTTGCCGGAGCCGGTGAACGTGATGCTCCCGTTGATATTGGAGATGTTGTTGGCAATCGTGAACGAACTGCCGGTCGTGACGTTGATGATGCCGTTGCCGGCAGAGAAGTTGAGCCCGCCAGTAGCCTGTCCGAGGGCATTATTGTTGCCGATGACGAGCGTCTGCCCGGCCGTGGCCATGGTCGTGTCGCCGCCGTAGGAGTTGCTCCCGCTCAGCGTGATGGTTCCCGCGTTGACGATCCTGAGCGCGCCCGTCGAGCCGCTCACCTGGCCGATCGGGCCGGCGAGCACGAGGTTGCCGCCACCCGCGGTCATGGCGATCGTGGACGTGCGGGTGAGATTGAGGCCGAGGTTGATCGTCTGCAGGCTGGTGCTCAGGTTGGCGATGCTGCCCGTGAGCACCATCGAACCGCCGCTGAGCGAGAAGGCACCGGCGCCGGAATTGAACGTGAGGCTCGTCGCCGTGCCGCCGGTGAGCGTGTTCGTGTTGGAGAGCTGCGTCGAGCCCGCGAACACGAGCGCGGAATTGAAATTGTCGCTGAGCCCGATGCTCCAGTTGCCTGACGTGCCCCAGTTGGCGTCGGTGCCGCTGCCGAGCCAGGTCGTCTGCGCGAAGGTGGATGAAGGCGCCGCCACCGCGGCCACGACGATCGCCAGCAGATTGCGACGAACCGAGGACATCGACGATCGCTCCGTGAATCGCCCGCCCCACAAATGTATACAACCCGCTCTTTCTATAGAGGCTGGGTGCTGGGACCGCAATCCCCCGGTATCGATTTTTTGCTCGGGCTCCAATTCCTTGCGTCGCGGGCGATGAGCGTGATCCGCACGCTTGCGTCCACCGAGAACTCACTGTTTTCTCGAGCGACCATGTCGGAGGCCGCATCGGCGTCGAGGAGCCGCTGCTGGAGAGAGGTGGGAATCGCCCCCCGGCGGCGTTCAAAGACCACGCGTTGATAGCAGGAATGGACGGCCGCGTCGTTGACCGCCGCCGCCGCACGGTGTTTCATGTCGGCGGTGCTCGTCGTTCGCCGGGAGCCGATCATGAAACAGACCAGATTTTTCTTGAGCCTCGTGCTCGGTTTCGTGCCCATCCATCTGCGGGCCGCTGAGGCCGAGCCGCCGACGACGCGGCCCGAGCCGCAGTACCGCTGGACGCTCGTGACGGATGCGGCGGCGTTTTCGCCCCGGGACGGGGCGGGGGCGCTGGTGCACGACGGCGCGCTGTGGCTGCTCGGCGGCTGGAACCCTGCCGACAAGGCCACGAACCCCAACATCGCCGGCACGAACAACGAGGTCTGGCGGTCCGTGGACGGGGAGAGGTGGACGAGGATCAAGCCCAACACGCATCTCGACGACGCGTTCGACCCGGCCTCCGATTGGGAGGCGCGGCACACGGCGGGCTACGTGGTGCACCAGGGCAAGATGTGGATCGTCGGCGGCGACGCCAACCTCGGGCACTACCAGTCGGATGTCTGGAACTCGACCGATGGCGTGCG
>JBIIUP010000081.1:0-12057 GCA_044339885.1 Pirellulales bacterium | reverse complement strand
CAACCCGGGCTACCACGCGGCAACCGGGCTACCACACCGCCAGCCACGCTGCTGATTCGGTAGACCGGTCGCCGTGCGACCGGGTTACGGGTTGCATCACCGTCCAGCCGCGGCTCGCACCCGGATTCCCGGTTGCACGGCAACCGGGCTACCACTCGGCAACCGGGCGATGACCGCCGTCGACCCACCGGGCGACCGGCTCACGCCGGCTCGTCCCGCGTGATGCAGTGGAGCGCCCCGCGGCCGCGGACCAGATCGCGGCAGTCCACCGGCTCCACCCGCCGGCCGGGGAAGCAGTCGCCGAGCGTGCGCAGGGCCGGCTCGTCCGTCGGCCCGCCGAAGACCGGCACGGCGACGAACCCGTTGCCCACGTAGAAGTTGAGGTGGCTCGCCGGCAGCTGCGTGCCGCGAAAGGCGAACCTCGCCGGGATGTCGACAGGGATCACCTCCAGCCGCCGCCCCGCGGCGTCGACGAGCGTGCCAAGGAGCGCCAGGTTCGCCTCGAGGGGGGCGTGGTTGGGGTCGAGGCGGTCCGGCTGGCGGGCCGCCACGACGCGGCCCGGCGCCACGAACCGCGCCAGCTGGTCGATGTGGCCGTCGGTGTCGTCGCCAGCGAGCTCGCCCCCCACCCAGAGCACCCGCTCGACCGCCAGCTGCGCGCGGAGGACGCGGTCCATGGCGGCGCGATCGACGCCAGGGTTCCGCCGCTCGTCGACCACGCACCGCTCGTTGACCAAGAGCGTGCCGGCGCCGTCAGTCTCGATGGCGCCCCCTTCGAGCACGAGCCCCGGCGCGAACGTCCGCAACCCCAGTCGCGTCGCCACGGCCCGCGACACGCGGGCGTCGTCGTCCCAGGGGGGATACTTGCCGCCCCACGCATTCCAGTCCCAGCAGACGGCGGCGCGGGCGGCGGTGGCACCGGCCGCGGCGGCCGACCGCACGAGGAACACCGGGCCGGTGTCGCGGAGCCACGCGTCGTTCGTGGGCACCTCCGCGAACTCCACGTTCGCCACGCCCGCGAGCAGCCGCCGCGCCTCGGCGAGCGGCGAACCGCCGGCGAGGATCCGCACCGGTTCGTACGCGGCGAGCGTCCGGGCGATCGTGGCGAACACGCCGGGAATGGCGGCGAACTCCCCGATCCAGGTGGCGCGGCGGTGCGGCCATGCCAGCCAGGTCGCCGCGTGCGGCTCCCATTCCGCGGGCAGCCGGTAGCCGAGCTCGGCCGGGGTCATGGCGTCACCGCCCCCAGCGCTCGAGCAGGCCGCCGTAGGCGTCGATCCGCCGGTCGCGGAAGAAGGGCCAGCGGGTCCGCGACCACTCGATGCGGCCGAGGTCGCACTCGCAGACGAGCGTCTCCGAGACGTCGTGCCCGGCCTTCACGAGGCACTCGCCGTTCGGGGCGTAGACGACGCTCGCGCCCCAGAACCGCAACGCCCCCTCGCGGCCGGTGCGGTTCACCGCCGCCACGAACACGCCGTTGGCGATCGCGTGGCTCCGGAGCATCGTGTCCCAGGATTCGTACTGCTCGCGATGGAGGCTCTCCTCGCCGTCGAGCCAGCCGATCGCCGTGGGGTAGCAGAGCAGCTGCGCCCCGGCCAGCGCGGTGAGCCGCGCCGCCTCCGGATACCACTGGTCCCAGCAGACGAGCGGGCCCACCGCCAGCCGGCTCGTCGGCACGCTCATGAAGCCGGTGTCGCCGGGGGCGAAGTAGAACTTCTCGTAGTAGTGCGGGTCGTCGGGGATGTGCATCTTGCGGTACGTGCCCGCCGTCGAGCCGTCGGCGTCGAAGATCACGGCGGTGTTGTGGAACAGCCCGGCACTGCGCCGCTCGAACACGCTCCCCACGAGCACGACGCCGTGCCTTCTGGCGGCGGCGGCGAGCGTCTCGGTGAGCGGTCCCGGCACCGTCTCGGCCTCCGCGAAGCGGTCGTGGTCTTCGGCCTGGCAGGGATACTCGCCGGCGAACAGCTCCTGGAGGCAGACCACCTCAGCGCCGGCGGCCGCGGCCTCGGCGATGCCGGTGACCGCAGTGGCGACGTTCCGCTCCCGCGACGCCGTGCACGCCGACTGCACGAGCCCCAGCCGCACCACCGGCCCGCGGCCCGCGGCGGTCATCCCGCCACCGCTTCGGCCAGCCGGGCGGCCGGCACCGGAAACTGCTCGGCCAGCTCCGCCACCTCGCGCCGCGTCGTCTCCACGACCGCCGCGTCGCCGGGGCTCTTCAGCGCCCGGAGGATCCAGGCGGCGATCCGCCGCATCTCGTCGGCCCCCATGCCGCGGGTGGTGAGCGCCGGAGTCCCCAGACGGATGCCGGAGGGATCCATCGGCTTCCGCTCGTCGTAGGGGATCATGTTCTTGTTGCAGGTGATCCCGCAGCGGTCGAGCGTCTCCTCGGCGAGCTTGCCGCCGATCCCCAGGGGAGTCACGTCGACCAGCATGAGGTGGTTGTCGGTGCCGCCGCTGACGAGCTTGACGCCGCCGGCGGCCAGCGCCTCGGCGAGTGTCCTCGCGTTGGCCACGACCTGCTTCGCGTAGGCCTTGAAGTCGGGCCGGAGCGCCTCGGCGAAGGCTACGGCCTTGCCGGCGATCACGTGCATGAGCGGCCCCCCCTGCTGGCCCGGGAAGACCGAGCGGTCGAGCATCTTGGCGTCGGCCGCTCGGCACATGGCGATGCCGCCGCGCGGGCCGCGGAGCGTCTTGTGCGTCGTGCTCGTGACGAAGTCGGCCACGGGCACGGGGTTGTCGTGGATCCCGGCGGCGACGAGGCCCGCGTAGTGGGCCATGTCCACCATGAGCTTCGCGCCCACCTCGCGGGCGATCTCGGCGAATTTCCCGTGGGGGATCTCCCGCGGGTAGGCACTGGCGCCGGCCACGATCAGCTTCGGCTTGTGCTCGCGGGCGAGCCGGGCGATCTGGTCGAAGTCGAGCCGGTGGTCGTCACGACGGACGCCGTAGTGGACGAACCTGTAGAGCACGCCGGAGGCGTTGAGCTTCATGCCGTGCGTGAGGTGGCCGCCGTGGGCGAGGTCGAAGGCGAGCACGGTGTCGCCCGGGGCGATGGCCGTCATGTAGACCGCCGCGTTGGCCTGGCTGCCCGAGTGGGGCTGGACGTTCACGTGCTCCGCCCCGAAGAGCGACTTCAGCCGCTCGCGGGCGAGGTCCTCGACCTTGTCCACGAACTCGCAGCCGCCGTAGTAGCGGTGGCCGGGGTAGCCCTCCGCGTATTTGTTCGTCAGCACGCTGCCGACCGCCTGCATCACGGCGGGGCTCGTGAAGTTCTCGCTGGCGATCATCTCGAGGCCCTCCTGCTGGCGGGCCTGCTCGGCGGCGATCGCCGCCCAGACGTCGGGGTCCTCGAGTTCGACGAAGTTCGGCGCGGTGGGCTGGGATCCGTTCACGGACGGGGCTCCTCGGGAGGGCGGGAACTCCCTCGGATTGTCGAAGCCCGGGGCCGGGGCGTCAACGAACCGCGTTCCAGGCCGCCCCTCATTCGATCGCCAGCGGTTCCGGCATGAAGGTGACCAGGGGGATCACGAAGGCGGCCAGCCCCAGGGCGGTCCGCAGGGGGCCCAGCGGGCGGTCGGCGTCGCGGACCGGCGGATGGTCGGTGCCGATGAGCGTGACCACGACCACCATGACCACCCAGTTGTAGCGGCCGAAGACCACGATCGCGGCGATCGCGGCGAGCAGCACGCCCCGGGCCAGCCAGTTGCCCCGCCGGCCGAACACGGCCGCCGCGATGTGGCCTCCGTCGAGCTGGCTGACCGGGATCATGTTGAGTCCCGTCACGAGCAGCCCGACCCAGCCGGCCATGAACGCCGCGTTGGGGGCGATGGTCGTGCCCGCGGCGAGGTCGGGCCGCGTCGCGGCGAGCATCCACCGCGCCAGCGGCGGCAGCGCGAAGGGATTTCCATCCGCCGAAGCCGAGGTTCCCGTCAGCATGCCGAGCGCCAAGAGCGGCAGCGCGACCACGAGCCCGGCCAGCGGACCGGCCAGGGCGATGTCGAACAGCTGCCGGCGGTCGGCCCGCGACCCCTCCATGCCGATCACGGCGCCGAGCGTGCCGGTGAGCAAGATGGGCACGGGAATGAAGAAGGGCAGCGTGGCCGGAATCCCGTGAAGGCGGGCGACGAGGAAGTGCCCGGCCTCGTGCGCCGAGAGCACGGCCATCACGGCCGCCATGTAGGCCAGCCCCCGCGGCCAGTGCTCCGCGACCGCCGTCCCCAGGTCGGCGTCGACGCCCAGCAGCACCGGCTGCCAGCCCACCGCTCCGGCGGCGAACGTCGTCAGCGCGGTGAGCAGGTAGAGCAGCGTCTGCAGACGCACGCGCTCCGCCGGCCGCGAGGGCCGCGGCAGGATCGCGTCGCGATCGCCGGCGGGTCTGTCCATGGATGAGCTGACTCGGAGAATACCCGAACCGCTGCCGGCATCCCGTCTGATAAGCTGGTGCTCCGGCGGGCCGTCGCGGTACGGCGGATCCGCAGCCATGCCCGCCCGAGGACAGCCCCCATGCCCGCCGCGACATTCCCCGTCCGCCTCCTCCTCACGACGCCGCTCCTTCTCGCCGGTGCCGTCACGACGCTCCTCGCGACCGGCGGCCGGCGGGCCGTGGCCGACGAGCCGAACGTGGTCGCCGTCGTGGCCTGCGACGGCTACGCCGACCTCAAGAAGCAGCTGCGGTGGGTCGGCACGCAGGTGGGCAACCCGGCGCTCGACGGGTTCGCCGAGTCGTTCATCATGATGGCCACGCAGTTCAAGGGCCTGGCCGGCCTCGACGTGGGCCGGCCCGCGGGGCTCGTGGTCACCGCCGCCGGAGGCGTCCCCGCCATCCACGGCTACGTTCCCGTCAAGGATCTCGACCGGCTGCTGGCGGCGCTGGAGGGCATCACCGGGCCGGTCGGACGCGAAGGCGACGTGCGGCGGATCGCGCCCCCCGGCGGCATGCCGCTCGACGTCGTCGAGCGGGACGGCTGGGCGATTTTCTCGCCCCGCGGCGTGGAGCTCGGTATCGCCGACCCGTCGGCGGTGATCGGCCCGCTGGCCGAGTCGTTCACCCTCGCCGCGGAGGTGTTTCCGGCGCGGATGCCCGAGGGGCTGCGGAAGCAGCTCGAGGCGGTGATCGAGCAGGCGGCGCAGGTGGCCGCGTCCCAGCAGGGGCAGCCCGTCGACGCCACCGCGATCAAGGCGGCCCTGGCCGGCCTCGCCGACACCGAGTCGTTCACGATCGGCCTCAAGGTCGACACGACCGAAGAGCGGATGGCGATCGAGAGTCGCACCACGCTCGTGCCGGGTTCGCCCGCCGCGGCGGCCTGGACGGAGGCCGGCAAGTTCCGGGCGACCGTCGCCGAGGCCGGCACCTCCGACGGCAAGCCGGCGGCCGTCCGCGGGCACTACGTCCAGACCCTCTCGCCCACGGTCCGCGCCGCGATCCAGGGCGGCCTCGAGGAGGGCCTCGCGCAGGCGGCCGGCGCGGAGGACGATCCCGTGGCCCGCACCGTGCTGCCCCTGCTCCGCGACCTGGTCTCCGCGATGCTCGAATCCGGCGGGATCGACGCCCGGGTCGCCGTCGACACCAGCTCGGCGGGCGGCGACAGGCCGCTGCCCGACCTCACGCTCGGCATGCGGGTCAAGGACGGGGCGGCGCTGGAGCGACGGCTCAAGGAGCGGCTCGGCAAGCCCGGCGGGCTGCCGCCGGGAGTGGCGGTGAGGTTCGACGCCGGCAAGGCCGGTGCCGCCAACCTCCACGAGATCACGCTCTCCATGAAGGACGTTCCCGAGGCGGAGAGGTTCGGCGGCCGGGTCGTCGTCACGCTCGCCGTCACTCCCGACTACGCGTTCCTCATGGTCGGCGAGGGCATTCCTGCGCGGCTGGAGGCCGCCGTGGGGAAGAGCGGCCGTCCCGACGAGAAGGCCGACCCGATCAGCGGCCTCGACGTGTCGCTGGCGGCCCTCACCGCCTACGCCACCCGCATGGCCGAGGCCTTCAGTCCCGACGCCGCGGAGAACGCGGCGCTCGAGGTCATGGCGAAGGCGGCCGCCGAGAAGCCATCGGCGCTGGTGCAGCTCCTGGCGCGGCCGATCGAGCGCGGTCTGGCGGTGCGGTTCTCGGTCGATGCCGGCGCCATGCGGACGATCGCCGCGGGTGTGACGGCCCAGGCGCCCGCCGCCAAGCCCGGCTTGCCGTCGCTGCCGGGTCAGGTGCCCGGCAGGGCCATTCCCGTTCCCTCCCTCGCTCCCTGACTCCCCCGCCATGACCTCCGCCTCCGCCTCCACTGCCCCCGCGGCCCACCATCCCGCCATCCGCCACGAGATCGCCGGTGTGGGCGTCGCCGCGCTCGCCCGCGACCACGGCACGCCGCTCTACGCCTACGACGCGGAGATGATCCGCCGCCGCTGCCGCGACCTGGCCGCCTGGGACACCGTCCGCTTCGCGCAGAAGGCCTGCTCGAACCTCGCGGTGCTCGACCTCATCCGCCGCGAGGGGGTGATGGTCGATGCGGTGAGCATCGGCGAGATCCACCGCGCGCTGGCCGCGGGCTACGCGGCCCACGCCGCGGCCGGCACCGCCTCGGCGACGAACCTGCCGCCGGTTCATCCGATCGTCTACACGGCCGACATCTTCGACCGCGAGAGCCTCGACGCCGTCGTGCGGCACGGGATCCACGTCAACTGCGGCTCCGCCGACATGCTCGAGCAGCTCGCCGCCCGGGTGCCCGGGGCGAGCGTCACGCTCCGCGTGAACCCCGGCTTCGGCCACGGCCACAGCCAGAAGACGAACACCGGCGGCGAAGGCTCCAAGCACGGCATCTGGCACGAGGACATCCCCGACGTGCTCCGCCGCGCCGAGTGGGCCGGCCTCGCGGTGAGCGGCCTGCACATGCACATCGGCAGCGGCACCGACCTGGCGCACCTGGCGGAGGTGGCCGGGTCGCTGGAACGCGTCGCGCTCGAGATCGGCCGGTCGCTGACGACGGTGAGCGCGGGGGGCGGCCTCCCCGTCCCCTACAAGCCCGGCGAGGTGCATGCGGACCTGTCCGGCTACTTCGCCCTCTGGGACGCGACGCGGAAGCGGCTCGAGGACCGCTTCGGGCATCGCATCCGGCTGGAGATCGAGCCCGGTCGCTACCTCACCGCCGAGAGCGGCTTCGTGGTCACCGAGGTCCGCGCCGTGAAGCGGCAGGGAGGCCGGAAGTACGTCCTCGTCGACGCGGGCTTCAACACGCTCGCCCGCCCGGTGCTCTACGGCTCATACCACCCGATGAGCCTCTGCCCGGCCGACGGGGCCGACCGTCCGGTGGTCGAGGACGTGGCCGTGGGAGGGCCGCTCTGCGAGTCGGGCGACATCTTCACGCAGACGGACGGCGGCTTCGTGGCCACGCGGAGCCTGCCGGCCGCGCAGGTGGGCGACCTGCTCGTGATCGAGGTGGCCGGCGCCTACGGCTTCGTGATGGCGAGCAACTACAACTCGAAGCCGCTCCCGGCGGAGGTGCTCCTCGACGGCGGCCAGGCCCGCCTCGTCCGCACCCGGCAGACACCCGAAGACCTCGTCCGCGGCGAGACGGTTTAGGCGGGGATCCCGCGTTCCGGGCTGCCGCCGTCCCCGAGAAATGGGCTAGGCGAGGGGATCGGCGACGCTCGAGGAGCCTAGGGCCGCCTCGGCCCTCAGCGACGAGGGCGTTGCCGTCCCCGAGCCGGCGCTTCTCCGCAACGACCGGCAGACTAGAATGTCCGCGTCGTCAGGCGATTGAATTTCCCATACCGTCCCAGCCGATCACAACCCCATGGCCAAAGCCGGACCCCGCAAGAAGCTGCCGAAGGAACTGGCGGTCATCAACGCCGACAACTGCACCGGCTGCGAGAGCTGCCTGGAGGTCTGTCCGGTCGACTGCATCGTGAAGGTGCAGCAGTACGACCAGTTCCACAACCTTCAGAGCTGGTGCGAGATCGACATCGAGCGGTGCGTGGGCTGTGAGGTCTGCGTCCACATCCCGGGCAAGAAATCGAACCCCTACGACCTCAAGGTCTGCCCCTGGGACGCCATCGAGATGGTGCCCACCGAGCAGGTGGCCCAGGTCGTCGCCCAGATCGGCGGGCCGCCGGACTACGTCGAGAAGAACTGGGACCGGCTCGTCGGCAGTGCCCAGAGGCTCGCCGAGATGAAGGTCGCCGCGGGCTGAGGCTCCGCAGGCCGCCGGCTGCGAGGGCTCGTGCCGTGGATGGCTACGTCACGCGCTCGAGCTTCGTGACGCGGCCGGTCTGCACCCACTCGGCCACGATGATGTCGCCCGCCGGCGTGAAGCAGGCGTCGTGCGGGTGCACGAACTGGCCGTCGACCCAGAGTTCGGGCCGGGTGCGGAGCTTCTCGATCTCCGCGAGCCGCTCGACGCCTCGTCCCAGCCGGGCCACGACGGCGTTCTGCTCGTCGAGCAGCGTGACGCAGGCCTTCAGCTCGGGCACGACCATGAGGTTCCGCCAGGTGTCGACGTTGGCCGGCAGGGCGAAGCCGCCGAGCGTCTCCCGGTGGGTGCCGTCGAGCGCCAGGATCTGGAGCGTGTCGTGCGCGCGGTCGCAGACCACGATCGCGGGCTCGCGGCCCGCGCGGCGGTCGATCCAGATCCCGTGCGGCAGCTTGAAGGTGCCCTGCCCCTCCCCCTCGCCGCCGAAGCAGCCGACCCACCTCGCATCCTTGTCGTAGCGATGGATGCGGTAGGAGCCGTAGCCGTCGGCCAGGAGGAAGCCGCCGTCGTCGAGGAAGGCGAAGTTCGTCGGCAGGAAGCCCTGGCGGGTCCAGGTGGGCGTCGTCGACACGTCCTCGCCGGCGGCGTACGCGCCCGACTCCATCGGCGCCTTGCGGAACCAGACCACCTCCCCGTCGGGCGTGAGCTTCGCGAGGCACTTCACTCCCTGGTAGCCGCAGACGTAGAGAAATTCCTCGTTCCCCTCCCGGCGCACCTCGATGCCGTGGCCGCCCCCCTGGAACTGGCTGCCGAAGCCGCGGATGAACCGGCCCTCGGGGTCGAAGACGAAGATCGCGGGGTGGTCCTTGCGATCCCTGCGGCCCTCGTGGATGACGTAGAGGTTGCCGGCGGCATCGAGGGCGACGCCGTGGGTCGTCTGCCAGGTGAACGGGTCGGGCAGCTGCGGGAAGTGGTGCCGCACGCGGAAGGTGTGCGGCCCCGAACCGACGATCGTCTCGCCGCCGAGCCGGCGGGACCGGCCGAACGCCGGCGTCGCGGCGGCGGCCAGGGCCAGGGTCGCACCGGCGAACCGCCGCCGCGAGAGCTGCCCGGGGACGGGAACGGCCATGCACAACCTCCTCGGGACCGGGACTCGGCGACCATGTGATAGCACAGCGGCCCCGGGCTTTGACACCTCCGGGGCGGCCGCGGCATAATGGACGTGCGTACACCATCCCGGACAGTCGCCGCCGGAGACCTCCGATGCCCACGGCCGCCCCGCCGCTCGACGGCGAGTCCACGCTCGCCGACCTCCGCCTCGCCTGCGTGTCCGGCGCCGGCCCGCTGGCCCGCAAGGCGCTCCTCGAGCGGTTCGGCTCGGCGGCGGCCGTATTCGCCGCCGCCGACCGCGACCTGCGGGAGGTCGCCGGGGTCGGCCCCAAGCTGGCGGCCGCCATCGCCGCCATGTCCGAGAGCGATGCGCCCGCCCGCGTGCTGGAGCTGTGCGTCGACCGCGGCGTGGCGGTCCTCCCGCAGGCCCACTCGTCGTACCCGTCGCTGCTGGCCCGTATCCACGATCCGCCCGGGATCCTGTTCGCCCGTGGCGATCTGCGGCCCTGCGATGCGCTGGCCATCGCGATCGTCGGCTCCCGACACGCCACGGCCTACGGCCGGAGGATGGCCTGGCAGCTCGCCGGCAGCCTCGCCCGGGCCGGATTCACCATCGTCAGCGGCCTGGCCCGCGGCATCGACGCGGCCGCCCACCGCGGGGCCCTCGACGCCGGCGGCCGCACGATCGCCGTGCTCGGCAGCGGGGTGCTCGCCGTCTATCCGCCGGAGCACGACGACCTTGCGGCCGAGGTGGCCGCCCACGGGGCCGTCGTCAGCGAGCCGCCCCCGCTGGCGCCGCCGGTGCGCGGCGGGTTCCCGCAGCGCAACCGCATCGTCTCCGGGCTGGCACTGGGCACGATCGTCGTCGAGGCGGCCGACCGCTCGGGCGCCCTGATCACCGCGCGGCTCGCCGGCGAACAGGGCCGCGAGGTGTTCGCCGTGCCGGGAGCGGCCGACAGCCGGATGTCCCGGGGCTGCCACCGGCTGATCCGGGACGGCGCCCGGCTGGTCGAGACGGCCGACGACGTGCTCGACGAACTCGGGCCGCTCTTCCAGACGGCCACCTCGGCGGCGGGACGGACGGTGCGGGTGCCGGCCGAGCTGCAGCTCGACGACGTGGAGCGGCTGGTGGTCGATGCAGTCGACGCCGGCGGGGGTGAGCCCGTCTCGATCGACGGCGTGGTGGAGACGACCGGCCTGGCGGCGTCGCGGGTGCTGGCCACGATCGGCGTCCTGGAGATGCGGCGGATCCTGCGGCGGCTGCCCGGCGGCCGCGTGGGCCGCGCCTGACGGGGTCGTGCGCGAAAATCCGCAGGCCGCCACGGCTTCGGCACGCCGCTTGCCCGAGGAAAGGTGTCCCTTCAAGCGGCGCCACCGGCGGCCCCTTGGCGGCCGGTTTTTTTCCGCCGAAAACAGTCGAGGTGATCCCATGAGCCCAGCCCTGCGCCCCGCGTCGTCGCTCGGTCCTGCAACAGCCGCGGCAAATCGCCGAGCGAAATCGACCGCCCGCCGCTCGCGGCGGCTCGAAACCCGGCTCGGCTTCGAGCGGTGCGAGCCGCGGCACCTGATGGCATCCGACACTGGCCGCATGGCCGTCGGGATGAACCTCGAGAACGTCGTCGACTGGTCGCCGGCGTGGACCTTCACCGACGCCTTCAAGGCCTCGCGGCCCTGGATTTCCCACGCCTTCAATCCCCAGACCTGGGGCATGACGTGGGACGCCGCCCAGGCGCCGACCCTCGACCTCGACGCCGACGGCAACGTCCGGAGCCTGAAGACGTGGACACAGAATGGCGTCCCGATGAGGCAGTTCGCCGGCACGCTCATGTTCGACGCCCTCGGGGGCGACTACGCCGGCGGCACCTACCGGGCGGAGTGGGACGGCACCGGTGTCGTGACCTTCGGCTTCGACGCGGTCGTGACGGCGAGCGGCCGGACGGCCGGGGGGCGGAATTTCGCCGACCTCCGCGTGACTCCCACCGACAGCGGCATCTCCCTGCGGATCGAGGAGACGAGCCCCGTCGACCCGGTGCGGGACTTCAACCTCTGGATGCCCGACTGGAACGGCCGCAGCTTCGTCGGCGAGCGCTGGCAGCCGGGCGCCGCCTTCTCCCCGTTCCACCCGCTGTTCCTCGAGCGGCTCGCCCCGTTCAAGACGCTGCGGTTCATGGGGATGCAGGAGACCAACACCTCCGACATCGTCAGCTGGTCACACCGGCGCGATGCCCATGACATCCGCCAGGGCTCCGGCCCGGAGGGCACCCCCAGCGAGCCGGTGGCCAACGGCATCTCGCTGGAATACATGGTCGAGCTGGCAAACGAGCTCGATGCCGACCCGTGGTTCAACATGCCCCACTTGGCCGACGACACCTTCGTCCGCAACTTCGCCACGTACGTCCGGGATCACCTGGAGCCGGGCCGCCTGGCCTACGTCGAATGGGCCAACGAGGTCTGGAACTTCGGCTGGGGGTTCGAGGCCTCCGCCTGGGTCGCCGGGCAGGCCGCGGCCCAGCGCCTCGACCCGGACTACGGGCAGTGGATCGTGACCGGCCGCGAGGCGAAGCGGGATTTCGACATCTGGTCCGACGTGTTCGCCGGGCAGGCCGACCGCCTCGTCCGCGTGGTGGCGGGCCAGGCGGCGAACGTCTGGATCGTCGAGCAGATCGCCGGGAACATGGGCGGGGCGTTCGACGCTCTGGCGCTGGCCCCCTACATCACGTTCACCGACGACCAGCGGGCGGCGTACTCGGCGGCCACGACGGTCGACCGA
>JBIIUP010000293.1:0-3215 GCA_044339885.1 Pirellulales bacterium | reverse complement strand
GCCATGCAACCGGATCCGGGGTCAGCCCCGCGGTCGATCGGCACCGCACCCTGGGGCCCCCGGTTGCACGGCAACCGTGATACCACGACCGAGCCCCGGTTGCACGGCAACCGGGCTACTCCACGGCGACCGGGCTACCGCTCGCGGCCGGGCTGCTCGTCGCGGACGTAGCGGTGGCACTGGACGCACTTCATCGTGACCTCCATCCACGCGACGAGCGCGCCGTCGAGGTTCTTGGCCCGGGCGGCGGCCCGCAGGCCGTCGCAGGCGCGGCGGAACTCGGCGCTGTGCCGCACGTAGTCCTCCGTCTGCAGCACCTGCCAGCTCGACGCCTGGCTGGCCAACGAGAGGTCGTGGGCGCCGCGGGCGATGAGGTCGTAGTCCTCGAGCGACAGCCCCTCCAGCACGTTCTGGGCGTGGCCGAGTTTGGCCCGCATGAAGGCCGCCACCTGGTCGGGCTGGGTCGGCGTGTCGGCCACCTGGGCCACGGCCAGTCCCGCGGCCACGATCCCCGCCGCGGCGACGACCGCGATGCCCCGCCGGTCAGTCCAAGCCCAGATCCTCGTTGTAGCCTTCCTGGACGACGGCATTCTCGTTCCTTTCGTGGGCCTGCAGGTGCTCGACGAACGTCTCGAAGTCGCGGGCGGCCTGATGCCACGACAGCCGCGAAATATCGGCTGTGGCGAGGGTTTCGATCAAGCGGTCGAGCTCGGCGAGCAGGGCGGGGTGTTCGGCGAGGACCCGGCCCGTCGCCGCGGCCAGGCGGGGAACCCGGGCGATCGACTCCTCCAGGAAGCCGCCGCTCTCCTCCTGCCCGAAGTGGCAGGCCAGGTGCTCGCGCAGCTCCCGCAGGCAGTCCATGATGCCGCGGAGCCCTTCCGGGCCGCCGCCGTCCGCCGCGGTGAACGCGGCCCGCGCCGCCAGCAGCCGCGCGAAGAGTTCGCGGTGCTGCGCCAGGAGATGCCCGACGATGACGGGGTCCGTGCGGTCGAGTCCTGTCATCGGGGTGCCTCCGGGAGCGACGAGCCGCTGGAGAATCCTAGGAAGGAGCGTGCACGGCCGCCGCATCGGGCGGTGACGCCGAGTGCCCCGGCGGAAATCGGCGGCCGTCACCGGTGGACACTTGGCACGACCGCCGCTGGCGCGACGGCCGCGCCGCTCATGGGGTATAACGCCGTCTCGCTTCGCTCGCCCCACACCCCCGAAGGTCTCGCGCATGAATCGGATCGTGCTCCTGCTGGCCGGCCTCGCCCTGGCGGCCGTTCGCCCGGCCTTCGCCCAGAAGGTCGAGGTCGAGGAGTTCACGCTGAAAAACGGCATGCAGTTCCTCCTCGTGCCCCGCCGCGACCAGCCCAACGTGGTGAGCGCCGGCTGGGTGGCGAAGGTCGGCAGCGTCGACGAACGGCCGGGGATCACGGGCATCAGCCACTTCTTCGAGCACATGATGTTCAAGGGGACCGACACGATCGGCACCCGCGATCCGGCGAAGGACGCGACCTTCCGAGCCGAGCAGCAGGCGATCCGCGACGAGATCAACCGGATCGTCTGGACCCGTCAGTACGACCGGTTCCTGCGGGGCGAGATCGACGATCCCTGGAACCCGGCCAACGACACCCAGGAACTCCGCGTGCTCCGGGCCCGGCTCGACGCCCTCATCAAGGCCCAGCAGGGGCGGGGGCCCGGCGGCCCCGAGGCCGGCACGATCGTCAAGGACGAGTTCGACCAGGTCTACACGAAGGCCGGCGGCAGCGGCATGAATGCGTTCACCTCCCACGACCTGACCTGCTACTTCATCACGGTCCCCTCCAACAAGCTCGAGCTCTGGGCCTGGATGGAGAGCGACCGGCTGCACGACAGCGTGTTCCGCGAGTTCTACTCCGAGCGCGACGTCGTCCACGAGGAGCGGCGGTTGCGGACGGAGAGCACGCCCACGGGCCGCTTTGACGAGCAGTTCGACGCGATGTTCTGGGCGTCGAGCGGCTACTCCTGGCCCGTGATTGGCTGGCCGAGCGACTTGAACAGCTACACCTACGAGCAGGCGCTCGACTACTGGAACGTCTACTACCGCCCGGGCAACCTCGTCGGGATCCTCGTGGGCGACTTCGATCCGCAGCGGGCGAAGGCCGTGATCACGAACTACTTCTCGCGGCTCGAGCCCGGCGCGAAGCCGCCGCCCCCCGTCGTGACGCTCGAGGTGCCGCAGCTCGCCGAGCAGCGGATGAACGCGGTCGGCGACTTTCCGCCCGCAGTGGAGATTCGCTACCACACCGTGCCCGCCGGACACGTCGACGCCTACCCGCTCGACATGCTCGCCGAGGTGCTCAACGAGAGCACCGGCCGCCTCTACCTGGGGCTCGTGGAGGGGCGGGGGATCGCCGCCTCCGCGCAGACGTATTCCGACACCCGGCGGTATGCCGGCCTGTTCGGCGTGCGGATCGAGGCCCGGGGCGACGCCGGGCCCGCCGATCTGGAGCGGGCCTGGTACGAGGAGCTCGCGAAGCTCCAGGCGGCAGACCTGCCGGACCGCGAGCTGCGGAAGGTGAAGAACCGCGTGGCCGCCCAGAATTACCGCAAGCTGGAGAACAACCTCTCGCTGCTCGTGCAGCTGGCCTTCATGGAGACGCTCCTCGACTGGCGGGAGATCAACGAGGGGCCGGCGAAGTACGAGGCCGTGACCGCGGCCGACATCCGGCGGGTGGCCCTGAAGTACTTCACCGAGGCCAACCGCAGCGTCGCCTCCTTCCGACGCGGTTCCGCGCCGGCCCCGAAGTGAACCCCCCGCACCAGGACGCCGTTCCCATGCTCCCGACCTTCCGCCTGCTTCCGTTCCTCGTGATCGCCGTCGTCGCGGCCTCCGCCCGTGCCGCGACCCCCGCCGCCGGCATCCCCGCGCGGCCCGAGCAGATCGTCTTCGATCCGCTGGCCTTCGAGCCGCCGGATGCCAAGGCCTTCCGCCGCACGCTGCCCGACGGGACGCCGGTTTACCTCGCCCCGTCGCACGAGTTCCCGCTGGTGACGCTCGCGATCACGTTCAAGGGGGGCGCGTCGCTCGACCCGGCGGACGTGCCGGGCCTGGCGGCGCTGACCGCCCGGCTCGTCCGCGAGGGGGGCACGGAGCGGATGGCGCCGGCGGAGTTCGACGAGACGCTCGACTTCCTCGCGACCGAGGCGGGCGTGGCGGCCGACGACACGTTCACGCGGGCGTCGATGAACTG
>JBIIUP010000292.1:0-3249 GCA_044339885.1 Pirellulales bacterium | reverse complement strand
CCAGAAGGCGTAGCAGGCCCACCAGTTGTTCTTGTCGCCGTAGAAGACCACGGTGGTGTCGTTGGAAATGCCTCGCTCCGCGCAGAGCTTCTCGAACGCCGCCCGATCGATGTAGTCCCGCCAGTTCTGGTCCTGGAGGTCGACGGCCCAGTCGATCTCGACGGCGCCGGGGATGTGCCCCTGGGTGTACAGGGCGCGATCCTCGTTCGACTCGACGATCCGGACATTGGGATCGGAGGCGTGCTCCGCGACCCAGTCGGTCGACACGAGGACTTCGGGATGCACGTATTCGGGCATGATGCGATCTCCTCCGCTGCGATCCGACGAATGTCTGCCGAAATCGTAGACCAACCCCACCGGCCCTGCAACGAGCCCCCGTGCGACGCGGGGGGTTTTTGCTAGGATCGATCGCGTCGACACACCCCGAGGATTTCAATGGGCGCCGCCTTCATCTTTCAGATCACGGAACTGACCAAGAAATTCGGTCAGCGCGAGCTGCTGAAGAACGTCAACCTCGCCTTCTATCCCGGCGCCAAGATCGGCCTGCTCGGCCGCAACGGTGCCGGCAAGAGCACGCTCATGAAGATCATGGCGGGCATCGACCGGGAGTACGACGGCGACGCCCGCCTCGCCGAGGGCTACACCGTGGGCTACCTCGAGCAGGAGCCGACGCTCGATCCGCAGAAGACGGTGTTCGAGAACGTGATGGACGCCGTCGACCATTCCCGGGCCGTGCTCCGGCGGTTCGAGGAGATCAACGCCCGGCTCGGCGAGCCGCTCTCCGACGCCGAGATGGAAAAGCTGCTGGCGGAGCAGGCGACGGTCCAGGACGAGATCGACGCGAAGAACCTCTGGGATCTCGACCGGCAGGTGGAGATCGCGATGGACGCGATGAACCTGCCGCCGGGTGACTGGGCGGTCACGAACCTCTCCGGCGGCGAGCGACGCCGGGTGGCGCTCTGCAAGTTGCTCCTCGAGAAGCCCGATCTCCTGCTCCTCGACGAGCCGACCAACCATCTCGATGCGGAGAGCGTGGACTGGCTGGAGCGGCACCTCGCCGAATACACAGGCACCGTCGTGGCGGTGACCCACGACCGCTACTTCCTCGACAACGTCGCCAGATGGATTCTCGAGGTCGACCATGGCCGCGGCATGCCCTTCGAGGGCAACTACTCCTCGTGGCTAGAGCAGAAGAAGGCCCGGCTCGCGCTCGAGGAGAAGCAGGTGAGCGCCCGTCAGAAGACGCTCGACAAGGAGCTCGAATGGGTGCGGATGTCGCCCAAGGCCCGCCAGGCGAAGAGCAAGGCCCGTCTCGCCGCCTACGAGAAGCTCGCCGCGGAGCAGGCGGCCGTCCGGGACCAGGACATCGAGATCTTCATCCCCGCCAGCCGACCGCTGGGCGACCAGGTGATCGACGTGGAGAAGATCTCCAAGGCGTTCGGCGACAAGCTGCTGTTCGAAAACCTCTCGTTCCGGCTGCCCCCGGGCGGCATCGTCGGCATCATCGGCCCCAACGGCGCCGGCAAGACGACGCTCTTTCGCATGCTGGTGGGGGCGGAAAAGCCCGACACCGGCTCGATCAAGGTCGGGGCCACGGTCGACATCGGCTACGTCGATCAGAATCGCGACGCCCTCGATCCGGACAAGACCGTGTTCGAGGAGATCTCGGGCGGCCACGACACGATCGAGCTCGGCAAGCGGACAGTCAACGCCCGCAGCTATGTGGCCAAGTTCAACTTCATGGGGCCCGACCAGCAGAAGAAGGTGGGCACGCTCTCCGGCGGCGAGCGGAACCGGGTGCACCTCGCCAAACTGCTCCGCGGCGGCGCCAACCTCCTGCTCCTCGACGAGCCGACGAACGACCTCGACGTCGACACGCTGCGGTCCCTGGAGGAGGGCATCACGAGTTTCGCCGGCTCCGTCGTGGTGATCACCCACGACCGCTGGTTTCTCGACCGGCTGGCGACGCACATCATCGCCTTCGAGGGGGACGGCTACGTCCACGTCTGCGAGGGGAACTTCGAGGTCTACGAGCGGAGCCGCAAGGAGCGGCTCGGTCTCGCCGCCGACGAGCCCCACCGGTTCCGCCACAAGAAGCTCACGCACTGACCGCCGGCAGGTCAGCTTTGGGCCGCGACGCGAAGCTCCTTGGGGAGCGGAAAGTAGACGTCCTCCTCGCGGATCACGCGGTCCTCGACGGTGGCGCCGTAGCGGTCCTTCAGCCAGACGATGCAGTCCTGGACCACGCTCTCGGGGGCGCTTGCGCCCGCGGTGATGAGCACCGTCTCGTGGCCCCGGAACCAGGCCGGGTCGATCTCGTTGGCGCCGTCGATGAGGTGGGCCGGGATGCCCCGCTCGCCGGCCAGTTCCGCCAGTCGCTGGCTGTTGGAGCTGTTCTGGCTGCCCAGGACGATCACCACGTCGGAGGCGTCGGAGAGAATCCGCACCGCCTCCTGCCGGTTCTGGGTGGCGTAGCAGATGTCATCCTTCGGCGGGCCGACGATCTGGGGAAACCGTTCCTTCAGACGGGTGATGATCCGCGAGGCATCGTCGACGGAGAGCGTGGTCTGCGTGAGGTAGGCGATCCTGTCCTCCGGCCCGAAGGTGAGGGCATCGACCTCCTCGGGTGTCTCCACGAGCGTGAAGGCCTCCGGCGCCTGGCCGATCGTGCCGATCACCTCGTCGTGCCCCTCGTGGCCGATGAGGACGATGCGATGACCCTGCTTCGCATACTTGATCGCCTCGAGGTGGACTTTCGTCACCAGCGGGCACGTGGCGTCGATGGCACGCAGCCGGCGCTCGCCGGCCACTTTCCGCACCCCGGGGGCCACGCCGTGCGCCGAGAACAGGAGCACCGCCCCCTCGGGCACTTCCTCGACGGCGTCCACGAAGACCACGCCCTCGCGGACGAATCGGTCGACGACGTGCTTGTTGTGCACGATCTCGTGAAACACGTAGATCGGCGTGCCGTACAGCCGGATGGCCGTCTCGAGCGTGTCGATGGCCATGTTCACGCCGGCACAGAAGCCGCGTGGGCTGGCGAGCAGGATTTTCATGGGATGTCCGGTGCTGGCGACGTCGGGGGCGACCATGCCGGCCGCCTCCGTAGGGTACAACATGACGGTCGCCGACGGCATCGTAGTGGGGCCATGGCGGAGCGGCCACGGCGGTTTTCGTCCTCACGTTCGTGCGAGTTCCGGCATGCCTTCTGAAGCCACCCGCCGCACGCATCGCGGTGACGTCGTGCAG
>JBIIUP010000291.1:0-3254 GCA_044339885.1 Pirellulales bacterium | reverse complement strand
GACTCGGGGAAGACGATCCTGGTCACGATCCATCAGCCGAGCCTGGAGGCGTATGAGAAGTTCGACGCGGTCGCGGTGATCGCCCGGGACGCCTCCACGCGGCAGGTCGGCCGGCTCGCCTGGTTCGGCCGGGCCTGGCCGGACGCGATCAACTTCTTCGAGCCGGCGCCGCCGGGGGCACCGCATCCCACGACGGCCGATGGGCTGCTCCGCGGCCTGGCCACGCGGCCGGTGACCGACTGGGTGCGGCAGTGGGAGCACTCGGTCGCCAAGTCGATCTGGGTCGACGGGCGGGCCGGCACCCATGCCGCGCGTGCCGGGGCGGGGCCGCGGCCGAGCCCCCGGCCGGTGGAGCGGGTCGCCCAGTGGGCCACGCTCGTGAAGCGGGGGCTCGCGGTCAAGGCGGCCGACCGCTGGAACACCGCCGTGCTCTTCCTCCAGGCGCCGCTCGTCGGCCTGCTCGTCGCCGCCGTCTTCTCGAAGGTCATGCGGGCCCCACCGACGGCCGAGTCCTGGCCGCACGCGGGCGTCAACATGGCCACGATGATGTTCGTCACCGCGCTGGCCGCGATCTGGTTCGGCTGTTCGGCGACCGCCCGCGAGATCGTGGCGGAGTGGCCGATCTACCGCCGCGAGCGGATGGTGGGCCTCTCCATCCTGTCCTACCTGGGCTCGAAGACGGCGCTCCTGCTGGTGGTCGCGGCCGTCCAGGCGGCGCTCCTCCTGGGGATCGTGGCCTGGGCCTGCGCCGTGCAGAGCCCGTGGTGGCACCTGTTCCTCGTGCTCTACGCCGCCGGGCTCGCCGGCGGGGCGCTGGGGCTGGTGGTCTCGGCGACGCTGCGGACGACCGAGGCGGCGACGGCGATCCTGCCGGTGCTCCTCATGCCGATGATCGTGCTCGGCGGCGTGCTCGTGCCGCTGGCTGACCTGCCGAAGGTCACGCAGCCGCTGGCCGCGGCGATGCCGTCGCGGTGGGCGTTCGAGGGGATGGTGGTGCCCGAGGCGGCCGCGCGGCCGCGGCTGAAGATCCCGCACGCCGGCGACCCGCCCCCCACTCCGTCCGCGGGCGCGGCCCCCGCTCCGTCCATGAGCCCGGCCCCCTCGGCGGCGCGGACCCGCGTGCCGATCGTGCTCACGGCCGGCGGCCAGCGCCGGTTCATTCTCCCGGGCCGGCAGAGGATCGCCGACGCCCTCGAGGAAGCCGCCGCCAAGGCCGAGCAGGAGATGCGGCGGGCGAAGGCCGATGCCGAGCGTCAGGCGGCGGGGATGCGCCGCGAGATGCAGGGGGAGGCGGAACGCAAGGCCGCGGCCCTCCAGGAACGGATGCAGTCCGAGGCGGAGCGGCAGGCAGCCGAGATGCGCCGGCAGATGGAGGCGAAGATGCGGGAGTCGCAGGCCGAGTTCGAGCGGAAGACCACCGCGATGAACGCCGCCATCGAGGCCCGCATCAAGGAGGCGAACCAGTCGGTCGAGGAGAAGCTCCGGGAGATCCAGCGCGGCATGGAGGAGGAGCGGGCGCGGATGACCGAGACGCTCGACAAGCTCGGCGCCGTGGGGTCACGGGCCGTCGTGCCGGCCGTCGCCCCGGTGGCCGAGGGCGAGGTGGACATGGCCGAGCGGTTCTTCGCCCGCGACGGCTGGCGGGCGCCGCCGGGCCTGCCGCTGCGGGTGCTGCTGGGCATGTTCGCGGCCGGCGTGGTGGTCGCGGGCCTGGCCCTCCGCCGCCGCGACGTCACGGGCCGGTAGACTGTCGTGCCGTCACGCGGCCCGGAGCCAGGCATGGCTGAAGAACGCACGGAACCATCCGCCTCGTCCGCGCCGGCCGGCGACATCGACGTGCCGCCGACGGTCGTGGCCACGACCACCATCGCGGTCAACCGCCGGCTCGGCCGGGGCGGGATCGGCGACGTCTACACCGCCAGCGACCGGGCGACCGGCCGGAGCCTGGCCGTCAAGTTCCTCAACGACTGGGCGCTCGAGCAGGAGTCGTGCCGCGAGGCCTTCTCGTTCGAGGCCACGGTCACCAGCCAGCTGGAACACCCCAACATCGTGCCGGTCTACGTGACCGGTGCCACGCCGGACGGCAAGCCGTTCTACGCGATGCGGCTCATTCCCGGCCGCACCCTCGCCGCGGCGATCGCGGAGTTCCACGACCGGCGGCGGGCGGGCGACTCGGCCGAGCGCCGCAGCGCCCACTACAACGAGCTGCTCGCCCAGTTCGCGCTGGCCTGCAAGGCGATCGCCTACGCCCACGACCGGGGCGTGATCCACCGCGACATCAAGCCGGCCAACATCATGCTCGGCAAGTTCGGCGAGGTGGTGGTGCTCGACTGGGGGCTGGCGGCGCGGATCGACCGCGACGACAACGCCCGCGCCAGCGGCGAGCCCAGCATCGTGATGCCGACCATGGCCGTGGACTCGGCTCCGGCCGCGAAGCGCGGCATCTCCGGCACGCCGGCCTACATGAGCCCCGAGCAGCACGACGGCGCCCGGCACGTCGGGCCGGCGAGCGACGTCTACGGCCTGGGGGCCACGCTCTACCACGTGCTCACCGGCCAGCCGCCCTTCGAGGGGGACGTGGCCGCGATCCGGGAGAAGGCGCTGGCCGGCGCGGTGCAGCCGCCGTCGCGGGTGAAGCGCGGGGTGTCGCACGCCATCGAGTCGGTCTGCCTGAAGGCGATGGCCCGCGATCCCGTGGATCGCTACGAGACGCCGCTGGAGCTGGCCCGCGACGTCGAGCACTACCTCGCCGACCTGCCGGTGACGTCCTACCGGGAGCCGCTGCCGCGGCGGCTCGCCCGCTGGGCCCGCCGGCACCGCACCCTGGCCCAGCTCGCGACCGCCGCGCTGGTGCTCCTGCTCCTCACCGCGGGCTCGGCGGCGGTGCTGCTGAACCGCATGGCGGGGCAGGAGTATCGGGCGCGGCAGACGGCGCTGCTCATGGCGGCGCGGCTGGCCGCGAGCACGGCCGCCCTGCAGATCGACTCGCGGTGGCGGATCCTGGAGAACGAGGCCCGCAATCCGGACCTCGTCGCCGCGCTGGAGGCCCCGGCGGGGGCCGGCGAGGGGCGGGCGAAGTGGGCGGCCATCCAGTCGGCGCTCGACGGCATCGCCGCCGCCAACCGCGACATGGTGAACGCCGAGAGCTGGTTCGTCTGCGACACCCGGGGCGTGCAGGTGGCCCGCTCGCCGATGGCCGACACGATCGGCCAATCCTTCGCCCACCGCGACTACTTCCACGGCGGCGAGGGGGA
>JBIIUP010000084.1:0-11813 GCA_044339885.1 Pirellulales bacterium | reverse complement strand
GCCCGGTTCCCGACGGGCCACGACGTGCCGGCGGCCGGGCCGGCCGAGGTGACGATCGGCGACATCCACGTCTGGGACCTCGTGGGGGCCATGGCCCGCGTGCTCGCCAAGCGGGAGAAGCGCCGGCCCCGGCAGATCGTCCACGACGACACGCCGATCGAGGTGCACGTCGAGCGGATCGAGGCACTCCTGGCGGAGCAGGGGAGGCTGGCCTTCACCGGGTTGTTCGACGAGGAGATGCCCCGGTCGCGGGTCGTGGGTATCTTTCTGGCGGTGCTGGAGCTCGTCCGCCGCGGCCGGCTGACGACGCGGCAGGAGCGGCTGTTCGACGAGATCTGGCTCGAGCGGCCGCCGGCGGCGCCCGCGGCCGCGCCCCGGGACGACCCATGATCGACAACTCGCCGTTTCGCACCCTCGTCCACAAGGGGCTCACGATCGAGGGCTACTCGCGGGCCGCGGTGCAGAGCTGCTGGCGGATTCCCGAGCTCAAGCTCGGCTTCGACCTGGGCTCCCAGCCCTGGGGCTTCATGGCCACGGCGACCTGGTTCGTCACGCACACGCACCTCGACCACATCGCCGCGCTGCCCGTCTACGTCGCCCGGCGGCGGATGATGAAGATGGAACCGCCGACGATCTACCTCCCCGAGTCGGCGATCGAGCCGATCGAGAAGCTCCTCAAGGCGGTGTCCCGGCTCGACCGCGGCCGGCTCCCCTGCACGCTGCTCCCCGCCCGGCCCGGCGACGAGATCGAGATCTCCCGGGAGCACGTCGTGACGGTCTCCTCCACCTGCCACACGCTGCCCAGCGTGGGCTACGTCGTCTGGGACCGCCGGCGGAAGCTCAAGCACGAGTACCAGGGGCTGCCCGGCGACAAGATCCGCGACCTCCGGCTCTCGGGGGTGGACGTGACCCACGAGATCCGCGCGCCGCTGGTCGCCTACCTGGGCGACAGCTCGCCCGAGGGCCTCGACCGCTGCCCCGCCATGTTCGAGGCGATGGTGCTGATCACGGAGCTCACCTTCGTGGCCCATGCGCACCGCAAGGAGAAGATCCACAAGTTCGGGCACATGCACCTCGACGACCTGCTCGCCCGTCGTGACCGGTTCCGCAACGAGGTGGTGATCGCCACGCACTTCTCCACCCGCTACACCGACGACCGCATCCGCCGGATCCTCGGCAAGAAGATTCCCGACATGCTCGACGGGCGGCTGAACATCTGGCTGTGACGCGGCGAGCGCACGCGCCGGCTTCGGGCTCCCGTGCCCCGTCGTCGGACGCTCACTCCGGACATCCTGTCCTTCGTTCGCTCGGAGGTGTCGGCGCTTCGCCCTCCGGGCTGCGCTGGCCACCGACGCCGGCTCCCGGGGCACGGGAGCCCGAAGCCTTCCCCGTTCACGAACAGGGGAGGGGGCCGGGCCCCCAACGGGTAGCATGGACGCATGAAACTCTCGGTCGCGGCACCCCGCCACGCCTACGTCCACGTGCCGTTCTGCCGGCACCGCTGTGGGTATTGCGACTTCTCCCTGGTGGCCGGCCGCGACGACCTGATCGACCGCTACCTCGCGGCGCTCGCGGTGGAACTGGAGCGCGTGCGGGAGCCGCTCCACGTCGAAACGCTCTACCTCGGCGGCGGCACGCCGTCGCACCTGGGTCCCGACGGCCTGCGGCGGCTGGTCGGCCTGCTCCACGAGAAACTCCGGCCCGTCGCCGGTGCCGAGGTGACGATCGAGTGCAATCCCGAGGACGTGACCGCGGCGCTCGCGGACGCGGCGCGAGCCTGCGGCGTCACGCGGGCGAGTCTCGGCGCGCAGTCGCTCGATGCGGCCACGCTCGCGGCGCTCGACCGCAGCCACTCGGCCCACGACGTCCGCCGGGCCGTGGCGCTGCTCCGCGACCGAGGATTGACGGTCAACGTCGATCTCATGACGGCCGCGCCGGGCCAGACGCTCGCCGCCGTCGAGCGGGATCTCGAGGCCGTGATCGGCCTCGCCCCGGAGCACGTCTCCGTCTACTGCCTGACCTGGGAAAAGGGCACGGCCTTCGAGGGGCTGCGACGGAAGGGCCGGCTCGCCCGGGCCGACGAGCCGCTCGAGCGGGCGATGTTCGAGGCGGCGATCGACCGGCTCGAGGCCGCCGGCTCCGAGCACTACGAGGTCTCGAACTTCGCCCGGCCGGGCCACCGCTGCCGCCACAACGCGGCCTACTGGGACTGCCGCCCCTGGGAGGCCTGCGGCCCGGGCGCGGCGCGGTTCGACGGCCGGACCCGGATCACGAACCACCGCAGCCCCGTCACGTGGATGAACAGGGTGCTCGCGGGGGACGACCCCACGGGCGACGTCGACGCGATGGACGCCGAGGAGGCCGCCCGCGAACGGCTCGTCGTCGGCCTGCGGCGGAGGGACGGGGTGGAGCGGAACGCCTTCCGCGCCGCCAGCGGCTTCGGGATCGACGCCCTGGCCGGCACCGCGATCGCCCGCTGGGTCGCCGCCGGACTCGCCGGCGACGACGGTGCGGCCGTGCGGCTCACGCGGGAAGGCCTGCTGGTGTCGGACGCGCTGTGGGGCGAGGTGCTGTGTCCCCGCGGCGCCTGAAGCAGCGGCCGAGGGGACCGGCCAGCAGCGCGGGCAGGACCACGAGATCGCCGCCGCCGGCCCGCGCGACGAGCGGATCGATCCGGCCGCGGGCCCGCGCCAGGAACTCGCGGTCGTCGATGGCGGCCAGCGCGGAGGTCCGGGCCGTGATCCGCCAGCGCTGCCTTTGAAAACACGTTCGCGCCGACCACGGCTCTTCAGCCGTGCTGGAGCGCGGCCGTGAGATCGAGGATCGCCTTCTTGCCGTCGGCGAAATACATGAGGGTGTTGTCGGCCGCGAAGAGGGGATTGGGGATGCCCGCGAAGCCCGGCGAGAGCGACCGCTTCACCACGACCACCGTCTTGGCCTTGTCGACGTCGAGGATCGGCATGCCAGCGATCGGGCTCTTTGGATCGGTCCGGGCCGCCGGGTTCACCACGTCGTTGGCGCCGATCACGATCGCGACGTCGGTCTCCGGAAAGGTGGGGTTGATGTCGTCCATCTCGCGGAGTTTTTCATAGGGGATGTCGGCCTCGGCGAGGAGCACGTTCATGTGGCCCGGCATCCGCCCCGCCACCGGATGGATCGCGTACTCGACCGTCGTGCCCCGCTTCTCCAGGGCGCTCGCCAGCTCGCGGACCGCGTGCTGGGCCTGCGCGACCGCCATGCCGTACCCCGGCACGATCACCACGCGATCGGCTCCCTCGAGCACCATCGCGATCTCCTCGGCACTGGCGCTCTTCACCTTGCCGGCGTAGACGTCGTCGGCGTTCGCCGCGGTGGTCGTTCCCAGGCCGCCGAAGAGCACGCCCACGAGCGAGCGGTTCATCGCCTGGCACATGATCGCGGTGAGGATGAGCCCCGAGGCGCCGACGAGCGAGCCGGCGATCACGAGCACGGAGTTGTCGATGACGAACCCCGCCGCCGCGGCGGCCAGACCCGAGTAGCTGTTCAAGAGACAGATCACGACCGGCATGTCGGCCCCGCCGATCGGGAGCGTGAGCGTGATCCCCAGCAGGCTGCCTACGATCACGAGGGCCCAATAGAGGAGGGTCGCCTGTGGATACGCACAGACCCCGGCGATCAATGCGAGGGTGGCGATCGCCAGGGCGAGGTTGATCCAGTGGCGGTTGGGGTCGGTCCAGGCCTTCTTGAACTGTGGCAGCTCCTCGAGCTTGCCGAAGGCCACGAGGCTGCCCCAGAACGTCACCGCACCGATCAGCCCGGTGAGCGCCGTCGCGATGGCGAACTGCGTCCAGGGAACGAGCTGCCTGGCGGCGTTCGCGACGGCCACCGCGTGAGCCGGCCCCTCGAGGCGGGCCGCCGCCGTCATGTTCCAGAGTTCCGCCCCCGCCACGAGCGTCGAGGCCGCCCCACCGAAGCCGTTAAGCAGGGCCACCATCTGCGGCATGCCGGTCATCGGATAGCGGATCGCCATCACGGCGCCGATGGCGGCCCCGATCACCGCCGCGACGCCCACGGCGACGAGCCCCCCCGGCCCCACGCCTGTGAGCCTGTCGATCACCTGCTTTTCGCAGCACGCCGCGACCAGCGCGATCGCCATGCCGGCGGCACCGAGATAGTTGCCGCGCACGGCCGTGCGCGGACCGGTCATGAGCTTGAAGGCCACGATGAACAGCATCGAGGCCGCGAGATATGCGAGGTTGATCCAGGCCTGGCTCGACATCACTTCTTCTTCGGTTGGAACATCTCGAGCATGCGGTGGGTGACCACGAAGCCGCCGACCACGTTGATCATCGCGAGGATCACCGCCAGGAAACCGAGGAGCGAGCCGAGCCGGGTGGCCAGCGCGCCGGCCACGACGATGGCCCCCACCGCCGTGATCCCCGAGATCGCGTTGGAGCCGCTGGTGAGCGGCGTATGGAGCCGCTGCGGCACCTTCGTGATCACCTCGAACCCGACCCACATCGCGAGCAGGAAGACCGTGAGCAGGCGGATGAAGGTGGAGGCCGGGTCCGCGGCGGCGGCCGCGTCGGCGAGGAGGAGCGGGAGGGCGAAGGTGGTCATGGCTGCGTTCCGATGCGGGCGTCAGGCGGGCGTCTGCTCGAGCGGCTGGAGCCCCAGCCGCTCGCGGATCTTGGGGTGCACGACCTGGCCGCCGGTGGCCACGAGCGTGTCGCGGCAGATCTCGTCGTCGGTCGCCACGCTGGGCAGGCCGGCCTTGAGCAGGTGCGTCAGGAACGTGACCACGTTCTTCGCGTAGAGCTGGCTGGTGTGCACGGCCGCATCGGCCGGCAGGTTCGTGGGGCCGATGATCGTGACGCCGTCGACGATCACGGTGTCGTCGGCCACCGAGCCCTCGCAGTTGCCCCCCCGCTCGGCAGCCATGTCGACGATCACGCTGCCGGGCCTCATCCGTTGGACCATTTCGTGGGTCACGAGCACGGGGGCCTTCTGTCCCGGAATCAGGGCCGTGCAGATCACGACGTCGCTCTCCGCGACGACCTTGCCGAGCAGCTCCCGCTGCCGGGCGTAGAACTCCTCGCCCATGGCCTTCGCATAACCGCCGGCCGTCTCGCTCGAGCCCGTTTCGAGCGGCAGCTCCACGAATTTCGCACCGAGGCTCTGCACCTGCTCCTTCACCGCGGGCCGCACGTCGTAGCCGCTCACCTGCGCGCCGAGCCGCCTGGCCGTGGCGATCGCCTGGAGGCCCGCGACGCCGGCCCCGAGCACCAGGACCTTGGCGGGCGTGAGCGTGCCGGCGGCGGTGGTCATCATCGGGAGGATCCTGGGCAGCGCGTTCGCGGCGAGGATCACGGCACGGTAGCCGGCGATGTTGGCCTGGCTCGAGAGCACGTCCATGCTCTGGGCCCGCGTGATCCGCGGCACGAGCTCGAGCGAGAAGAGCGTGGCGCCCTTCTCGGCGGTCTGGCGGCAGGCTTCCGGGCTCGACAGGGGATCGCAGAGACCGATCACGATGAGGCCCGGTCGCAGCCGATGCTCGTCGTGGCACCAGGAGTCGCCGCAGGCGCCGCAGGTGCGGACGGCCACGACGCAGTCGGCCCCGAAGGCCTCGTCGCGGGAGACGACGTGGGCGCCGGCATGCCGGTAGTCGTCGTCGGTGTAGCCCGTGCCCGAGCCCGCGCCCGACTCGACGAGCACCTCGACGCCGGCCTTCACGAGGGCGGGCACGACCCCGGGCACGAGGGCCACGCGACGCTCGCCAGGGAACGTCTCCTTGAGGACGGCCACCTTCATGGAACGAGCCTGCAACCGGAAAGGGAAAGGGTCGGGGGCGGGATCGGAGGTCAAGTGTGATTCGGATGGTCGGCCCCGGCAACTCGGCCGCGACCGGAGGACGGCGGGGGCCGTTTTCCGGCGGCGGACCGGGCCGCTTGCCCGGTCGCGGCACCACTGGTACCCTGCGGGGCTCTCGCATTCCTCGGGCGGCGCCCGGGAATGCCGGAGAGGACGGCTGCCGGCGGGCCCGATTGTTCGGCGCGCGCGAGCCTCGAAAACCCATCCAGATCACACGATTGAGCGACAGATGAAGACGTTCATGGCGAAGCCCGGCGAGGTTGAGCAGCGGTGGTGGTTGGTCGACGCCAGCGGCCACAGGGTCGGTCGGCTGGCGACCGAGATCGCCATGGTGCTCATGGGCAAGCACCGCCCCACCTACACGCCGCACGTCGACACCGGCGACCACGTCGTGGTGATCAACGCCGAGCAGGTGGAGTTCGGCGGCAAGAAGTGGCAGCAGAAGCTCTATCGCTGGTACACGGGCTACCAGGGACTGAAGACCGAGACGGCCGAGCACCGCCGCGATCGCAAGCCCGAACTGATCATCGAGGAGGCGGTCCGACGGATGCTGCCGAAGACCAGGCTGGGCCGGGCGATGCTCGACAAACTCAAGGTCTACGCCGGTGGCGAGCATCCCCACCAGGCCCAGCGGCCCGAGCCGATGAAGCTCGACGCCTGAACCGGCTCCCGGGACACCGAACACCAGTCACGACGATTCACGCACGACGCAGCAGAGGGAAGAACGAGCGATGGCAGCCGAACAAAACACCAAGTCGAAGACCCGGGGCGCCGACATCATCGCCACCGGCCGCCGCAAGACCGCGGTGGCCCGCGTCCGGCTGCGGGCCGGGTCGGGGGCGATCAAGGTCAACGGCCGCGATCTCGACGGCTACTTTCCCGCCATCAAGGACAGCGCCCTGGTGTCGGGGGCGCTGGAGACGGTGGGGCGGCGCACGGCCGTCGACGTCGACATCACGGTGGACGGCGGCGGGCCGACCGGACAGGCAGGGGCGTGCAGGCTGGGCATCGCCCGGGCCCTGAAGACGTTCGACGGCGAACTCGCCGAGCCCCTGCGTCAGGGCGGGCTCCTCACCCGCGACGGGCGGATGAAGGAACGGAAGAAGTACGGCCTCCGTGGCGCCCGCCGCGGGACTCAGTTCAGCAAGCGGTAGTCGCCGGCACTACCCGCCCATCCGCTGCAACCGGTTTTCTCAGGCCGATCGGTCGATTTTTTCGTGCGCCCGGGCCGAGGGCATACTTGGGAGCGTCCGGGCCCGCCCAGTGGCAGCCCGCGCATGCCCCTTTGTCGTCGGAGGCTTCCCATGAACCGGTTCGCCTGGATCGGCCTCGTCGCCGCGGCGCTCGCCCCCCTGTGCCGCGAAGCGCGGGCTGCCGCGTCCGCCGCGACCGCGGCCGTCGCTCAGGACGTCCTCGGCGCCGAGCGCGACGGCCTGGCGACGGTCCGGTACATCCCCAACGACTCGCGGTCGGCGCAGATCGTCGTCGCCAGCCGCACCGACCGGCCGCTCACGCTGCGGCTGCCCGCGGCGTTCGCCGGCGTGCCGGTGCTGGCCCAGATGGCCGGCGGTGGCCAGGCGGGTTTCGGCGCCGGCGGCATCGGGGCGGCGCCGCAGTCGACCGGCGGCGGCGTGGCGAACCAGGGCATGGGCATCGGCGGTGGCGGTGGCGCCGCCTTCTGCTGGGTGGCCCGCGAGGTCTACGGCGTGCACGACCCGCGGTGGCTGGAGTTCCGCGGCTGGTTGCAGGGCGACGCGCCCGCCTGGCTGCGGGAGGCGTATGTCGCCCATGGCGAGGAGTTCGCCGCGTGGATTCACGACAAGCCGCTCGCCAAGCAGGCGGTGCGGGGCCTCATGGACGGCGTCCTCGATGCCCGCGCAACCTCGGCCCGGGGCGGCCAGTTCCGCGTCGCCGACCGCGGCGACGGCTCGTTCGTCGTTCCGCCCGGGGGCACCCGCACGTTCCGCTTTGCCACCGTCTGCCTCGAGCACGGCAAGCCGGAGCCGTCGCCGCGGATCGCCTATCGGCTCGAGCCGCTGGAGTCGTTCTCGGACGACCCGCGGCTGGCATTCGTCATGGCCTGCCTGGCCAACGGCCAGGTCTCCCAGAAGGCGGCCCAGGCCGCGGCCTGGCACATCGCCAGCGGGCTCTCCTGGCAGCGGCTGGAGGCCGAGATGATCGATCACGCCGGAGGCGACCTCGACGAGCCGTTCTTCGCACCGAACGACCTCGCCGTCGCTCGCAAGCTGGTCGAGGTGGCCGAGGAGGGGACCGCGAAGACCGCGAGCCCCGGCGGCGGGTCGTCAGCGGCGAACTGATCGTCAGGCCCGCCGCGACCGACTAGAGCGCATCCTGCCTACGTGTATCGCCGGCTCGGGGGCGGCAAAAGTCGCCGCTGCGCGGTCCTTCGGATCGTCGCTTATGGCCGCGACGGCCATAGGCTCCTCGAGCGTTCGCCTACCCTGTTCGGTTTTCCAGGACGTCGCTACGGCAAAACTATACGCGCTCTAGGGCAGCACGGCGGCCTCGCCGCCGGCCCGCGTGCCGAGCTTCTGCCACACCTCGGCGTCGATGTCGGACGAGACGGTGTGGACGGACCCGTCCATCATCATGCTCGAGACACCGCCCGGATGGTGGCTGCGCGAAGGGATGACGGCGTAGGTGGGTTCGGTCGGGCTGTTGCCCTCGCGGGTGCTGCAGATCGAGATGTCGTAGGTGACTCCCCCCTGGTCGTGTTCGATCTTCGTGTTCGGCGGGAACGCCGTCGTGAAGCCGACATGGATCGCGCGGCCGCAGACCCACTCGGTATGTCCGCCTCCGGCCGGGCTGGCCCGGTCGCCTGCCGACCAGTTGCCGCCCCCGTTCGGGCTGCCGAATGCCGCCAGCACGTCGGCGGGTGTGGCAGGGAGCGGGGCCCGCTGGCTGGCAGAGTGCCCGGAAGGGGTGGACGCGTTGTGGTATCGCGGGGTGTAGGCCTTCACCTCGCTCATCGCGAGCGTCTTGCTGAGGCCATCGGAATACATCCCCGGGCGGAGGCGGGCGTTGGGGCCGAAGCCGCCCCCGCCGTCGGCCCGCGTCGCCGGATCGTAGACGAAGAAGGTGCCGACGTTGAAGGCGTAGTTGAGCGGATAGTGCTCCGCGGCTCCGTTGGCCGCGAGCCGCACTCGATCGTGCCGTTCACTCGCGCACATGAGCACGTCGACGCGGGTGGCGGCCACGCCGTTGGGAGGGAGGACGGCCTTGTTCACCGGATCGTGGTAGCCCTTCGTGAAGTCGACCAGCTTGTAGGTCGTGTCGCCCTCCAGGAACGGCAGGATGAACGCCTGTCCGGACCACGGTTGAGCGGCCGTTCCGGACGTCGTCTTGTTGAGGGTGGTGTCGCTCGACGGCGGAAAGTGACGCTTGGCGCCTTCGTAGCCGTGCATGGCGAGGCCGAGCTGGCGGAGATTGCTCTGGCAGGCGGCGCGGCGGGCCGCCTCGCGGGCCGACTGCACGGCCGGGAGCAGCATCCCGATGAGGACGCCGATGATCGCGATCACGACGAGGAGTTCCACCAGCGTGAAACCGCGGGCTTGAGAACGGGCCCGGCATCGGGGCGGGCGACGGTCGCAGGGCCGGCAAAAAAGCTTCTGGAACGTGTCAGCGGTGTTTTTCACAGGGAATTCTCGAAAAATGGCCGCAAGAAAATGAGACTCATTCTCATGGCGTGCCGAATTCTAGCGGGTCGCTGGGGGCTGTCAACAGTGGTCTCAGTCTTGGTCCACCGGTCGAACCACGTCTCGTTTCGGCAACTTCGCGACGCCCCGTTTTTTCGCGACCTCCTTCACCGCGACCGCCCATGCGATACAACGCTGGATGATGCGGGAGTTCCCCGTCCTGCCGCCACGGCGGGGTCGGCGGAACGCCCCGGCAGGTTCGGAGGATCGCCCGGTGCCCGAAGCAGTCTCCACGTCCGTCCGGCCCGCCCCGCCGGCCGCCGCGTCCGACGTCGTCGTCGAGGCGCGGAACCTCTCGAAGACCTACCGCGACTTCTGGGGCCGCCGGAAGAAGACGGCACTGAAGCCACTCGACCTGGAGGTGCGGCGGGGCGAGATCTTCGGTCTCCTCGGTCCCAACGGCTCGGGCAAGACGACCACGCTGAAACTCCTGCTGGGACTCATCTTCCCGACGTCGGGTGAGGCGCTCGTCTTCGGCCGTGAGGCGACCGACGTCTCCAAGAACGAACGGATCGGCTACCTCCCCGAGGAGTCGTACCTCTACAAGTTCCTCGACGCCGAGGAGACGCTCGACTTCTACGGCCGCCTCTTCGACATGCCGCCGGAGGAACGTCGACGGCGGGCGGCCGCGCTCATCGAGCTGGTCGGCCTCTCCCGGGATCGCAAGCGTCAGCTCCGCGAATACTCCAAGGGCATGACGCGGCGGATCGGCGTGGCCCAGGCCCTCATCAACGATCCCGAACTCGTGCTCCTCGACGAGCCCACCAGCGGTCTCGACCCGATCGGGACCCGGGAGATGAAGGACCTCATCATCGACCTCAAGTCCCGCGGCAAGACGGTGATTATGTGCTCGCACCTGCTCGCCGACGTCGAAGACGTCTGCGATCGGATCGCGGTTTTGCACCAGGGCGAGCTCAAGGAGCTCGGCCGCGTGGAGGACCTGCTGCGGGTCACCGACGTCACGCAGATCCGGGCCCGCGGGGTCTCGGCCGCCGCGGCCGAGGAGATCCGGGCCGTGCTCGCGCGGCACGGCGGCGCCGACGTCGAGATCGGCAATCCCCGGACCACGCTGGAGGACCTGTTCCTCGACGTCGTCCGCGACGCCCAGGCCCGCCCCGGCCGCCGGGCCCGCGCCGATCGGGGAGCCTGAGCCGCGGCCATGGTGCTCGAAGAGGACATCCCGAGGTTCGCCGCCTGGATCGTCCCGGCGCTGGTGCGGTACATCCTCGCGGGCAGCCTCGTGGCGGTGGCTGCGGCCGTCGCGGCGTGGCTCGCGCAGGCCGCCCTGCACGGGTCGCTCGCCGCCGGGGACCGCGTCTACCGCGGCGTGGTCGCCGGTATCGGCGACCTTGCCGGCACGTCGGCCCGTCGGGTCTGGGCCCTGGCGCGGCTGGCCGTGCAGGAGTCGCTGCGGCGGAACGTCCTCGTCGTGCTCGGTGTGTTCGCGGTCGTCGTGCTGTTCGCCGGCTGGTTCCTCGACCCCGCGAGCGTGAATCCCGGCAAGCTCTACCTCGGCTTCATCCTCGGGGCCACGAACCTGCTCGTCTGCTGCGTCACGCTCCTGCTCGCGGTCTTCAGCCTGCCCGCCGACATCAAGTCGCGGACGATCCAGACCGTGACGACCAAGCCGGTGCGGATGGGGGAGATCGTCCTCGGCCGGACGCTCGGCTTCGCCGCCGTGGGCACGGGCCTGCTGGCCCTCATGGGCTTCGCCGGCTGGGCATTCGTCGTCCGCAGCGTCGCCCACACCCACTCCGTCGAGGCCGCCGACCTCCTGGAAACGGTCGACGAGTCGGGCAGGGTCACCGGCTCCGGCGGCCGCACGAGCCTCGACCGTGGGCACCGGCACCGCGTGACGCTGGACGCCTCCGGAGTGGGCGTCGCGGAAACGGCCCAGGGGCACCGGCACCGCGTGGCCCTGCGGTCCGGCGGGGACGGCTACGAGGTCGGTCCCGCCGAGGGTCTGCTCGAGGCGCGGAGGCCGCTCCGGGGCACCCTGCGGTTCCTCGACCGCGACGGCCGGCCGAGCGCCAAGGGGATCAGCGTGGGTGCGGAGTGGGCCTACCGGCAGTACATCGAAGGGGGCTCGGCCGCCGCCGCCATCTGGACGTTCGGCGGGATCAGCGAGCGGGAGTTTCCCGACGGATTGCCACTGGAGATGATCATCCGCGTGTTCCGCACCCACAAGGGCCGGATCGAGGAGGGCATCCACGGGACCGTGCAGCTGCGGAACCCGGTTACGAACCT
>JBIIUP010000290.1:0-3326 GCA_044339885.1 Pirellulales bacterium | reverse complement strand
GCCAGCGCGAGCAGGTGCGGCCAGGCGTCGGCGGTGGCCTCCTGCTCGACGCCGATGTAGCTGACGTAGCCGAGCCCCGCGAGAAACCGCTGGCGGATGGCGTCGCCGCTCATCCGGGGGGCGAAGAGCACGATGTTGGCCCCCGCGGGGAGCTCGACGAGACCGTAGGCCAACGCGTAGCCCGAGGCGAAGACGAGCGTGGCGCCGGGCCGCAGCCGGGCCGCGATCCGCGGCAGGATGCCGGGCTGCACCTCGTCCGGCAGGAGCAGGAGCACGACGTCGGCCCCGGTCGTCGCATCCTCGAGGGACTCGACGGCGAACCCGTCGGCCCGGGCCTGGGCCGACGACGGCTCGTCGGCGCTGCCCACGCGGATGGAGTCGCCCAGGCTGTCTCGCAGGTTCAGGGCCAGCGGGCGGCCGAGCAGCCCGTAGCCGAGGATCGAGACGCTGCGGCCGCGGAGCAGGCCCGGATCGGCCTGGTCTTCACGAAACCAGCGGTGACGCGGATGCGGATGGGGCGAAGAGATCACCGTGGGCCTCGCGATAGCTCTCGAGCAGGGGGTCGATCAGACGGATGAACTCGCGCAGCCGCAGCGGACTCATGCCGCGGACGTGGATCCGCCCCGCGAGAAAGGCCGCCCCCAGCGACCGCCGGCCGAAGACGGCGTCCTCCAGCGTGGCTCGCGTCATGCGGACGAAGAGTGCCGGGTCGGCGCAGGGATCGGCGATCCGCAGGGCGTCCCGGTCCGCCACGAGGTGGAGCAGCCAGTCGGCGTCGGGGAACTCCCAGCGGATGCTGGGCATCGCCAGGGCGAGCTGGCCGCGCTGGACAGCCAGGAGCTTCGCGTCGAGCCTGGCGATCATCCGTGCCAGGAGATCCGCGAACGGGTTCGGTGCGGCGCCGCTCTCCGGGTGGCCGGCAGCGCCGGCGGGGACATCGGGAAGGGGCATGGTGGCATCCGTGCTGCACGAGACCAAAACGCGAATCCTACCGTCAGCGGCCCGCGTTGCCCACCGGGCTCACTTCCGGGGCGAGCGGGCGGACTCCACGACCGCCCAGAAGGGATGCTGCCGGTCCGACCGCAGCCGGAGATCCTCGAGCATGACCTCGAGGTCGGGTGCGACCACGCCGCGGTGGAGTTGGCGGCCGTCGACGGAGACCGTCACCGGCTGCGCCAGGTCGACCAGTTCGGGCGCCAGCCAGACGCGAACCCGCTCGGCTCCGCAGCTGGCCGCGATGCCGTTGGTCGCGGTGACCCTCCCCTCGACCGCCAGCGGCCGCGTGCCCGCGGGCGGGGGCCAATCGGTCGGCAGCACGACCGTCCGTGGGGGAGCGGACTCCAGCTCCAGCCACCAGAAGAAGCGGTCCCAGGGCCGCATGCTCACCACCTCGACGGTGCGCGGGAAGAAGTCCCGGCGCTTCCGCGACATCCAGTCGAAGACCCGCAGTTGCTCGTCGGAGAAGTGCTCGTGCCCCCGTCCGCGGTACTCGACGTAGGTCGTGTCGAATCCGCGGAGGAAGTAGCGGTCGAGATCCATGGCGTTCCGCCGCAGCCGCACGCCGTCGAGCTCGCCCCCCACGACGTAGATCGGCAGCGTGCGGGCGTTGGGCCAGTAGTGGTTCACGTAGCGGTCCGCCACGGGGGCCACGGCCACGAGGCCGGCCCAGAGGTCGGGGTGGGCCAGCGCCATGTCCCAGGCCGCGTCGGCGCCGGCGGAGTGGCCGGAGAGGAAGACGCGGTCGGTGTCGACCGAGAACCGGCGGAGCGCCGCCCGGAGGGACCCCAGCACGGCCGCGTGCTCGCGGGCGGAGTACTCGTAGCCCGCCTGCTGCGGCCGGCTCCACGTGGGGGCGATGACGATCACCCCGTGCCGTCCCGCCTGGCCCAGGCGGATGCCGTCGGCGGCCGGGAGTCCCGCCCACCACTCGATCTGCCGGATCGGCTCCGACCCCACGCCGTGCAGCGACACGATCGCGGGGTAGCGGCGCAGCGGGTCGTACTCGGGTGGCAGCTGCACGAGGCAGCGGACGGTCCCGTCGCCGTCGAGCCCCGCGGCGTCCAACTCGTGGAGGCCCGGCGACCTGGCCGGCGGGGGATCCAGCGGCGGCCGCATCGCGGCGGCCACGCCGGCCACGGTGGCCGGATCGCCCGCCTCCTCGCCCCGCAGCCGCGCCAGCAGCTCGGCGCGGGTCTCGGGCTCCCCCGCCGCGAGATACCGGCGGACCAGGTCGCGAACCCGCACCGCCGAGAGCGCGACCTTGAGCGTGTCCCCCCCGCCGGCGCCGAGCCAGCCGTTGACGGCGAGGGCGACCCCGCGGCCGGCGGACAGGCCGGGATCGAGCCCCACCCGCTCGAAGGTCGCCAGCCGCGGCAGCGTCGAGAACGAGAGCTCGCGCTCGATCTCGTCGGCCACCGCGCCGGCGTCGCGGCGGTCGGCCGCGTCGTCGAGCCGCGCGACCCGTTCCCGCAGCGCGGCCAGGAGCTTCGCGGCCCGCTCGCGCCGGTCGCGGTAGGCGTCGCGGGCCTCGCGGACGGCCTCCAGGATCTCGCCGTCGGCGTCGGCGGCCGGGAACGACTCCAGCAGCCGCAGCGCCAGCCGGTCCTGGCCGGCAGCGCCGCGGCGCAGGATCTCGTCGAGCAGCCGCTGGGCGCCGAGCCGGGCGAGGCTGCGGCGCTCACCGGCGAGGCCCGCGAGGTCGGGGAAATCCCGCAGCACCTCGTCGAACTCCGCGGTCGCATCCTCGTACCGCTCCGCCTGGAGGAGCAGCCGCACGACCCGCAGCCGCTGCGCCGAATCGGCGCGGTCGAGTTGCTCCGCGATGATCGCCGAGATCGTAGCCCGCGGGATCGACGAGGTCGCCAGCCGCATGTCCATGACGAGCGGCCGCTCGGTCTGAAGCCCCTGCACCCGCACCCAGCGGGGCGTGATCTCGGTGATGCCCTGCACCACGTCGACCCTCCCGTCGGCCGTCCCCAGGGAGAGGATCCGCCGGCCGTGGCGGTCGAACGGCCCGGCCTCCAGGACCGAGCCGACGGCGGCGACCCGCCGTCCCGAGTCGGCCACCCGCTGGGGGATGACGAGCCTCTCGAGCCCGAGGTCGACCGGGGCCGTCTCGGCCTTCGCGATCCGCCGCTTGGGAACCATCGTGCGCGAGAGACCGTCGTCGCACATGACGATCGGCTCGCCCGTCGAGCGAGTCTCCGCCTCCGCCGTGAACGGATCGACCGCGACTCCAGGCAGGAACGCGAACCGGCCCTCGAGCACGCGGCCGTCGGCCAGTTCCACCCGGTCGCCGCGGGCGGGCGCCGCGGCGAGGACCGCCA
>JBIIUP010000079.1:0-12501 GCA_044339885.1 Pirellulales bacterium | reverse complement strand
CCCAGAGGACGAGATCGGAGAAGTCCTGGACCCCCACGAGGTCGGCACGGGCCGAACCGGCGAGGGCGATGGCGATCGTCGCGGCGATCGGCAGGCGACGGCTTCCCAGCGGCATCATCGAAAACCACCCTTTCCAGGCGCTGCGGGCCCGCGCCCGCCGGGACTCAATGCTCATGGCGATCCCCGGCCGCACGCGTCAGCAGGGCGAGCAGCACCGCCTGCTCGATCGACTCGTCCACGAACTCCACGTGTCCGTCGCAGAACACCATGCCGGCCATGCGCGGGTGATCGCTCCAGATCTCGTTGTTCTGGCTGCGGTTGATGCCGGTGGTGTGCAACTGGTCGAAGATGTTCTGCCCGTTGGCCCACTCCGACTGGTACGTCCCGTCGCGGCCAGTGCACTCCGCCACGAGCGCCGTGTGGGAGAGCCCGTCGGTGACCTGCCTGGCCGACGTCGGCCGCTCGTACTGCATCACCCCGGCGTGCTCGGGCAGGGGTTTCGGCACCGGGTAGCCGACGCCGAACATGCCGCCGTAATCGGTGTAGGCGAGGTCGTCCCCCTGGTCCCAGCGACCGTTACGGTTGCGATCGCCGGTCGTGGATCCCGTGCGATTCGTCCGCCTCGTGCTCGGACAGAGGAACATGGGAACGACGGTGCCCGCCGCGGCGAGGTTCTGGGCGCTGCGGTACGAGAACCTCGGGTCGAAGGCGGCCGCCGCGGCGGACTGCTCGACGAAGGGCAGGACGAACACGTTCCAGGAGACCTGGCGGAGGGGAAAGGGCGGCCCCACGCAGCCGAGGCAGCCGATCGGAAACACCCGGCGGGACATCTCGTGGCCGTAGATGCCGCACCCGATCTCACGGAGGTTGTTGCCGCAACTCGTCCGCCGGCCGGCCTCGCGGACGGCCTGGACGGCCGGCAGCAGCAGGGCCACGAGCGCGGCGATCACGGCGACGACGACGAGCAGCTCGACGAGCGTCATGCCCCGTCGGCGCTGGCGCGGAGGAGATTCCATGCCGTGGCCGCCATGCAGGCGCACGCTCCCCGCGGCGGACGCGCGTGCCAGGGCACGTGCGAACTCCGGCGAAGCGGGTGCCTGCAGCAGCGGATCCTGAAAGGCTCTCGACCGGCCGCTGCCGCGGCCGTGCCCGCCATTCCGCCCTCGCGGTCCGGCAGACTCCTGACACCTGGTAGGTCTTCTGACTCCCAGGCTCAGCCGGCTGCATGCCTTCTCGCGGCCCGTCGCGGCACCGCAATGGCTCGAAACAGCCGGCCTCGGCGCCTGGTCACAGCGGCGGGGCCGTCCCGGAATCGCACCGGAGTTCCCTGTTTGCCGGCCGAAAGCAGCTGCCAACGGTCGGCCACCAGAGTCGCGAGGGAGTTTACCGGTTAGGGCGGGAGTGTCAACGACCGCCGCGCCCCCTGCCCCAGCCCGTAAATCTTCACACCGCGACCCGCGTGCGCGGTGGACCTTGCGGACGGCGCGGCCGGTGCGCGTGAAGCCCTGACGGTCGCGCGGCACCGCGCCGCACACGCCGCGCGAACGGTCTCGCGCGGCAATGTCGACGCGACGCGCACATGCGATTCGCCCCTGAAAAAATAGTTCGAACTCGCTCAAGCCACTCGCGCGGTGCCGCCGATAGCCCACTCTGTCCCCCGGGGCATCACTGTGCCCGTCGGGCAACCAGGGGGCGGCAGCAACCTGCGATCCCTCGAGTCACGGAATGGCTCGACAGGCCTGCCGCGGAAGAGTTCGTGGATCACAACCTCGGGGTGACGACGTTCGCGAACGGGACGGACACTCTCGTGTGGTCCACAAGCAAAGGAGATGTGGCTCGATGAAGCGTATGATTTTCCTCGGTGCGCTGGTTCTCGGCGTCACCGTTTGTAGCCAGTCCTTCGGTTTCGAGCTCCTCGATCGGATGCTCGGGCACAAGGGCTGCGCCTCGTGCTGTGAGCCCGGCTGCGATGCCGGCGGCAATGGCTGCTGCGAGCCCGGCTGCGATGCCGGCAACGGCAACGGTTGCTGCGAGCCCGCCTGTGGTGCTGGCAACGGCTGTGCGGAACCGGCGTGCGACGCCGGCGCCGGCTGCTGCGAGCCCGCCTGCGGTGCGGCCTCCAGCTGCTGCGGCGTGCGGAAGAAGCATGACCTCTTCGGCGGGCTGAAGGGCCTGTTCGAGAAGTGCAAGCGGAAGCACCGTGGCTGCTGCGGCGCCAGCTGCACCGAGCCGGGCTGCGACGCCGGCAACGGCTGCTGCGAGCCCGCCTGCGGTGCCGGCAACGGCTGTGCGGAACCGGCGTGCGACGCCGGCGCCGGCTGCTGCGAGCCCGCCTGCGGTGCGGCTGCCAGCTGCTGCGGCGTGCGGAAGAAGTGCACCCCGATCCGTGACCTCCTCCGCAGCATCCACGCTGCGAAGAAGAGCCGGAAGAGCTGCTGCGGCACGAGCTGCTGCGGTGGCGAGCCCGACTGCTCGGCCGGCAACGGCTGCTGCGAGCCGGGCTGCGGTGCCGGCAACGGCTGCTGCGAGCCGGCCTGCGGTGCGGTCGAGTCGGCTCCGGCCGCCCCGACCCCCGATGCCTCCGCGTCGAAGACGCAGAGCAAGGCGATGGTCGCGGTTGCCTCGGTGAAGTGATCGTGGGTCAATAGGTCGATCGGAGATCTGTTGCCCGACATCGGCCAGTGAGCCCCGCCCGGAGGGAAACCTCCGGGCGGGGTTTTTTCATCGTCGGGCGGACTCCAGCAGCTCCGCGGCCGGCCCCTGGCGGGCGACCCTGCCCGCGGCGAGTTCCACCACCCAGCCGGCCGCCCGGCTGGCGAAGGCGTGGTCGTGCGTCACGACCACCATCGTCTGCCCCGACCGCGTTAGGTCGACGATCACGTCGAGCACCTCGGCCGTCATCGCCGGGTCGAGGGCACTCGTCGGCTCGTCGAAGAGCATGACCCGCGGCCGCATCGCCAGAGCCCGGGCGATCGCGACCCGCTGCTGCTGTCCCCCGGAGAGCGTCGTCGGCCGGGCGGCGGCGAAGGCCTTGAGGCCCACGCGGTCGAGGAGCGCCAGGGCCGACTCGCGGGCCTCCTCCGCCGGGCGGCGGCCGACCACCCGCGGGGCGAGCGTCACATTGTCGATGACCGAGAGGTGTGGAAAGAGGTTGAACTGCTGGAACACCATGCCCACGTCCCGGCGGAGCCGCTCGAGGACCGCCGAGCCGTGCCTGCCGGGCGCGAGCCGGTGGCCGGCGACGGTGATCGATCCGGCGTCGAAGGTCTCCAGGGCGTTGAGGCAGCGCAGCAGCGTGGTCTTGCCGCTGCCGGAGGGGCCGACGAGCGCCGTCACGCCCCCCGCGACGCCGGCGAACGAGACCGTGTCGAGCACGGGGACGCCTCCCCACGACTTGGAGACCCGCTCGATCGCGATCATCGCCCGCCCTCCGGCCCCAGCCGCCGCTCGAACCGCCGCGCCAGGAGCGACAGCGGCCAGCTCATGGCGAGGTAGAGCACCGCCGTCACCAGCGCCAGCTCGACGATCCTGCCGGTCGAGAGCGCGAGCACGCTGTACCGCTTCGTCAGCTCGATGATCGTGATCGCGGAGCAGACGCTCGTGTCCTTGAAGAGGGCGATGAAGTCGCTCGTCACCGGCGGCATCACGATCCGCACCGCCTGGGGCACGAGCACGTGCCGAAGGGCCTGCCACTTCGTGAGGCCCAGCGCCAGGGCGGCCTCGAACTGCCCGGCGGGCACGGCCTTGAGGCCCGCCCGATAGATCTCCGACTCGTAGGCCGAGTAGTTGAGGGCGAGCCCCACGATCGCGGCCACCACCGCCGGGAGGGCGAGGCCGACCTTCGGCAGGAGGAAGAAGATCGCGTACAGCTGAAGCATGAGCGGCGTGCCGCGGAGCAGCTCCACGTAGCCGGCGAGCAGCGGCTGGACCCAGGCCGGGCCGTGCAGGCGGCCGATGGCGACGGCGATGCCGAGGAGGACCGCCAGCGGGAACGAGCTGCAGGAGAGGAGCACGGTCATCCCTGCCGACCGCAGGAGCAAAGGCAGCGTCTCGCGGAGGAGCTGCCGGGTGCTCGTGGCCGCGGCCACCGGGATCTCCGCGGCGTCGCGGACGAGGAGCATCTGCTGGCGGCCGGCCAGGTCCCACCGGTCGTAGACGGCCTTGAGCCGGCCGTCGGCGATGAGCCGGCCGATGGCCTCGTCGATGGCCGCCCCCAGCGCGGGCGTGTCGCGGGCGGTGAGCACCGTGTAGAGGCCGCCGGCGAACGGCCTGTCGACCGCGCGGAGGCCGGGAAAGCGGTCGGCATAGAACGCGAAGATGCAGTCGTCCATCACCGCCGCGTCGAGCACGCCGGTCTTCACCTGCTCGAGCGAATCGATCGTGCCGTCGTAGCCGAGCACCTCGATGGCGAGGTCGCCGCGGGCCCGCATCACCGTCTCGGCGGCCGAACCGGTGAGCACGCCCACCCGCCAGGGGCCGGCCGGCCCCGGCCGTCCGAGCGCCGCGAAGGAATCCAGCGGCCCGGCGCGACGGGCCAGAAGCTGTAGCGCGTAGGCGAAGTAGGGACGCGAGCAGCGGTAGTCCCGCCGCCGCTCGGGTGTGAGCTCGATGCCGTTGATCACGCAGTCGGCGGAGCGGCCGAGGAGCAGCGGCAGGCGGTCCCACTGCCCCTGCTGGAAGCGGGCCTTCACGCCGAGCTCGGCTGCGAGGAGCTCGGCGAAGTCGACCTCGAAGCCGGCGAGCGTCCCCGGCGTCGCGGGGTCTGGGAAGACGTGCGGGCCGCCCCCCTCCTGGTCGGCCGCCCAGACGAGCTCGCCCCGGCGGCGGACCTCGTCGAGCTCGGCGGCCCCCGCCAGACCGGCGCCGGCGAGCACCGCGAGGATGCAGGCCGGGCCGCGGACCGTCACGGTGCACCCCGCAGGTGTCCGAGCGACGCCGACGGCTCGGCGAGCGCGGCGGCGAGCCCCTCGGCTTCCCGCCCGAGCCGTTCGCCGGCGGCGAGAAAACCGGCCGTGGCCGTCGCGGCGGCGTCGAAGTCGGCGAGCAGCGGATCGACGAGCCGCGCCTGGGGCACGGCGGCCACCAGCGCCGTGATGTCACGACCGAGGCCCGCCCGCACGACCAGGCCCAGGAGCCACCGCAGCAGGAGGCCCCAGAGGATGACCCACACGATGGCGACCTGGAGCGACCCCGCCGACTCGATCGGCCGGCCCTGCCAGAGGTAGCCGTGGAAGAAGCCGCGGCCCGCGCGGAAGAGCACCGCCGCGACGAGGCCGCAGAACAGCGCCTCGAAGATCCAGTGCAGGGCCCTGCCGCCGAGCCGGCTGCGGCGCTCGGCGACGATCCGCTCGATGCCGCCACCGAGCCAGTGCCCGCTGCGTTCGAGCACGGAACCGGCGAGCGCCGGCAGCCGCCCGGCGTCGAGCCGGGCTCGGCCGACCAGGGGCTCGACGACCCGCGCGGCCACCGCCCGGCCCGCCAGGACGCTCCGCGACTGCTCGACCTCGGCCTCCGACAGGCCCAGTTCCTCGATGGCCTGCCACCCGCCCGGCCCGGACGCGGCGACCCCCGGCCCCCCGGCCAACAGGCGGCCCACGAGCCCCCCGCCGGGCCGCACCCGGCTCCAGACCGCCGCCGCGCCGGCCAGCACATGGAGGAACGTCGCGAATGGACCGCCGTGCCAGCGATCGACGATTTCGTCGGTCACCAGTCGCTGCCAGCCGCGGCGCTGGCCGCGCAGCTTCTCGGCGACCGCGGCCCCGAGGATGCCCTCGAGCCGCGCCCGCTCGGCCCGCACCGCGGCGGACAGGTCGGCGACCGGCCCGGCCACCGGCTCCAGGCCGGCGCGGCACCGGCGGGCGAACCAGGCGGCGAGGTCGATCGCGCCGGTCCGCCGCACCCGCCGCGCGGCGCGACCGACGAGCTCCTCGTCGAGCGCCGCCACCAGTTCCCCGAAGCCGGGCTCCGGCTCGAGACCCGCCGCCGCCCGCCGCGCCGCCTCGACACCGTCGAGGCGGAAGATCCGCGGCACCGCGAAGCCCTGGCGCTCCAGCTCGCTCCTCCAGTCGGGACGGATGTCGGGGTCGCGGGACGCGTGCGTCTGCACGAAGAACATCGGCCGGCCCGGAGCGAAGGCCTGCACCTCGCGGGCCACGACCCAGGAGCGGTACTTCTGCGCCGTGGCCACCAGCAGAAGCACGTCGCAGGCGGGCAGCACGGCCTCCAGCAGGTCGCGGTTGCGGTTGGTGTCGCTCGGCCGCGGCGGCGTTCCCGAGGCCGGCAGCTCGTCGGCCTGCGTGTCGGGGTCCGGGCAGTCGACGAGCACGACGTTGGCGACGGCGGGGGCGTCGCTCCGCACCACCCGGGCACGCATGGCCTCGACGGGGAGCCAGGAAAGATCGACGTCGTCCGCGGCGACCACCACCGGGCTGGTCGTCGTGGGCCGGGCGACGTCCCCCGCCGCCGTCACCTCGCGGCCGGCCAGCGCGTTGACGAGCGTGCTCTTGCCGGTGCCCGTGCCGCCGACGACGCCGATGACGAGCACCCGCGACAGCTCCCGCCGCACCCGGTCGAGCCGCGGCTCGATCCGTTCCCACTCCGCGCGCACCGCCGCGGCCGGAGCCCAGTCGGGCAGCGAGCCGCTCCAGTGGGCCAGCGACGCCACGAGCTGGTCGAAGCCGGCGAAGTCGGGCTCCGAAAGCGGTTCCGGGGGTCCGCTGCTCGTCATCGGAGGGCCTCCCGACCGCGTTCGAGCAGGATCCGCCGGATCCGCGCCACCTCGGGACGCTCGGCCGCGAAGGCGAGGCGGTCGATCTCCGCGAGCCGGTCGCCGAGCACCACGTCGTGGAGGGTCTCGCCGAGGATCCGGCCGCGCTCGGCCGACCAGCCGGCGAAGAGCCGCTCCAGGATGGGCTTCAGTCCCGCCGCGGTCAGCCCGAGCGCCCCTTCGCCGGCGAGCGTCGCGGCCGTGCCGACGACGACGTCGCCGACGTGGTGCACGAGCGTCGTCAGGCCGCCGGCCGTCGCGGCCGCGGCGGGCACCACCGCGGCGCCGGCGAATCCGAGGCCCACCGTGACCACAGGCCTGGCGACCGCCCCCACGTTCAGGGCGGCGAGGATCCAGCCGACCAGCTGCGGGTTCTCCCGCTCGACACGATCGAGTTCGAGGCGGACGAATTCCCGGTAGTCATCCGAGACCAGCGGGAGCGCCACATGCCGCCGTTCGAGGTCGGCGTACCACGCGGCCCGGTCAGCCGAGGCGAGCCGCGGCCCCAGCATCGCGGCCAGCCGTGGGTCGCTGCGGCAGGCGTCGTCGAGCCGCTCGATGAATCCGGTGAGCGCCTGCTTCAGGGCCGCCAGTTCGACGGCGGCGAAGTCCTCGCGCTTCTCCTCGGCGGACCGTGCGAGCCCGACGCGCCGGGCAGCCCAGCCCACGCCGCGGCCGGCCGCGCGGTAGAGCCCGCTGACGAACAGGTCGAAGCCCGAACGGCGGGGCTCGAGCCACGTCCAGATCTCGTGCCACACGATCTCGCGCGGCGCCGTCGGCAGTTCCACGCGGACGCGGCCCTCGTCGGTCAGCAGCCGACGGGCGTGCCGCCAGTGGCCCGCCGACTCCTCGAACGCGTCGAGCCAGGATGCCAGCCCCAGCCGCGGATCGAGCACGACCCGCAGCGCCCCCTCCATGCTCCTCCGCTTGATGCGGTCGAAGTCGCAGCCGGCCAGCCGCTCCGCCAGTCCGACGGCAGCCCCGTCGGGCGTGAGCTCCGGCAGGGCGTGAAAGACGATCCGGCCGGCCTCCGCGGCGGCGAAGTCGTGCGGCGCGGCATAGACGGCCAGCGGCTCGACGCCGGTCTCGGCGGTGAACGTCGCCAGCCAGCCCGCGAGCCGGTCCCGCTGGCGGGGCCAGTCGACCATGTTGAAGACCACGATCACCGTCTTGCCGGCGGCCGCCGCGGCGGCGAAGAAGTCTCGGACGGCAGCGTCGTTGTACTTCTGCTGCGTGAGCACCGCGACCAGCACGTCGCAGGCGTTGCGGACCAGTTCCGCCCGGTGCCAGTTCTCGCGCAGCGTGCCGTCGATGTCCGGCGTGTCGAGGAGCACGAGCCGCTCCGGCTGGACCCCGCTGGCGTCCTCGCGCCACACGACCCGGTCGTCGTCACCGACGGCGAGGGCATCGGCGCCGCTCGTCCACGGCACGGCCGTGAAGCAAGGGAAGAGCGCGGCGAAGTCAGCGGTGGCCGCCACCCCGCGGGGCAGGCTGGCGACGGGATGCCGCGTGCGGGCCGCCTCAGGCACGGACCGGCTGATCTCCGCGGCCACCAGCGTGTTGGCGATCAGGCTCTTGCCCGTGTTGGTGCCGCCGCACACGGCGGCCACGACCAGCGGGCCGCGGGCGAGTTCCCCCTTGAGCTTGCCGAAGAGGGCGCCGTGCCAGTCTGCCGCCGTCGGGTCGGGCAAGGCGAGCGACAGGGCCAGCGGCCGCAGCGCGTCGACGAGGTCGCAGAGTTCGGCGACGGTGCCGGACCAGGCGGTGAACGACGCCGGTGCGGGGGCTGGGATCGCGCTGGTCTGCAAGGCCCGACTCCGCTCCACGTTCCGCGGCACCGCCACGATTGCCGGACATTCTCCAGCCGCGTAGACTCATGTCCCGGATTCCGGGGCGAGCCGCACGCGGACCTCCCCAAGTGTGTCTTCCGCGGGATTTCCCCGCAAATTTCCCCCCGCGCAGCCGCCAGCCATGCTCACCCGTCGCCCCGTGTTTCCCGGCGTGATCGAGATGAACCACCAGGCGGGCTGGCGGATCGGGTGCAACGTCTACCTGGTCTACGACGACCGCGACTGGGTGCTCGTCGACATCGGCTACGAGGAGACGGTCGACGAGATCGTGGAAATGATCCGGCAGCTCGACTTCCCGCTGTCGCAATGCCGGGCGCTGGTGGCCACGCACGCCGACGTCGACCACATCCAGGGACTGGCGAAGGCCAAGGCCGTCCTCAAGGCGCCGGTGCTCGCGCACCCCAAGGCGGTCGAGTCGCTGGAGTCGGGCGACCGCGTGAAGACGTTCGCGGAGATCGCCGCCCAGAACGTGCACCTGGAGATGCCGCCGGTGAAGGTGGACAAGACCGTGGCCGACGGCGACGTCATCGAGGTCGGGGGCCGGAGGCTCGAGGTCTGGCACACCCCCGGCCACACCGACAGCCAGCTCGCGTTTCGCCTCGGCAACCTGCTGCTCTCGGGGGACAACATCTACCGCGACGGATCGGTCGGCGCCATCGACGCCCACCACGGCAGCGACATCCCGGCCTTCATCAGCTCGCTGGAGCGGATCGCCAGGAGCGACGTGGAGTGGCTGCTTCCCAGCCACGGGCCGATCTTCCGCAAGGACGACCGGCTCCTGGAGTCCACGATCGCCCGCCTCACCGGCTACCTCGGGCTCGCCGACTTCGGCACCTGCGCGCCCCACTGGCCGCTCATCGAGGAGTGGGACCGGGAGCTCGCCGAAGGCCGGTTGCCCGGCCAGAAGCCCCAGCCCGCCTGAACTGCGACCCTGCGGTTTTTTCCGTCAAGATCGGTCGTGCGGCCCGCCGATACTCCCGACGGTCCGGGGTTTTCAGGGGGGACATTCCGATGGCTTTGCGCATCTTCGCCGCCGCCGCGGTCGCGATCGGCCTCGCGTGGGCCGCAGCCGACGCCGCGGCCCAGTCGCCGGCCGTGGGCCAGCAGGCCTACGGCTACCAGGGGGGGCACTCCTTCGCGCCCACCGACTGGAACCGGCTCTACCACTATCCGTACGTCTGGTATCCGCACAACTACTACGCCGACGGTTACATGCAGTCGGCCAACGACCTCTACTACCGCTATCCACAGGAGATGCGGATCCCGGTCTACAACCGGCAGTGGCAGAACGAGTATCCGAAGTCGCGGCGCTACCACCACGGCCACCACTTCCACCTCGACGTGTTCTAGCTGTCCGTGGAAAAAGTCATCCATGACCTTTTTCCACTTGGCCGACCGGTGGAAAAGCCGAGGTTTTCCACGGTCGGCGGTCGCCGCATCCTGCGGCAGCAGACTTGTTCCGCAGTCCGCTAGCCCCATGCGGAAACCGGCATCCTCCGGCTTTCGCCCGGCACGACGGTCCGAGGGAGACGGCTCCCACTTGATCCTCGCGCTCATGAGTGCCCACACCATGAATTGCGCGAGGGGTTGCCCGTGCCGGCGAGCCGGCGTTGCTGGCCGAGCGCAACCACGACCAATCCGCCTGCGGCGGATCGGTGCCCGGTGAAGCGAGGGCAGCATCGAGTGAACGGAGCCCAGGATGGGCGCAGTGAGCGTCCGGGCGAGACGGCACGGGCAACCCCGGCCCCCGTGACGCCTGCGGATCAAGTGCGCGCCGTGTGAGACGGCATGGCCGGCCCCGCGCGCCGGCGAACGTCCGGGGGCAACCCGGGTACACTCCCCGGCCATGGATACCGACCGTCAGCCCGTCGATCTGGCGAGTGTCCCCGGCGCCGACCGCGACCGCGTCTGGCTCGAGCAGGTCTACCGGGGCGACGACGCGCCGCAGGCCACGCTCCGCGCGATCCTCATGGGGGGCGTGATCGGCGGCGTGATGAGCCTCTCGAACCTCTACATCGGCCTCCGCACCGGCTGGGGCCTCGGGGTCGGCATCACGGCCTGCATCGTCAGCTACGCCGTCTGGCAGGCCTTCATGCGGCTCGGACTCGCCCGCACCGAGATGACGATTCTCGAGAACAACTGCATGCAGTCCACCGCCACGAGCGCGGGCGTCTCGACCGGCGGCACGATGGTGAGCGCCATCGCGGCCTACCTGATCCTCACGGGCGAGCACATCGCCTGGCCCGTGCTCACGGCATGGACCGCGTGCCTGGCGCTCCTCGGCGTGGCCATCGCGGTGCCGATGAAGCGCCAGATGATAAACCGCGAGCAACTCGCCTTCCCCTCGGGCGTGGCCGCGGCCGAGACGCTGCGGAGCCTCTACGCGGGCGGCGGCACGGCGCTGAAAAAGGCCCGCAGCCTCTTCATCGCGCTGGCGGCGGGCGTCGTCGTGAAGTGGTTCGTCGAGGGACATGCCGAAGCCGTGAAGGCGGCCGGCGCACCGACCTGGTTCGCCGTCGTCGCCATCCCCGCCACGCTGCCGCTGTGGTTTCGGATCGCCGGCAGGCCCGCCTCGGCCTTCGGGCTCGCCCTGCCGGTCGATCCCCAGATGATGGCCGCCGGGGCGATCGTGGGCCTGCGGACCGCGGCCTCGATGGCCGTCGGCGCGGTCGTCCTGTTCGGCATGCTCGCCCCGTGGCTCGACGCGCGTGGCGTATTCGCCGAGATGCACGCAGCGGGCGCGCTCGATGCGGCTGATGTCTCGGCCGGCGCGATCCGCCGGTGGGGTCTGTGGACCGGCTCGGCGCTGATGGTCGCCGCCGGCCTTGCCGCCTTCGCCTTCCAGTGGCGGAGCCTCGTCAACGCACTGTCGGGCCTGGCGGCGCTCTTCGGCCGGTCGGCGGATGCCGCGCACGACCCGGTGGCCAGGATCGAGGTGCCGACGAGTTGGTTCCTGGCCGGCGCGGCCGTCGGCGGCGCGGGGTGCGTCGCGATCATGAACGTCGCGTGGGGCGTGCCGCTGCACCTCGGCGTGGTGTCGGTGTTCCTCGCCTTCGTGCTGTCGCTCGTCGCCTGCCGCGCGACGGGCGAGACCGACATCACGCCGATCGGTGCCATGGGCAAGGTCACGCAACTCGTCTATGGCGTGGCCATGCCGCAGCGGATGGACGCCAACCTGATGACGGCCGGCGTCACCGCCGGCGCGGCGGGCGCCGCCGCCGACCTGCTCACCGACCTCAAGAGCGGCTACCTGCTCGGAGCCAACGCCCGGCGGCAGACGCTGGCCCAGGCCGCGGGCATCCTGTTCGGCACGGTCGTGATCGTGCCGGCGTGGTACGTGCTCGTGCCCGACGCATCGGTGATCTCAGGCGACACGGCGCGGTTCACGGCACCGGCGGCGAGCGTGTGGGCGAGCGTCGCCCAGTTGCTCTCCAAGGGCATCGAGACGCTGCACCCCACGTGCCGCTGGGGCATCCTCCTCGGCGGCCTGCTGGGCGTCGCGATCACCGTGGTCGAGCAGCTCGCGCCTCGACGGCTCGTACGCTGGCTTCCCAGCGCCACCGGACTGGGCCTGGCCTTCGTGGTCGAGTTCCACGACAGCATGGCCTTCCTCGTGGGTGCGCTCGTCGTCGCGATCCTCGCCCGGTTCCGGCCGACGACCGCCGAGACCTACGTCGTGCCCGTCAGCAGCGGCATCATCGCCGGCGAGAGCCTGATGGGCATCGCGATCGCGTTCCTCCACGCCTTCGGCCTGCTCGGCGAGCACTGACACGGTCGGGTGAAAATCCACTCGCATTGGTCGAGACTGCCCACACCCTCTCGCCGGACGCTCGCTCCGTCGACCAATCCGCCTTTGGCGGATCGGTGCCCGCTGACCTCCGCTCG
>JBIIUP010000007.1:0-35954 GCA_044339885.1 Pirellulales bacterium | reverse complement strand
GCCGACGTGCGGGCGGACTTTGGGCCGCGTCGGTGACGCAGTCAGGACGGCCACCATGGGCGCACCGGGGCATGGACGAGAAAAGTGTTCGCCCGTACACTAGTGTGGCAACGAGGCCGATGCGAGCGACTCTCACCAGAGCCGCCTTCTCATCTGCGGCCTCAACCCGCGCGACATCTCGGTTCCCGCGGCGTCGAGCGCCACGAGGACCAGTGGATTGCCCCCACGATCAGTATCCCGCTGATTCCCACCATCGCGTTCTTCTGGGAGCGGCTGGGAGTCGAGAAGGACGCGGCCATGAGCGTCCCGCGGGAGGCCATCACCGAGGCGATGCGGGCGAAGACCAACGAGTCACCCAGCATCAAGCGCAAGATGGACGATGTCGCCGAGGCGGTCGCGGCGGTCAAACGGGACCTGATCGGCGGGCTGCCGAAGATGCGTCGAGCCGGCCGGACCGATGTCAGCGACCTCCAGGTCTCGGTCAACGCCCTGACGCCGGTCTCGGAGCCCCTCTACGCAGTCGCCTGGTTTCGCTGGTGGGTGCCGGGGTGGCGGGCTCGCCTGCTGCCCCGGTTCCCGAGGTTTGTCCGACAGCGTATGATGAACGCATGGTCATTCAGGTTGGCGATCAGATTGAGCAGGAACTGCGGCGGCTCGCCGGTCACCAGGGGCGAGCCTTGGCTGACGTCGTCGAAGCAGCCCTGCGAAGCTACATCGAGGCGGAAGCGATCATGGACATCGAGGCCACGGACATCGCCGCCACCCAGCTGGCCATGTTGTCCGAGTTGCCCGAGATCGAGGGCGCTGAGGGGGGCTGCCAGACGCCCGGGGCCGATGCGCAGGGCTGAAGTCTGGTGGGCGGACCTGCCGCCACCGGTCGGGCCGCGACCGGTCGTCGTGCTGACGAGGGATGCCGTCTGCGACACGATCGGAGCGGTTGTGGTGGCCCTTGTTACCCGTACTTCCCGCGGACTGCCTACCGAGGTTTCGATTGGCAGAGCGGAGGGACTGCCCCGCCCGTCAGTGGTCAACACAGACAACATTTTGACGGTGCCACGACAGCGACTTGCCCGGCTCATGGGGCAGTTCTCCTCAGCAAAAATCGATGAGCTCGATCGGGCTCTGAAAATCGCCTTGGGATTGGAGTCATAAGGTTTCGCTCTTGGGGACTTTCCCGCTCGGGAAGAGGCAGGCCATCTGGTCGACTTCCACGGCCTCGGATCAAATCTGGGCGGATGGATTTTTGGAGGCCGATTTCAATTTGAGGAATCCTCAAATCGGCAGCTTTTTCCGCCATCTGGGCGGTGAAACTGGCGGTGCGGGCGAAATCGGATGTGCTCTCGGAAGTCGTTGACGAGCAAAGACTAACGGTCGATTTCGTGGTTTCTTCGGGGATTGCGAAATCGTCCTGCCTCAAATTTCTAATCCCAGGGTCGCTGGTTCGAGTCCAGCCGGGCGTAGTGGCACCTCGCGACGGCGCGTCGGGTCAGACCGGCGCGGGTCCGCCCCGCGCCGACGGCACGCGGTCTTCGCCGCTCACTCGCCGGTGCTTCGCCGGGGCTCCAGCCACGCCGCAGCCAGCCGCTGGAAGATCGGGCTCCAGGTCCAGTCGACCATCGAGCCGAGGGCGGTGCCGATCGTGCAGCCCATCACCCAGCCCACCAGCGTCGAGTGCGCGGCGTCACCCCAGAAGCGGGCGGCCGGAACCGCGACGCCCGCTCCGACGACGATGGAAGCGAGGGTGACGGCGAGGCGGACGAGTGCCATGCGAAGGATCTCCGGGGCCGGGGAAGTCCAGCGAGACGATCTCGCATCCCGCCTACGTTTAGGGTCGGCTCGGGGGCGGCAAAAGTCTCGTCGCTGTGGGCCACAGCGGCCCACAGGCTCCTCGAGCGTTCGCCGACCCCCCTTCGCCTCGTCGCCTGGTTTGCCAGGCCGCCGCTCCTGGTATGTCGCCTGCGCTCTCGCAGGCCGACCCACCTTCGCGCGGGCGAGACCGCGGCGCGGCAGGCTGGCGAAGCCCTGACGGTCGACCCGGTCGGGCCGCCGGTCCGCCGCCGGGCTGACCGAACACTCCCGCAAGGGCTCCGGCCCGCGCCGAGGATCGCCATGCGCCCCAGTCGACGCTCCGTTCCCGTCACGTTTCCCAGCGTTGCGGCCCTCGTCGTGCTCGGATGGGGGCTCCTGGCCGGGGCCGCCGACACGAGCCACCTGAGCACCGACCGCGACGCCTTCACGCCCAGCGTGCACACGGTCGGTGCCGGCCGCTGGATCACCGAGTTCTCCCACGTCTACATCGACAACATCACCGGCCCACCGACGAACAACTACCCGGAGCTGCTCGTGCGGCGCGGCGTGGGCGAACGGTTCGAACTGCGGTTCGGCGTCAACTACGGCGCCGGCTCCCAGGGCAACGTGGTGACGAACGTCGAGGTCGGCGAGGGCCGGGCGGACGGCGGTAAGCTCTACGAGTCGAGCCTGCTCTACGGCTTCAAGGTCGACCTCACGGCGCAGGATGGGTGGCGGCCCCAGAGCTGCTTCATCATGGAGGGGGCGACGCCAACGTCCGGCGAGCTGTTCGGGACCACACCCGTCGCGACGACCGTGGCGGGATGGGAGCTCCCCTTCGGGCTGCCCCGCGCGTCCCAACGGTGCCGGCTCGACGGGGCGCTCCGCTACGCCTACGTCGACGCCGCCACCCAGTGGTTCGACCGCTGGACCCCCTCGGTGGTCCTCCGCATGCCGGTGACCGAACGCTGGGAGGTGCATGCCGAGTGGTTCGGCTCCTACACCGCCGGTCTGCCCGCCGACGTCCGCAGGGCGTTCTTCAGCCCGGGAACCCACGTTCTGCTCACGGAAAACTTCGAGGTCGGCCTGCGCGTGGGCTGGGGCGTCAGCGACGAGGCCGCCCCGTTCTTCTCCGACGCCGGCGTGGGCTGGAGATGGTGAGGTCGGGTCAGGCGTGGATGGCCCTGCCGTCCACCGCCAGGGCCGCCTCCTTGAGCGCCTCCGGAAGCGTCGGATGGGCGTGGCAGACGCGGGCGATGTCCTCGGCGGTCGCCCCGAAGTTCATGGCGGCCGCCGCCTCCCCGATCAGGTCGCCCGCCGCCGGACCAATGATGTGCACGCCCAGCACGCGGTCTGTCGCCGCGTCGGCCAGCACCTTCACCTTGCCCGTCGTGTCGTTGATCGTCCGCGCCCGCCCGTTGCCCCGGAAGGGAAAGACGCCCTTCTTGTAGGCGACGCCGGCCTCGACCAGCTGCTCCTCGGTCCTGCCGATCGCCGCGATCTCCGGATGCGTGAACACGACGGCCGGCACCAGGTCGTAGTCGACGTGGGACCAATGGCCCGCCATGGCGTCGATGCAGGCCACGCCGTCCTCCTCGGCGCGGTGGGCGAGCATCGGGCCGGGGATGCAGTCGCCGATCGCCCAGACGCCCGCCGCGGCCGTGCGGTACTGGCCGTCGACCGGGATGAAGCCCCGGGCATCGGGCACGATCCCCACCGTCTCCAGGCCAATGCCGTCGGTCGCCGGCCTGCGGCCCGTCGCGGCCAGGACGCGGTCGCAGCGGATCGGCTCCCGGCCCGCGCACTCCACGACGGCGCCTCCGGCCTTGCCGCCCACCCCCGGCGTCGCCCGGGCGCTGGTGACCTTCACCCCCAGGTGGATGTCGAGCCCCTGCTTGCGAAACAGCCCCAGTGCCTCCGACGCGATGTCGGCGTCGATGCCCGTGAGAATCCGCTCGGCATACTCGAGGACCGTGACCCGGGCCCCGAGCCGCCGCCAGACACTCCCCAGCTCGAGGCCGATGTAGCCGCCCCCGATGACGACGAGGTGCTCCGGCACAGAGTCGAACGACAGGGCCTCGGTGCTCGTGCCCACCGCGATCCCGTCGACCTCGATGCCGGGCAGCACGACGCTCCGGGAACCGACGGCCAGCACGATCCGCGCCGCCTCGATCGTCGAGGCCGTGCCGTCGCCGGCCGCCACCTCGACCCGGCCCGGGCCCGCCAGCCGGCCCGTGCCGCGGATGCGGACGACCTTGTTCTTCGCCAGCAGGGCCTCGATCCCCTTGGAGAGCACCATGACCACGTCGGACTTGCGCTTCATCATGGCGGCGAGGTCGAGCGACACGCCCGCGACCTTCACGCCGTGGACCGCGAGCTCGTGCTGCGCCAGCTCGAGCTTGTGGCTCGATTCGAGCAACGCCTTCGACGGGATGCAGCCGACCCGGAGGCAGGTGCCCCCGAGCTGCGGCTCCGCCTCGACGACCGCGGCGGTCATGCCGAGTTGGGCGGCGCGGATCGCGGCCACGTAGCCCCCGGGTCCGCCCCCGATCACCAGCACGTCGTATTGCGGCATGTCACACTTCCAGCATGAGTCGGGTCGGATCCTCGATCGTATCCTTGATCCGCTTGAGGAACGTGACGGCCTCGCGGCCGTCGACGAGCCTGTGATCGTAGGAGAGGGCGAGGTACATCATCGGGCGGACCACCACCTGCCCGCCCACGGCCATCGGGCGGTCCTGGATCGCGTGGAGGCCGAGGATACCGCTCTGCGGCGGGTTGATGATCGGCGTCGAGAGCATCGAGCCGTAGACGCCGCCGTTGGAGATCGTGAACGTCCCCCCCTGGAGCTCCTCGAGCTTGAGCTTGTTCTCGGCCGCCCGCCGCGCGAATTCTCCGATGGTCTGCTCGATCTGGGCGAAGGAGAGCAGTTCCGCGTTGCGGATCACGGGCACCACGAGCCCCTTGCCGCCGCCGACGGCGATGCCGATGTCGTAGTAGTCGCGGTAGACGACGTGCGGATCGCGGTACTCCGCGTTGACCTGCGGCACGGCCCGCAGGGCCTCGACGGCCGCCCTGACGAAGAACGACATGAACCCGAGCTTGACCCCGTAGCGCTCGAGGAACTGGTCCTTGAACTTGGCACGCAGCGCCATCACGGCGCTCATGTCGACCTCGTTGAAGGTCGTGAGCAGGGCTGCCTGGTGCTGGGCCTCGACGAGCCGCTCGGCAATCCGTCGGCGGATGGGGCTGATGAGTACGTACCGCTCGTCGCGGGTGCCCCCCGCGACCGGCGACAGTGGCGCGGCGGCTGCCTTGGCGGCGGGCGCGGCGGGCGGCTGCCGCGGGGTCGGCGGAGCCGCGCGGGACGCCGCCTGGAGGGCGTCGGTCTTCGTGATCCGGCCGCCCGGCCCCGTGCCCGATGCGGCGGCCGCGGGCACGCCCGCCTCGCCGAGCACCCGCGCGGCGGCCGGCATGACCCGAGCGGCCGGGGCCGGGGCTGGAGTCGGGGTTGCAGCCGGGGCGGCGGGGGGCGTCCGGGCCGCGGCCGGTGCCGCCGCACCGGCGGGTTCCATGTAGCCGATCACCTCGCCGACGACGGCCTTCTCGCCGCTGGCCTTCAGAATCCTCGAAATCGTTCCCGCGGCGGGCGCAGGAAGCTCGACCGTCGCCTTGTCGCTCTCGATTTCGACCACCGACTCGTCGGTGGCCACCCCGTCACCCTCCCGCTTCTTCCAGGTGCCGATCAGCACCTCGGTGATCGACTCGCCGACTTCGGGAACCTTCAGCTCGATGGTCATGGACGGGACTTTCTCGGGGGTGGAGGGATGCGTGCGGAGTGCGGGCGGCGCCGCCAGCCGTCAGATGCTGAACGATGCCGTGAGCAGCTCGTTCTGCTCGAGGTCGTGGCTTTTCTTGGATCCCGTCGCCGGGCTGGCGGCGCTCTGCCGGCACATTCCCGACAGCGGGAACCGGTCGAGGAGCTTCTCGCCGAAATGGATCCGCATGAACCGCCAGGCACCCATGTTCTCCGGCTCCTCCTGGACCCAGACGGCCGGCGTGCCCGGAGTGTAGTCGGCGAGAACCTGCTCGAGCGCCTGCCTGGGCAGCGGATAGAGCTGCTCCACGCGGATGATCGCCACGTCGCGACGGCCGAGCTCCTGCCGCCGCTTCTCCAGCTCGTAGGCCACCTTGCCCGAGCAGAGGAGGATTCGGTGGACGTCCCGGGGCGGCACGCCGGATGAATCGGGGATCACCCGCTGGAAGGAGCCCGACACGAGGTCCTCGAGGCTCGACACGCAGCCGGGGTGCCGGAGGAGGCTCTTGGGCGTCATCACGACGAGCGGCTTGCGCCAGACCTTGAGCACCTGCCGCCTGAGGCAGTGGAAGAGCTGGGCCGGCGTCGTCGGCTGCACGACCTGCATGTTGTCCTTGGCGCAGAGCGACAGGAACCGCTCCAGCCGGGCGCTCGAATGCTCGGGCCCCTGCCCCTCGAAGCCGTGCGGGAGCAGCATCGTGATGCCGGAGAGCCGATTCCACTTATCCTCGGCGCTGCAGATGAACTGATCGATGACCACCTGCGCCGCGTTGACGAAGTCGCCGAACTGGGCCTCCCAGATCACGAGCCCGTCCGGGCAGTCGAGGCTGTAGCCGTACTCGAAGCCGAGCACGCCGGCCTCCGAGAGCGGGCTGTTGTAGATCTCGACCGGGGCCTGGTCCGGCGTCAGGTGCTCCAGCGGGCAATAGGTGTCGTCGGTGACGACGTCGTGGATCACGGCGTGCCGGTGACTGAACGTCCCGCGCTGGCTGTCCTGACCGGAGATGCGGATTCGCAGCCCCTGCGTCGCAAGCGTCGCCAACGCCAGGGCCTCGCCGGCCGACCAATCGAGCGGCACGGCCCCCTTCGCCATCTGCTGGCGGTTCTCCAGGAACTTCACGATCTTGGCGTGCGGCTGGAAGCCGTCCGGCAGGGCGACGAGCCTCCCGAGCAGCCCTTCCAGCACCTCGCGACGGACCCCCGTGTCCACGTCGGCCGCGTCCCGCTCGCGACCGCCCACATAGAAGGCCCACACGCCCCCCACGTCGCTCTTGTGGACGAAGTCCTCGCTCTTCGCCACGGACAGGTCAGCCGCCAGCTTCGCCTGCTGCTGTTCGGCGATCTGCCGAGCCTCCTCGGCCGTGATCTCCCCGAGCTCGAGGAGCTTCTCCAGGTAGCTCTCGTGAACGCTCGGCCGCCGCTCGATCACGCGGTACAGGGCGGGCTGGGTGAAGGCCGGCTCGTCGGCCTCGTTGTGACCGCGGCGCCGAAAGCAGTACATGTCGATGACGACGTCCCGCTGGAACTCGCGCCGGAAGTCCATCGCCAGGTTGACGACCTGGGCCACCGCCTCCGGATCCTCGCCGTTGACGTGGAAGATCGGGATCTGGAGCATCTTCGCGACGTCCGTCGCGTAGGTGCACGACCGGGACTCCCGGGGGCCGGTCGTGAAGCCGATCTGGTTGTTGACGATGACGTGCAACGTGCCGCCGACGCGGTAGGCGTCGAGCTCGCTGAGGTTCAAAGTCTCCTGGATGATGCCCTCGCCGGCGAAGGCGGCGTCGCCGTGGATGAGGATCACCAGGCCGTCCTGCCGGCCGTGGTCCCCGATCCTGTCCTGGCGGGCCCGCATCCGCCCGATGGCCACCGGGTTCACGAACTCCAGGTGGCTGGGATTGAAGCACAGCGTGAGGTGCACGCTGCGGCCGTTGGCAGCCTGGTAGTCAGTCGAATGCCCGAGGTGATACTTGACGTCGCCGCGGCCCACGTGCAGCTCGGGGTCCATGTCGGCGAACTCGCGGAAGATCTTCTGCGGGCTCTTGCCCATGACGTTGGCCAGCACGTTGAGCCGGCCCCGGTGGGCCATCGCCAGCACGCAGTCGCGGATCTCCTGGGCCGCGGCCCGCTCGATCGCCATCTCGACGAGGGGCACGAGGCTTTCGGAGCCCTCGAGCGAAAAGCTCTTGGCCCCGAGGAACCGCTTCTGGATGAACTCCTCGAAGACCGCCGCCGTCATCATCTGCCGGTAGATCCGCAGCTGCTGCCGGCGATCGAGCTGGATGCGGTTCTCGCTCCCCTCCATCCGCACCTGCAGCCACTGCCGCACGCGGAGATCGTCCATGTGCATGAACTGCACACCGATCGATCGGCAGTAGGTGTTCCGCAGCCGCTTGATGATCTGCCGCAGCGACATCGACTGCGGCCCCTCGATCGTGTCGGTCGAGAAGGACCGGTCCATGTCCTCCTCGGTGAAGTGGTAGAAGGCCGGGTCGAGTTCGGGCAGCCCCGGCCGCGGCCGACCGAGCGGGTCGATCTCGGCCATGAGGTGGCCCCGGACCCGGTAGGCGCGGACCAGCTGATCGACGCGGTCCTGCAGGAAGGCCACCCGCTCCTCTCCGGACGCGCCGGAGGCCACCGGGGGCAGCGGCAGCGGCATCGCCTCGCCGGCTGGGGCGGCCGGCAGCCTGACCTCCCCGTTGGCGATCGCCACGGCGTGGCCGGTCGCGATCCCGTCGGGGGCGACGAGCCGCGTCGCGGCGGCCGGCGGCCGCGGCGCCCCGTCGGACCTGAAGCCGGCGTCGGCTGGCCTCGTGGCCGCCATCGGGGCGGGCCTCGCCGTCCCTCCCACCCCGGCCTGCAAGGCGTCGAAGTACGCCCGCCAGTCGGCCGCGAGGCTCGCGGGGTCGTGCTGGTACTGCTCGAAGAGTTCCTCGAGAAAGGCGAGGCTGGCGGTTCCTGCGGAGTCGATGTTGTCGATGGTGCTCACGGTGGTGTCCGAACGCTGTGCGGCGGGCTGGGTTACATGGCCAGGAGCAGCCGGCCCGGGCTCTCGAGGTAGCCGATGACCTCGTTCAAGAACCGGGCCGCCATGGCTCCGTCGATCAGGCGGTGGTCGTAGGACAGGGACAGCGGCATCATCAACCGCGGCTCGATGCGGTCCTCGTGGACGACCGGCATCTTCCGGGACCGTCCGAGGAGCAGGATGGCCGCCTCCGGCCAGTTGATGATCGGCGTGGAGTACTGCCCCCCCACGGCGCCGAGGTTCGAGATCGTGAAGGTGCCGCCCCGCAGGTCCTCGATGCCGTACTGGGCGTTCTTGGCCTTCTCGGCGGTGTCGGCGACGGCCTGGGCGATCTGCGGAATGGCCATCCGGTCGCAGTCCCGCAGCACGGGAACGACGAGGCCGCGTGGCGTGTCGACCGCAAGGCCGATGTTCACGTAGTCCTTGTAGACGACCTCGCCCTTCTCCAGGTCGATCGAGGCGTTGACCGCGGGATGCTGCCGGAGCGACAGGCTGACCGCCTTGATGACGAAGGCCAGGGCGGTGAGCTTGAGGTTGCCCTTGGCGTATTCGGGAGCGCTCGCCTTGCGGAGATGCTCCAGCTCCGTCACGTCGGCGTCGTCGAAGTTCGTAAGGTGGGGGATCGTCTGCACGCTGCGGACCATGTTGGCCGCGATCGTCTTCCGCATCCGCGACAGCTGCTCGCGACGGATCGGCCCCCAGTCGTCCCGCTCGGTCGCGGTGGACTCGCCGTGGGAACGGGCCGGGGCCGCTCCAGCCGACTGCCGCACGGCGGTGATCACGTCTTCGCGAACGATCCGCCCGCCCGGGCCGCTGCCACGCACGCGGCCGAGGTCGACCCCCAACTCGCGGGCCAGCCGCCTCACGGCCGGCCCGGCCGGCTCGACCACCGGGGCCGTCGTCGCCGGACCATTCACCGCCGCCACGGATGGTGCCGGCACCACGGGCTCCGCAGTCGCCACGGGAGCAGCCGCAGCCACGGTCCGCGGGGGCGGGGCCGGCTGCGGGGCAGCCTGGGCAGGCCTCTCGGCGCGGGCCGGGGCCGGCGCTGCCGCCGGCGCGCCAGCCGATCCCGAGGCCTCGAGGACCACGAGGGCTTGGCCGACCTTGACGGTGTCGCCTTTCTTCACGAGCACCTTGGAGACCGTGCCCCCGGGGGGGCAGGGCACCTCGATGACCGCCTTGTCCGTCTCGACCTCCAGCAGCGGCTGCCCGGGCTTCACGACGTCGCCGTCCTTGACGAATACGGTGACGACGTCGCCCGACGCGATGTTCTCGCCGAGGTCGGGAAGCTTGAATTCGGTGGCCATGAGGATGTCTCTCGGTGTGGTCTTGGATGGCGGGGTGACGGGAGCCGCCCCGCCACCGCCCGGCCTGCGGATCAGGCGAGGGCGGCGTCGATCTTCTCCGGGTCGACGCCGAGCGTCCTGATCGCCTCGGCGACGACATGGGTTCCGACGGCACCGGCTGCCGCCAGCCGCGAGAGGGTGCCGATGGCGATGCTCTCGGCGTCGACCTCGAAGTGACGACGCAGCGGGCCGCGGGTGTCGCTGCGACCGAACCCGTCGGTGCCCATGGCGAACAGGCCGCCGGGAATCCAGGGATCGAGCTGCTCCGGAACCGCCCGGACGTGGTCGCTCGCCGCCAGAAACACCCCGTCGGTGCCGGCAAGGGTCTTCTCCAGGTAACTGACCCTGGGCTCGGCCTCGGGGTGCAGCATGTTCCACCGCCGGCACTCCTGCGCCTCCCGACGCAGTTCCTTCCAGCTCGTCACGCTCCAGACGGTGCTCGCGACGCCCCAGTGTTCGGCCAGGAGGCCTGCGGCCCGGATCACCTCGCGGAGGATCGCCCCGGAGCCGAGGAGGTTCACGCGCGGCAGCTTCTTCGCGACGGGCCGGCCCTTCGCCGGAACGTCCTGGAGCCGGTAGAGCCCCTTGAGGATGCCCTCCTCGCAGCCCGCGGGCATCGCGGGCATCTCGTAGTTCTCGTTGTAGACGGTGATGTAGTAGATCCAGTCCTCGCCCTTGGCATACATCCGATCCATGCCGTCGAGCATGATCACCGTCGTCTCGTAGACGAACGCCGGGTCGTAGGCCCGCACCGTCGGATAGGCCATGGCGAAGAGGTGGCTGTGGCCGTCCTGGTGCTGGAGCCCCTCGCCGGCGAGCGTCGTCCGGCCGGCCGTTCCACCGAGCAGGAAGCCCTTGGCCCGGCAGTCGCAGGCGGCCCAGATGAGGTCGCCGATCCGCTGGAAGCCGAACATCGAGTAGTAGATGAACATCGGGATCATCGGCACGCCGTGGCTGGCGTAGGCCGTGCCCGCCGCGATGAAGCTCGACATGCTGCCGGCCTCGGTGATCCCCTCCTCGAGGATCTGTCCGTCCTTGGCCTCACGGTAGTACAGCAGCTGATCGGAATCGACCGGCTCGTAGAGCTGGCCGGTGTGGGCGTAGATGCCGCACTGCTTGAAGAGCGGATCCATGCCGAACGTCCGCGACTCGTCGGGCACGATCGGCACGATGTATCTTCCGACCGACTTGTCCTTGAGCAGCGAGGCCATGAGGGTCACGACGCCGGTCGTGGTCGATACCTCGCGGCCGGCGCTCTTTTCGATGAACGGCAGGTAGTCCGCGAGCGCCGGCGTCTGCAGCCGCGGCGCCTCGCGGGGCCGGGAGGGCACGGAGCCGCCCAGGGCCTCGCGCCGCTCCCGCAGGTAGCGAATTTCCTCGGAATCCTCCGGCGGCCGATAGAACGGCGCCTTCGACACCTCGTCGTCCGAGATCGGAATGCCGAACCGCGAGCGGAAGGCCCGCAGTTCGTCCTCGTTGAGCTTCTTCTGCTGGTGGGTGACGTTCCGTCCCTCGCCGACCTCGCCGAGCCCGTAGCCCTTGATCGTCTTGGCGAGGATCACCGTCGGCTTGCCGTGGCACTTCATCGCCGCGGCATAGGCGGCGTAGACCTTCTCCGGGTCGTGCCCGCCCCGCTTGAGCTTCTTGAGCTTCTCGTCGGAGAGGTGGGCCACCATCTCGAGGAGCTTGGGGTCGGCCCCGAAGAAGTGCTCGCGGATGTAGCCGCCGGGCATGACGACGTACTTCTGGTACTGGCCGTCGACGACCTCGTTCATCCGCTTGACGAGCAGCCCCTCCTCGTCCTTGTCGAGGAGCGGATCCCAGTCCTCGCCCCAGATCACCTTGACGACGTTCCAGCCGGCCCCGCGGAAGACACCCTCGAGCTCCTGAATGATCTTGCCGTTGCCGCGCACCGGGCCGTCGAGCCGCTGGAGATTGCAGTTGATGACGAACACGAGGTTGTCGAGCTTCTCGCGGGCGGCGAGCGAAATGGCGCCGAGCGTCTCCGGCTCGTCGGTCTCGCCGTCCCCGATGAAGCACCAGACGTGCTGCCGGCTGGTGTCCTTGATGCCGCGGTCCTGGAGGTACTTGTTGAACCGCGCCTGGTAGATGGCCATGATCGGCCCCAGGCCCATGGAGACGGTGGGAAACTCCCAGAACTCCGGCATGAGCCAGGGATGCGGGTAGCTCGACAGGCCCCCCTCCGGCGCCAGCTCGCGGCGGAAGTTCTCCAGGTGCTTCTCGGTGAGCCGCCCCTCGAGGAAGGCCCGCGAGTAGATGCCGGGGGACGCATGCCCCTGGAAGTAGACCTGGTCGCCCGACGAGTCGGTGCCGCGGCCGCGGATGAAGTGGTTCATCGCCACCTCGACGAGCGTCGCCGAGGAGGCGAACGTCGAGATGTGGCCGCCGATGCTCTTGTCCTCGCGGTTGGCCCGAACCACCATCGCCATCGCGTTCCAGCGGATGATGCTCTTGATCCGCCGCTCGATCTCGCGGTTGCCGGGGTACGGCGGCTGGCGGTCGGCGGGGATGGTGTTGATATAGGGCGTCGTCGCCGAGAACGGGATCGGCACCCCCAGCCGGTAGGCCTCCTGCTCGATGGCGTGCAGCAGGTACGCGGCGCGGTCTCCGCCGCGGCTGTTGATCACGTACCGCAGTGAATCGAGCCATTCCCGGGTCTCGGTCGGGTCGGCGTCGACCGCGGCCACTCCGTCGACCGGCTCGGGCTGCCCCGTGGCGTGGGCTCCCATCTGCCCGATCGCCATCGGGGTGTGAGCCCCGCCGGGCAGGCCACCGCCGGCCGCGTCGATCGTGTCGCTGCCGGACGATTGGTCGATCTTCGGACTGGCCATGGATGGCTCCGGGAGAAAACTCGCGTTTCGACCATTATTCCGCCCCTTCTGGCGACCGTAAAGGCCGAATCCAAGAGGCATTGCGAGAGGCGGGACTCGAACCCGCACGCCTTTCGGCACTGGAACCTAAATCCAGCGCGTCTGCCAGTTCCGCCACTCTCGCCTGGTGTCAAATAAGCATCGGGGACGTTCGCGGCTCCGCCGCCCATGGGTCGCCGCCGGCCAACGGCCGCGGCGGACTGATTCGCAGTCTATCTCGCCCCCCCGGCGGAAGGCCCGGTGGCTCCCACCGTGCGGCTCCGCACGCGGGCGGCCTCCCGGCGCTGCCCTCCCCACAACCGCCGTTTCTTGAAGGTTCCCGCCCCCGGCCCTACAACAGCGGGCCGGCTTTTTCCCGCGCTTCACCGCCGACCTTTCGCGTCCGGCTGCGACCAGGCCCGAGGAGCACAACGCGATGCACGTTCCACTGGTGGTGCTGGGGGGCGGCCCCGGCGGCTATGCGGCGGCATTCCTGGCGGCTGACCTCGGCATGGAGGTCGCGCTGGTCGAACGCGATGCCCGTCTCGGCGGCACCTGTCTCCTGCGGGGCTGCATCCCGTCGAAGGCGTTGCTCCACGTCGGTCGCGTGCTGGCGGAATGCCGCGAGATGGAGGAGTGGGGTGTCCACTTCTCGAAGCCGAAGATCGATCTCGCCGCCCTGCGGGCCCGGAAGGAGAAGGTCATCGCGACGCTCACCGGCGGACTGGGGACGCTGGCGCGCCGCCGCAACGTGAAGCTGCTCCATGGCAACGCCCGGTTCGTGAACTCCCAGACGCTCGAAGTGACCGCCACCGAGCCGGGTGGGCCGGCCCAGACCCTCACGTTCGATCATTGCATCCTGGCCAGCGGCTCACGGCCCGCCGTCATTCCCGCGTTCGACATCGGCAGCTCCCGGGTGATGGATTCCACGGCCGCCCTCGAGCTGGCCGACGTCCCCAAATCGCTCCTCGTGGTCGGAGGGGGCTACATCGGGCTCGAGATGGGCACCGTTTACGCGGAACTGGGAACGAAGGTCTCGGTCGTCGAGCTCACCGACACGCTCCTGCCGGGCGCCGACAGGGACCTCGTCAAACCGCTCCAGCAGCGTCTCGAGAAGCTCTTCGAGCAGATCATGCTGCGGACGAAGGTTGTGGGACTCGAGGACTCCGGTGGGGGCGTGCGCGTGCGGTTCGAAGGGCCCGACGGGGCGGGCGCTCGCGAGTTTTCCCGCGTGCTGGTGGCCGTCGGCCGACGACCGAATTCCGACGGCATCGGCCTGGAGAACACGGCGGTGAAGGTCGACGCCAAGGGCTTCGTGGTGGTGGACGGGCAGCAGCGAACCGCCGATCCGCGGATCCTCGCCATCGGCGACGTCTGCGGCGAGCCCATGCTCGCCCACCGCGCGAGCCACCAGGGCAAGGTTGCCGTGGAGTCGCTGCACGGCGAGCCGGCTCTCTTCGCACCGCGGGCCATCCCTGCGGTGGTGTTCACCGATCCCGAGATCGCGTGGGCAGGCCTCACGGAGCAGGAGGCCTCGACCCAGGGCCGGTCCGTGGAGATCAGCCGCTACCCGTGGGCCGCCAGTGGTCGGGCGCACGCCCTCGGCCGCACCGACGGCATGACGAAGATGCTCGTCGATCCCGAGTCCGACGTCGTCCTGGGCGTCGGCATCGTGGGCCCAGGGGCGGGCGAACTGATCGCCGAGGGCGTCCTGGCGATCGAGATGGGGTGCACCGCCCGCGATCTCGCCGACTCCATCCATCCCCACCCCACGCTGGGCGAGACGGTGGCTTTTTCCGCGGAGAACTACCTCGGTCTGGCGACGGAGATCTACCGGCCCAGGACCGACGCCGCGAGCCGCTGAGCGGACGGGCGACCGGGCAGACCTGCACGGCGGTCCGCGGACGCCGCGCGGGGATCGGGTACGTCGTCGGGCAGGGAGATCCCCGGCGGCCGCACAGCGTCGGTGCCCTTGAAGTCGGTGCCCTCGAAGAGACTCTCGTTCCCGGCGTCGGATTTCGCTGGCTGCGGAGGATCCGGTGGCTCCGGACCCCGTGGTGCCGAATCGGGTTCCGCGTCCGGTGCCGCGTCCGGCCCGCGGGGGACGACGGCCGCCTCGCGCGGGGCTGGCTTCGCGTTCGGGTCGCCGGCCGCGTCCGCTGGCCCGACGGCACCCTCGCCATCGGAACCGGTGCCGGCAGGTCGCGGCAGGTCGTCGGAAGGCCGCCGGGGTGATTCCTCGTCGGCGCCGGGCACCGCCGATTTCGGCGGCCGCACCGGGGTGGCAGCCTCCTCGGCGGACACCGGCACCACGCCTTGGTTAGGCCAGCGTCGCCATTGCGTGCCGTAGAAGCCGTAGTGTCCGGGCCGAACCGGACAGGAAGGCACGCAGTGACCGTCGCGACACTCCGGACGATGGGCGTGACCGTGCCGGTGCCCATGGCGGCACTGTCCCGATGGACACGCCGCAGTCCGCCGCCCGCCCGCAGGCGTCACGGCGTGGTCGACGATCACGCGTTTCGGCGCGGCGGCGTCCCGCGGCACCGGGTTCGCCTCGGCGGCCTCGGCCGGAGCACCGGCCAGTCCGCCGATGCAGGAGACCAGGACCGCCAGTGGCCGGGCCAGCCTGCGTCGGCACCTCTCGTTCCGGCCCCGTGGTCCCGGCGACATGATCATGATGGCTCGCCCGTCGTTCCCGCACCGTGGCGGCCGCCACGGCGGCCGGCCTCCAAATCGATGCAACCGTCACACTCGAAACCGACAGGTTGTCTATCGTGCGAACGATCCGGCGAACTTTCGCCCGAATCCGCCGCGGTTGCCCCCTGGCCGGCCGTCCCGGGAAGTCCGGGGTGGCCGCGGCATCTGGGCTGGCTGCCGACCCGCCGCGGACGCCACCGGCCTGCTGGTAGACTGGGCGAATTCGTCCGTCGCGTCGGACGGCCCACATGGCGGTCCCGTAAAGAGGTGCTCGGCACGTGAAGCGATTCAATTTCAAGCTGCTCCTGATCCTCCTCGGTGCGGCTGTCCTGTGCGGGGCCGGTTTGGTCGCGCTGAACCGCTTCCAGGTCAATCGCAACGCCGGCGGTATCGCCAAACTCGCGCGACAGCGGCTCGAGGAGGGAAAGCCGGCCGAGGCACTCGCCCTCTTCACCCGCTACCTCGGCATGCGGCCGCAGGATGCGGCGGTCCACGCCGAGTACGCCCGACTGGTGCTCGAGCGCGCCAACGCACCCGACGCCACGCAGGCCGACCTGTCGCGGGCCTACAACGCCCTCGAGGAGGCGGTGCGCCGCAATCCGAACGACGATGCCCTGAGAAGAGATCTGGCCGAGTTCCAGATCCGGGTCGGGCGGTTCACCGATGCCCGCGAGCACCTCGAGATGCTCGCTGAACACCTCGGGCGACCGGCCCGCGACGGAGAAGGCCGGGGTCAGGATGGTGGCGATCCCTCCGAGGCGGCGATCGATTCCCAGACACTCCAACTGCTCCTCGCCCGCTCCTATGCCGGCGACGGCGATTTCGATCGGGCCGGCCGTCTGGTCGGCGACCTCGTGGGCTACGACATCCAGACGCGACGGTTCGATCCGAACCGCGATGCCGCCGACTCGACCGACGCCTACATCCTCCTGGCGACGATTCTCCAGGAGCGGCTCGGGGATGCCGCGGCCGCGAACGTCGCACTCCAGGAACTGGTCGAACGCCGCAGCGGGGACGCGCAGGCGTGGCTGGCACTCGCCCGCTGGCATCGCCAGCAGGGCGAGTTCGAAGACGCCACCCGGGAGATCGACAAGGCCCTCGCGCTGGCGCCGGACGACGCCAACGTCCTGTTCGGGGCCTTCGAGGTCGCCCTGGCGAGGAAGGACATGGCCGGCGCGGAGAAGATCGCCAACCAGGCGCGGGAATTGTTCGCGGCCGACGAGCGGGTCTATCGCGGGCTGGCGTCGATCGCACTGCAGCGCAACGACCTCGAGACGGCGGAAAAGGTCCTGCGGGATGGGGTGGCGGAGCTTCCGGGCAAGGCTTCCTTGCTCCTCATGTTCGCCGACACGCTGCTGCAGCGAGGCAACTTCGACGAGGTCGACCAGGTGATCCGGCGGATCGAGGATCTCTACGGCACGACGAGTCCCGCGGTGGGTCTGATGCAGGCCCGGCTGATGATCGGCCGCCGGCAGTGGCCGCAGGCCAAGCGCAAGCTCGAGGAAATCCGTCCTCTCGCGGCCGGCATTCCCCAACTCATGCGGCAGATCGACCTCTGCCTCGGGCAGTGCTTCGAGAGCCTGGGGGAGTTCGACGAGCAGCTCGACGTCAGCCGCCGGCTCCTCGTCGACGACCCGACTTCGCTCGCGGCACGGGTGGGTGCGGCGGGGGCGCTGGCGGCCGCCGGCCGATCGGCGGAGGCGCTCCAGGAGTTCGAGCTCGTGGCGTCGTCCCTTCCCGAGGACCGCCTGGCGACCATTCCCCAGGTCTGGTATCCGCTGCTGCAGCTGCGGCTCGTCGAACAGCTCAAGCGTCCCGTCGCCGACCGTGACTGGTCCGGCATCGACGGCCTCATCGGTTCGCTCGAGCAGTCGACCGCCGTCTCCGCCGACCAGTTGGCACTCCTGCGGGCCGATGTCCTGTCGCGAAAGGGAGAACTGGAGCCGGCCCTCGACCTGCTCGAGAAGGCGTCCCTGTCACCCGACGCCAGCTCCCAGGTCTGGTCCGCCCTGGCGACGCTCGCGCTGCGGAGCCGCGGGCCGGCGGCTGCCCGCGAGATGCTCGGGCGGGTCCCGGAGGCGCAGCGCGGGAACCCCGGCCTGCTCGCCCTGCGAGCCCAGCTGGCGGTCCGCGACGACGCGGACGCCGGGGCGGCGGAGCTCGCGGAGGTGGAGAAACAGGCCGAATCGATGGCTCCGCCGGAGGCCGCCGCGCTGCTCTCGACGCTCGCCGGCTTGAGGCTCGAGATGGGAGAGAGGCAGGACGCCGAACGCTTGTGGCGGGCCGCGGCCGAGAGGCAGCCGGAAGACCTGCAATCCCGGTCCGCCCTGATGGACCTCGCCATCCGGTCGGGCGACCTGGCCAGGGCCAAGGCCGCGGCGGCTGACGTCGAGGCTGTGGCGGGCGCCGACTCGGCGCGGGCGAAAGTCGCCCAGGCGGCCGTCAGGATCATGGAGGTCCGCTCGGCACAGAAGCCCGAGGAATTGAACGCCGGCCGGATCGATCTCTCCGCGGATGAGAGCGGCCTCCTCGACACAGCCCGCAACCTGCTCATCGAGGCCGAGAACGACCGCCCCGGGTGGCAGCAGATCCAGGTCCTGTTCGCGGAGCTCGAGGGTCTCAAGGGCAACACCCCGGCCGCGATCGACCACCTCCAAAAAGCGCTCAGGCTCGCCCCCGGCAACGTGCAGATCATCCGCCAGCTCGTCGCGCTCCTGTTCGGGTCGAACCGCATCGACGAGGCACGGAAGACCCTCGAGTCGCTGGGGCCGGACGGTGTGTCGGGCTTCGAGCGGGTCACGGCCGAGATGGAACTCCGCTCCGGGAGGCTCGACGAGGCGGTGGCGCTCGCGGAGCGGTCGGTGAATCTGGATTCCAAAGACGTCAATGAACTGCTCTGGCTGGGACAGCTGCTCGAGCGGTCCGGCAAGCCGGAGCGGGCCATCGAGGTCGTCCGCCGCGCGGTGGACGTCGCCCCCGAGCGGCCCGAACCCTGGCTCACGCTCTTCAGCCTCGAAATGGCCACCGGCAAGCGCAAGGCCGCCGAGCGAACCCTCGAGCGGGCCGTCGACAAACTCTCATCCCCGGCCCGCGAGCTCGTCCAGGCGCAGGGTTCCGAGTTGCTCGGCCGCGTCGACGATGCCGAGCGGGCGTACACGGCGGCCGTCGAGGCGGCGCCGGACGACATGGGCATCGCTCGCACCCGCGCGGAATTCCTCATCCGCGCCGGTCGTTCCGCCGCTGGGGGCGACGCGCTGCGCCGGATCATCGCGTCGTCCACCGACGCCGCGTTCGATCGCCAGACCAAGGCCTGGGCACGGCGGCGGCTGGCGTCCTACGTGGCCGAGCGCGGCGATTACGAGTCGCTGCGCGAGGCGCTCGAACTGCTGGGCCTGAATTCCCAAGACGGCGTCAGTCCGGCGGAAGACGCGACGGCCACGATCGGACTGCTCGCCAATCGGCCGGAGCCGGAAAGCTGGCGGAAGGCCATCGAGGCCATCGAGCGGCTGCGCGATTCGCAACCGCTCACCACGGGTCAGCGGCTGACTCTCGCCGGGCTCCTCGACAAGTCGGGACGCTGGCCGGAGTGCCGCGAGGAGATGTTGTCGATCGTCGCCGCCCCGACCACGCCCCCCGCTTTCATCGCGATCCTCATCGACAAACTCATCAACCACGACGAGCTCGCCGATGCACGCACGTGGCTCAGGCGGCTCGGGGAGCAGGCCCCCGAGGCTCCCGTCACGATCGCCCTGGAGGCACGACTGGCCGTGGCCGAGAAGGATCGGCCGCGGGCCGCGGAAGCCGCCAGGCGGCTGATGCCACCCAAGGATCTGCCGGCCGACCAGGCGGGGCAGCTTGCCGCACTCGCACGGCTACTGGAGGATCTCGGCTTCGCCAAGGCGGCGGACAAGGTGCTCACGCAGTATGCGGCCCTATCGACGGAGGGCGTCGTCGCCAGGGCTGAATTCCTCGGCCGGCAGAAGCGCGGGGCGGAGGCGTTGGATCTCCTCGACGGCTCCCGGGATTCGCTCTCCCTGGAACGGTTCCTGTCCACGGCGGTCGGGGCAGCCCGCGTCGGCACCACGTCCCCGGATGTGCTCGACCGCGTCGACCAATTGCTGACGAAGGCCCGGAGAGTGGACCCCGAGTCGATCGTCATCGCCCTGCTGGAAGCCGAGGTCCGGATGCTCCAGGGACGGCCTCGCGAGGCCGAGGCCATCTACCGCCAACTCCTGGATCGCAAGGACATCGATCCGAAACAGGCCGCCATCGTCGCCAACAACCTCGCGTTCCAACTCGCCGATCCGGAGACGGCGGCCGAGGCGCGGCGGCTGATCGACGAGGCGATCACGAGGCTGGGCCCGCATCCCGACCTTCTCGACACCCGAGGCATGGTGCGACTCGCCCAGGATGAGACCAGGGAAGCGATCGCGGACTTCGAGCAGGCCGTCCTCCAGCCGACCGGCGTGAAGTTGCTGCACCTCGCCTACGCGCACTTCCGGGCCGGCGACAAGCCGCTGGCCCGCGACACGCTGGAGGCCGGCAGGAAGAAGGGGCTCTCCGCCGCGGGGCTCTCCGCCGATGACGTCGAACGGCTGCGGGAGCTCGAGAAGGCCCTGGGGCTGCAGCCGGAGCAGGCCGGGGCCGCCGACGGGGCGGGCGGCCGCGGCTGAACGCCTGACAGAGCCCGCCCGCCGGGACGGCCCGGCGGCGCGGTCAGTGGCCCCCGCCCTGCAGCATCCGTGAACGGGCCAGGGCGTCCTCGGCCTCCGCGATCCGGCCGCCGCGCATGCAGGCCACGCTCAGGGCCGTGTAGCTGAAGGGATCGGCGGGCTGCAGTTCGCAGACCCGGCGTGCATGGCGGACGGCCTCGTCGTGCCGCTCGAGTCGCGTGCACCACGCGGCCAGCGCCGAGTGGGCCAGGGCGAAATCGGGGTGCTCGACTACGAGCTTCTCCAGGGCCGCGACCGCCCCGGCGAGATCACCGGTGTCCTTGAGGCCCTCGGCGGCGGCGTACCGCTCTTCCCTGCCGGCTGCTTCGCTCATCGTCCAACTCCCGGGGATCGGCGAACCGTGCGGCCGGGCGGCCGCACCCCCGCACTATAGAGCTTATTCGGCGTACGTGGAGTGCCGGCTCGGGGGCGGCAAGAGTCTCGTCGCTGTGGGCCGCAGCGGCCCAAGGCTCCTCGAGCGTTCGCCGACCCCCTCCGCCTCGTCACCTGGTTTGCCGGGGCGTTGCTCCTCATGGGTCGAATGCGCTCCACACCGCCGGGAGCACCGTGACGTGCCCGCACGGCGGCCCCGCCCGCTGGTGGGCTGGGGAGGCCGGGAAAGGCGGGATGCCGCCCGGCAAATTGCCATTGAATCGGGCCGATCAGCAGCCGATAAACCCTCGGTCGGTCGTCCCGAACCGCCCTCGAGGCCCGTCGTGAGCATCCATCCGCTGGCTGTCGTCAGCCCCGAAGCACGCCTCGGCGTGGGCGTCCGCGTGGGGGCGTTCGCAACCGTGGAGGCCGACGTCGAACTCGGCGATTTCTGCACCGTCGCCAGCGGTGCCATCTTGAAGTCCGGCATGCGGGCCGGTTGCCACAACGAGTTCGCCGAGCACGCCGTGATCGGCGGGCTGCCGCAGCACGCGGCGCGGCCGCATGACGTCGGGCAGGTCGTCATCGGCGACCAAAACGTGTTCCGGGAGCACGTCACCATCCACCGGGCCCTCAAGCCTGGTACCGCGACGGTCATCGGCAGCCACAACTACGTGATGGCCGGCGCCCACTTCGGCCACGACGTCACCGTCGGCAACAACTGCATCTGCGCCAACGGGGCGCTCGTCGGCGGCCACGTCGCCATCGAAGACCGGGCCTTCGTGTCCGGGGCCGTGGCGGTGCACCAGTTCTGCAGGATCGGGCGGTTGGCGATGGTCGGTGGCCACGCCCGAGTGGTGCAGGACATCCCCCCCTACATGCTCCTCGACGGCCAGAGCGGCTGCGTGGTGGGGCTCAACATCGTGGGCCTGCGGCGGAGCGGCCACTCCGCCGAGGACATCGCCGACCTGAAGGCCGCGTACCGGGTCATCTACCGTCGCGGACTTCCCTGGAAGCAGGTGCTCGACGCCCTCCGTGCGGAGTTCAGCAGCGGGCCGGTCGTGCACCTCCAGGAGTTCCTCGACGGCGGAACCCGCGGATTCTCCCAGGAACGACGGGCTCCGCCGACGGCCACCCTGCGGCTCAGGGTGCCCGACGAGGACGCCGCAGCCCTGCACCGCGCCAGGGCGGGCTGAGCGTCACTCGGAGGCCGGGCCGCCCTCGTCGAGCCCGTGGCGCTGCAGCTTGCGACGCAGCACCGACCGGTCGACGCCCAGCATCTTGGCGGCCAGCGACTTGTTGTTCATCGTCGCGGCCAAGGTCCGCTCGAGGTGCATCCGCTCCACATCGGCCAGCGTGGGCCAGGATTCGTCCGTCGCCGCCACCGCTTCGGTGGGCGGCTGCTCGGCCGTGGTCACGTCGACGCGGGGCTCGACGCGGTAGACGCCGGGGAGCATGGTGGGGCTCACGATCCCGCGACTCGCCGCGGCCGCCATCGCCGAAGGCCCGGAGACCTGCGGCCGGACGACGGCGGCATCGCCGATCCCCATGAGACCGGTGAGCGAGTCGGGATCGATCTCGTCGCCCGACGAAAACATGACCGCCCGCTCGATCACGTTCTCCAGCTCGCGAACGTTGCCGGGCCACGCATAGCCCTGCAGCACGTCGATCGCGGCCTGCGACAGGGTGCACAACGGCATCCCGTGCCGGGCCGCGAGTTCGGCGAGATAGCGGCCCGCCAGGACGGGGACGTCTTCGGGCCGCTCGCGGAGCGGAATCGTGCGGATCGCCACCACGTTGAGCCTGTAGAAGAGGTCCTCGCGGAAGCGGCCCGCCTCGACCTCTCGGGAGAGATCGCGATTCGTGGCGGCCAGCACGCGGACGTCGACGGGAATCTCCTGATGGCTGCCGACCGGCACCACGACCCGCTGCTGAAGAACCCGCAGCAGCTTGGCCTGCAGTTCGAGTTCCATCTCCCCGATCTCGTCGAGAAAGATGGTCCCGGAATCAGCGGCACGGAAGCAGCCCAGCGTCGCCGATGTCGCACCCGTGAACGAACCCTTCACGTGGCCGAACATGTGGCTCGCGAACAGCGTGCCTGTCGTCACGGCGCAATCGACCGGAATGAACGGTCGCTTCGCACGGTTGCTGCACGCATGGATGGCCCGGGCGATGAGCTCCTTGCCCGTGCCGCTGGGCCCCATGATCAGCACGCTCGACTGATGGGCGGCGACCAGTTCGATCGACCGCCGCACCTGGTCGGACCAGGCGGACACGCCGACGATCCGCTGGATGGCCGACTCCGCGGCGATGCTCGAAGGATCTTTCGTCATCCGACTTCCAGCCGACGTCTGAAGGCCTCGGAAAATCAGCTTCTGCTCTCGCAAGCCACGATGGCCCACGTTCGCACCTGCCGTTTTCCCACTCCGCCTCTCGGCTTCAAGATATACCCGAATCAATGGCCTCCTGCCACTCTCCGGCCGGCGGTTCGGCCTGCCGCCCCCTCATGGGGATGGTGTCGGCCGGTCCATTTCCTCGGCCTGCCGGGATTGCAGCGGTTTTTTCGGCGTCCGGAGGGTCGCCCGGTCGGGAAAGATGGGCAAAGATTGCATGAGACAGCGATTCCGCGCCCGCCCCGCTCCGATCGTGCACCCCCATGCCAGAGCCTGACATCATCGCCGGAGTGCCGGCACGCCCCGGCCCCGTGAGTCCGCGCCGCCGCCGCCGGTGGTCGTGGCTGTTGCTGCCGGCGCTCGCCGCGGCCGCCGCCCTCGGCTGGCTGGGGCTCGACCGCCTCCTCGTCGACCGCCGGCCGATCGTGGTCGGCATCCTCCACTCGCGGTCCGGGCCGATGGCCGTCAGCGAGAACGCCATGATCGACGCGGAGGTGCTGGCTCTGGAGGAGATCAACCGCTCGGGCGGGCTCCTCGGCCGGCAGGTCCGCTGGGTCATCGCCGACGGAGCCTCCGACTGGCAGACGTTCGCCCGGCAGGCCGAGCGGCTCATCGGCGAGGAGCACGTCAGCGCGATCTTCGGCTGCTGGACGAGCGCCTGCCGCAAGGGCGTACTTCCCGTCGTCGAGGCCGCCGATCATCTCCTGCTCTACCCCATGGCCTACGAGGGCATGGAGCAGTCGCCGAACATCGTCTACACCGGCGCCGCGCCGAACCAGCAGATCACGCCGGCCGTCCAGTGGTGCCACGACGTCCTCGGCGCCCGCCGGTTCTACCTCGTGGGGTCCGACTACATCTGGCCACGATGCGTCAACGCGATCGTCACCGACCACCTCAGGGGCATCGGTGACACGATCGTGGGGGAGGACTACATTCCGTTCGGCAGCACGTCCGTGGACGAGACGGTGGCGCGGATCGTGGCGGCGAAGCCCGACGTGATCCTCAGCTCCGTCGTCGGCGACTCCGCCCTCGCCCTCGCCCGCAGCCTGCGGGCGGCCGGCGTCCGCCCCGAGCAGACGCCCGTCATGACCTTCGCGATCGGCGAGAACGAGCTGGCGACGGCGACCGGCGTCGACATGGTGGGGGACTACGCCGCCTGGAACTACTTCCAGAGCATCGAGCGGCCCGAGAACCTCGCCTTCGTGAGGGCCTTCAAGGCCGCCTACGGCGCCGACCGCACCACCTCGGATGTGATCGTGGCCGCTTACAACAGCGTCCGTCTCTGGGCGCAGGCGGTCCGCGAGGCGGGCACCGCGGACGTGCGGCAGGTGCGGAGCATGCTCCGCCACCAGAGCCTCGCCGCCCCGGAGGGAATCATCGCGGTCGACCCGGAGACCCAGCACACCTGGCGACCGGTGTTCATCGGACGGATCCGCGGCGACGGCCAGTTCGACGTCGTCTGGTCGAGCCGGACCGCGGTCCGTCCGGTTCCGTTTCCGATCTCGCGGTCGCGGGCCGACTGGGAGGCCTTCGTCGCGGACCTGTTCCGCGCCTGGGGAGGCCGCTGGGCCAACCCGTCCGGCGCCACCTCCCCCGGCTCCGAGAGGAGAGGCGGATGAACGATTCATCGAACGCCCCCGAAGCGGTGCCCGGCATGCGCCGGTCGATCGCCGGCCGGCTCATCTTCTGGTTCCTCGTCATCGCGCTCATTCCCTGCGCGATCCTCACAGCGATCACGGCACGGATCGCGTCGCAGGCGCTCGAGGCTTCCGTCCGGGCGAACCTCGTGCAGGTCGCGGCCGCCAAGGCGGGCGAGCTCGAGGCCTACGCCACCGAACGGGTCCGCGACGGCGCCGCCTTCGCCCGTGGCCCGACGTTCGTGAGGGCGATGCGGGAGCTGTCCGCTGCGGTGCCCCCGGACGCGGCCGAGTCGCCCGACGCCCGCGCCCGGCTTGTGGAACGGGGGCGTGAGTTCGCCGACTACTTCACCTACGTCGCCAAGTCTTTCGACTACGTGCAGCTGCTGCTCATCGACGCCGCCGGGAGGGTTGTCTGGTCGATGGACGACTCGATCCCCGTGGGCACGTCGGTGGTCTCCGGCGGTCTGGCATCGGCGGAACTCGCCGGCGGCTTCGACCGGGCCCGGACCCTCCTGCAGTCGGATCTCTGCGGCTTCCAGACCTACGGCGGGAAGGGCCAGCCGATCGCGTTCGTCACCTGCCCGGTGTTCGAAGGGCCCAAGGCGATCGGCGTGCTCGCGCTCGGCCTGAGCGCGCAGCGGGTCTGGCAGGTGCTCTCGGACTCCAGCGGCCTCGGCGACACCGGCGAGGTCGTCACCGGCGAACTGCAGGGGAACGCCGTGCTCGTCACCTCGCCGCTGCGGCACACGCCCGACGCCGCCTTCCGGATGCAGATTCCGCTGGATGGGCGGAACGGCGTGGCCACCCAGCGGAGCGCCAACGGCGAGCGCGGGTATGGGATCGTCCGCGACTACCGTGGAGAGGAGGTCGCTGCCGCCTGGTGCTACCTCCCGAGCTACCGCTGGGGGATGACCGTCAAGCAGGACGCCGACGAGGCCTTCGCACTCGTGCGATTCCAGCGGGCGGCGATCCTCGGCCTGTCGCTGGCCACGATCCTGGGCGTGACGCTCGCCGCCCTGCTCGTGGCCCGCACGATCTCCAACCCGATCCGGACGGCCGTGGGCGTGGCGAAGCAGGTGGCGGGGGGCGACCTCCGGGCCGACGTCGTCGCCACCGGGGACGACGAGACCGGCGCGCTGCTGGGGGCGATTCAGACGATGACCTCCGACCTCCGCGGCCTCATCGGCCGCATCCAGCGGTCGAGCGTGGCCCTGATCTCGACGGCGACCGCCATCCAGGCGACCGCCAGCGAGCAGCAGCAGGTGATCTCCGACTACGGCGCCTCGACGAGTGAGGCGGTGGCGGCCGTCAAGCAGATCTCGGTGACCAGCCAGGAACTGCTGCGGACGATGACCGAGGTCAACGACATGGCCGGCCACACCGGGATCATGGCCGCCGAGGGACGCGGCAGCCTCGCTGGCATGGACGGCACGATGCGGCAGCTGGCCTCGAGCACCTCCTCCTTCGGCTCCAAGCTCGCCGTGATCAGCGAACGGGCCGCCAACATCAACCTCGCGGTCACGACCATCACCAAGGTGGCCGACCAGACGAATCTGCTCTCCATCAACGCGGCCATCGAGGCCGAAAAGGCGGGGGAGTACGGGCTCGGCTTCCTCGTGGTGGCCCGCGAGATCCGCCGGCTCGCGGACCAGACGGCCGTGGCGTCGCTCGACATCGAGCGGATGGTGAAGGAGATGCAGAACAGCGTCTCGGCGGGCGTCATGGAGATGGACAAGTTCGCCGAGCAGGTGCGGGCCGGGGTGCACGAGATCGGCGACGTGTCGACGAAGCTCGGCGACATCATCGAGGCCGTCCAGGGGATCTCGGGCCGCTTCGGGCAGGTCACCGAGGGGATGCGGGCCCAGTCGCAGGGGGCGGAGCAGATCCGCGAGGCCATGATCCGGCTGGCCGAGGGGGCCTCCCGGACCGCCTCCTCGCTCGACGACTTCAACAAGGCCACGGTCCACCTCCGCGAGGCCGTCGGGGACCTCAAGGAGGAGGTTTCCCGCTTCACGGTTTGACGCTCATGCAGCTGCTCACCTTCACCGTCGCGGGACAGGTCTACGCGGTCGAATCCCGCGTGGTGATCGAGGTGCTGCCGCTCGTCCCGGCGCGGCCGATCCCCCACACCCCGGACTTCATCCGCGGGATCTTCACCTACCGCGGCGGCCTGGTGCCCCTGCTCGACCTGGGCCTGCGGCTCGCCGGCCGCCCTCCGCAGGAGCGGCTGAGCACCCGCGTGATCGTGGTGCAGTTCGACCGGTCCGCCGGCGATGCCCGGCGGCCGGCCCGGCTCGGCCTCGTCGCCGAGGACGTCATCTCCATCCGTTCGGCCGAGGACGCCGATGCGGCGTTCCCGCCGCTGAACCTGCCCGACGCACCGTTCCTCGGCCGCATCCTCCGGCTCGGCGGCCACACGGTGCAGCTCATCGAGGTGGCGAAGCTGCTCCCCGACGATCTCGCCAACGGACTGTGCGCGACCGCGCCGGAGGCGCAGGTTCCATGAACGCCGCGGACCGCACCGGAGTCGCCGCCGTCGAGGAGATCCTGCGCCGCTGGATCGGCCTGGACGTCGCCACCGTCGGCGCCGCCGCCCTCGAGCGTGCCGTGCGTGCCCGGATGGTGGCGATCGGGGCGACCGATGACGACGCCTATGCGGCCCGGGTCGAGGCGGACTCCGCCGAGCGGGACGCCCTCGTCGAGGAGGTCGTCGTCGCGGAGAGCTGGTTCTTCCGCGACCCGCAGGTCTTCCAGTTCGTGTCCAGCGTGGCCAGGACGCTGGCGGCCCTCCCCGGGCGGACGCCGGTGCGGGTGCTTTCGGCCCCGAGCGCCGCCGGCGAGGAGCCCTACTCGATCGCCATGGCGCTGCTCGACGCCGGACTCGCCGCGGGGCAGTTCACGATCGACGCCATCGACATCAGCCGCGCGGCCCTGGCCCGCGCCCTCCGCGGCCGCTATTCCGCGAACGCCTTCCGCAACGCCGACCTCGCCTTCCGCGATCGCTGGTTCCACGCTGCCGAGGGGGCCGTCGTGATCGACGACCGCGCGCGGGCGCAGGTCGCATTCACCTGGGCGAACCTGCTCGACGAATCGTTCCGTGCGGGACGAGAGCCCTACGACATCATCTTCTGCCGCAACCTGCTCATCTACCTCGACGCGGAGGCCCGCGGCAGGGTCGAGCGGCAAATCGACGGCCTGCTGAAGCCCGACGGGATCCTCGTCCTCGGCGCCGCGGAACCGCCCATCATGCGGGGGCGTTGGATTCCCGCCGGAGGCGCCTCGGTGTTCGCCCTGAGGCGGGCGGTGCCCCCGCCTCCGCCGGCTCCCACGACACCGAACCAGGCGGCCGCCCGGTCCCGCCGTCCCGCCGCACCGCCGTCTCTCCGCCCCGCGGCCGCGGCCGCGGCACGAGGGGCGGAGCCGGCGGCGGCGCCCGACCTCGCCGGCGTGCTTCGCGAGGCGGGAGACCTCGCCAACGCGGCGCGGCACGCCGAGGCGATCGCACTCTGCGAGCGGGCCCGCCAAGGCCTCGCCCCGTCGCCCGAGTTGTTCTTCCTCATGGGGATGATCCACCAGGCGGCCGGCGATCTCGACCGGGCCGAGGCCTGCCTGCACAAGACGCTCTACCTCGATGCCTCGCACGACGAGGCGCTGCTCGCGTTGGCCCTCCTGGCCACGCAGCGCGGTGACGAACGCATGGCGGAAACCTACCGGCAGTCCGCGGCCCGCGCCCTGGCACGGAGGCCCTCGTCGTGATCGACATCCACCACGAGCCCCCTGGCGACGTCGAGGCTCCCATGCCGGAGTGCTGGCGGGTCATCGGCGTCGGCGGCGACAAGAGCTGCCCCGAGCTCGAGACCTTCATCCACTGCCGCAACTGCCCGGTGCTCGCCGCGGCCGCCCGGTCGTTCTTCGACCGGCCGGCCCCCGAGGGCTACCTCGACGCCTGGCGGACGATCCTCGAGGAGCCCGCCGCCGCGGCCGGCACACGGACGACGAGCGTGCTCGTGTTCCGGCTGGAGCGGGAGTGGTTCGCGCTGCCCGCCGCGGGGCTCGTCGAGGTGACGACCGGCCGGCCCCTCCACCGGATCCCGCACCGCGCCGCCGGGGGACTCGCCGGGCTGGTCAACATCCGCGGCCAGCTTCAGCTCTGCATGTCGCTCCACGCCCTGCTCGGCCTGCCGGGCGGCCCCGCCGCCCGGACGGCCGGCGGCGAGCCGTCGACGGCGCGGATGCTCGTCGTGGAGCACGCCACCGATCAGGGGACAGACCGCTGGGTGCTCGGCGTCGACGAGGTGGCGGGCGTGCACCGGCTCGCGACGACGGCCGTGCGGCCGGTGCCGTCGACCGTCAGCCAGGCCCAGAGCCGCTGCTCGACGGCGCTGTTCACCTGGCAGGAGCGGACCGTGGGCCTGCTCGACGAGGCCCGGCTCTTCGAGGGTTTGCGCGGGATGGTGGCGGGCTGAGAAGGACCGCCCGTCTCGGCGGGCGGAGGAGCGGATCGTGGCGGAAGACCTGAGCGGATTCTCGATGCTGGAACTCTTCCGCCTGGAGGCGGAGGGGCAGACGGCCACCCTCTCCGCCGGCGTGCTGGCGATCGAGGAGCTGGAACGCTCGCCGCAGACGGTCGAGTCGATGATGCGGGCCGCGCACTCGCTCAAGGGGGCGGCGCGGATCGTGGGGCTCGACCCGGCGGTGCGGGTGGCCCATGCGCTGGAGGACGTGTTCGTGGCCGCGGGCAAGGGCAGCTTCCGCGTCCGGCCGGACCACGCCGACCTGCTGCTGGCGGCGATCGACTTCCTGTCCTCCATCGCCCGCGCGGACGACGCCCTGACGGCGGACTCCCCCTGGGCCGGCCGGGCCGAGACGATCGTCGGCCAGTTGGCGGCGGTCCTGGCCGCGCCGGACGCGCCGCTTTCGGCGCCGGCACCGGCGTCCCCCGTGCCGGCGGCACCGCCGACCCCGGTGGTCGATGTCGCTGCGGTGCCGCCATCCCGTCCCGAATCCCCCGCGGCGGCCGCCGTGCCGGCCGCCCCCGCCGACGAGCCGGCGCAGCCCGATGCGGCCGCCCGCCCCGCGGCCAAGCCGATCGAGCAAGGCGACCGCGTGGTCCGCGTCTCGGCCGAGAGCCTCACGCGGCTCGTCGGCCTCGCGGGCGAGTCGCTCGTGGAGACCCGCCAGCTGCGGCCGTTCGTCGACGGCCTCCTCCAGCTGCGGGGCACGGAGGTCGATCTCTGCGACCGGATCTCGGCGTTCGAGGAACGCCTCAAGGGGGTCGATCTCGAGCTGCCGCCCCCCCTGGCCGCCATGCTCGCCGGCATCCGCGAGCGGGCCGACGGGTGCCTGGCAAGGCTCTCGACCCACGTCGAGGACTTCGAAAGCTTCGCCCGGCGGAACGAGGACCTTTCCAACCGCCTCCACCACGAGGTGATCGCCAGCCGGATGCGGCCCCTCGCCGACGGCATCCGCGGGTTTCCCCGCCTCGTGCGAGACGTCGCCCGAAGCCTCGGCAAGCAGGTCCGCTTCGAGGTTCGCGGCGAGCAGACGGGCGTCGACCGCGACATCCTCGACAAGCTCGAGGCTCCCCTCTCGCACCTCATTCGCAACGCCCTCGACCACGGACTGGAGACCCCCGAGGAGCGGGCGGCCGCCGGCAAACCGGCCACGGGCACGATCCGCCTCGAGGCCCGGCACCGCGCCGGCATGCTCCACATCACCCTCGCCGACGACGGCCGCGGCATCGCCGTCGAGCGGCTGCGGGAGTTGGCGGTCGCCCGCGGACTGGTGGCCCGGGCGGTCGCGGACCACCTGTCGGAACTGGAGCTCCTGGAGTTCCTCTTCCTGCCCGGCTTCTCCACGAAGGAGAAGGTCTCCGAGCTCTCGGGCCGCGGCGTCGGGCTCGACGTCGTCCAGAGCATGGTGAAGGCGGTGGGAGGCAGCGTCCGCGTCGCCACGCAGCCCGGCCGACAGACGGTCTTCACGCTCCAGCTGCCGATCACGATGTCGGTGATCCGCGCGCTCCTGGTCGACATCGGCGGCGAGCCCTACGCCTTCCCCCTCACGCGGATCGACCAGATCGTCTTCTGCAGCCACGCCGACATCCGCACCGTCGAAGGCCGCCAGTACTTCGATCGCGACGGCGTCTCGATCGGCCTGGTGCTGGCCGCGCAGATCCTGGAGACGGAGGCCACGCAGCCGCCCGACCCGATGCCGGTGGTCGTGCTCAGCGATCGGGGGCAGCAGTTCGGCATGATCGTCGACGCCTTCCTTGGCGAGCGGGATCTCGAGGTGCGGCCGCTCGACCCCCGGCTCGGCAAGGTCCCCGACATCAACTCGGCGTCGCTCCTGGAGAACGGCAACCCCGTGCTCATCGTCGACGTCGAGGACCTCGTCCGCTCGATCGACAACGTGCTCATGGGGCGGAGGCTGTCGCGGATCGAGTTCGAGAAGCTCGCCGAGCAGGCCCGGCAGCGGAAGCGGATCCTCGTCGTCGACGACTCGATCACGGTCCGCGAGCTGGAGCGGCAGCTCCTCCAGGCCCGCGGCTACGCCGTCGACGTCGCGGTCGACGGAATGGACGGGTGGAACGCGATCCGTTCGGCCCACTACGACCTCGTGGTGACCGACGTCGACATGCCGCGGATGGACGGCATCGGCTTGGTGTCGCTGATCAAGGCCGACCCGGCACGGAGGGAGATCCCGGTCGTCATCGTCTCCTACAAGGACCGCGAGGAGGACCGGCTCCGCGGCCTGGACGCGGGCGCCAACCGCTACCTCACGAAGAGCAGTTTCCACGACACCACGTTCGTCGATACGATCATCGACCTGATCGGCGAGGCACAACGGTAGCGCGAGGGCCGCGAGGATGCGGATCGGGATCGTCAACGACATGCGGGCCGCCTGCGAGGCGCTGCGGCGCGTCGTCGACAGCCTCCCCGACCACGAGGTCGTGTGGACCGCGAACGACGGCGTCGAGGCCGTCGCCATGGCCAAGCGCGACCGGCCCGACCTGATCCTCATGGATCTGCTCATGCCGCACCTCGACGGGGTGCAGGCCACCCGGCAGATCATGGCCACCGCGCCGTGCGCGATCCTCGTCGTGACCGCGACGGTCAGCGGCAACATCTCGCTCGTCTACGAGGCGATGGGGTTCGGGGCGCTCGACGCGGTCGACACGCCGATTCTCGGCCCCGCCGGCGAGGTGAGCGGGGCCGGGGCCCTCGTCGAGAAGATCGGCGTGATCGCCAAGATCGTCGGGGCGACCGGGGAGTCCCGCAAGGCGGCACGGCCGGTGACCGCGGCGCCCCCCCGGCTGCTCGTCGTCGGCGCCTCGACGGGCGGCCCGAAGGCGATCGCCGACCTGCTGCTGCCGCTGCCGCGCGACTGGAACGCCGCGACGCTCATCGTTCAGCACGTCGACGTCGCCTTCTCCCAGGGGCTGGCGAAGTGGCTCGGCGACCGGACCAACCGCGCCGTCCGCGTCATCGCCCATGGCGACTCGCCCCAGGCCGGCGACGTGCTCCTCGCGGGCACCAACGACCACCTCGTGCTCTCCAAGTCTCGCACGCTCGAGTACCGCGCCGAGCCACGGGACGTGTTCTTCCGCCCCAGCGTCGACGTCTTCTTCGAGAGCGTCGCCGACCACTGGCCGAGCACCGGCGTGGCCCTGCTCCTCACCGGCATGGGACGCGACGGCGCCCGCGGGCTCATGAAGCTCCGCGGCCGCGGCTGGCACACGATCGCGCAGGACGAGGCCACGAGCGTCGTCTGGAGCATGCCCAAGGCGGGCATCGACGCCGGCGCGGCCTGCGAGGTGCTCGCGGTCGACCAGATGCCGCGGGTGGTCGCGGCGCGGCTGGGGTGAGCGGAGCCCTGGCGGCGGCGCTGCGCCGCGCGTTCACGCGCCGCGGGCGGATTCGATCGCCTCCATGACGTCGAGCACGAGGGCCTCGTCACGGCCGGGGCAGGCCACCACCTGCACGCCCACCGGCAGGCCGCTGCTGCCGCGGTCGCACGCCGCTGCAGCTCGGAGGACGGGGTCGAACGAGAACGGACGGCCCGCCTCCTCCCCCGCCCGCACGGTCGTCACCGGGACGGCGCCGGCCGGCAGGTCGAGCAGGTTCGCCAGCAGGCAGGGAGCCGCGGCCACCACGAGCCGGGCCGCCGTGGCATGCCGCAGGGCGGGCACGGCGGAGACGGGGCAGACGATCGCGTCGTGGCCGGCGACGACCGCGGCGAACCGCCGGGACAGGTCCGCGCGGGCGTCGAGCAGCCGGCCGAACTCGGCGACCGTCCGCGGCCCGGTGGCGACGACCGCCCGGGCCTCGATCGCACGGCCGGCGAGCCTCGCCAGCGCGGCCACGAGCGGCCGCGCGGCACGGGGCAGACCCGCCAGCCGCAGGAGCCGGCGGACGCCCGCGATCATCCGTCCACCGGCGATCGCCGCCCGGGCGTCGGCGCCACCGTCTGCCGCGAGGATGGCCAGGTGCAGCCAGGCCGCCTCGGCGGCGATGTCGCCCTCCAGCCGTGTGGTCACCGCACCGGCCGCGGCGAGGTGCGCCACCGCCTCGCGGACCGCCCGGACGATCGCCGGCGAGCCGGCGACGGGGCCGGCGTCGTCCCACCAGGCGATCCGCAGCCCCGCCACGGGCGCCGCCCCCCGTTCGCCGGCGGCGACCGCCCCGAGCGCCAGCCGCAGGTCGCCGACTTCGGCCGCGAGAAACCCGGCCCGGGGACGGACGGCGAGGAGATGCGGGAGGACGTCGGCCGCGCCCCCCTCGCCGAGCGCCGTGGACCGCGGCATGATCGCGGCGACTCCGCAGGCATGCGCGGGCTGCCGCAGGCTGCCGGCCAGGTCGTTCCCGATCGCCAGGGGCACGACCCCGGCGGCGACGAGGGCCGCATCGCCGCCGCTGGATCCGCCGGGGCCACGGTCGGCCCGGAGCGGGTGGTTCGTGCGTCCCCAGACCCGGTTGTCGGTCTCGTGGAGCATCATCGCCTGCGGCACGTTCCCCTTGCCGACCACGATCGCCCCGGCGGCCCGCACCGCCGCGACGAGCGCCGCGTCCGCCTCGTCGACCGCGGCCCGGCGGCTTTCCAGGCCCAGCGTGGTCCGCAGGCCGCGGACGGCGAAGCACTCCTTGACGCTCACCGGCACTCCGGCGAGCGGACCACGGGCCGCCCCGTCGATCGCGGCAGCATCGATGGCGGCCGCGGCCCACCGCTCCTGGACGAGGGCGTTGAGTCGCCCGGCCGCAGCCCGGTGCCGCGACTCCCGGTCGATGAGGACGTCGACCGCCCGCAGCCTTCCCGACGTCACGCCGGCGGCGATCCCGCGCGCCGAGGGAATCCCGCCCAGAATCACTGTGAACGTCCCGCTGAACCGGTTGCCGCCCAGACAGTTTCCGCCCGGAACGTTCTCGACGGAGCCATTCAGAACGGAGCCACCGGCTGCGCGGAGGCCGCCATCGGACGGCAGTCGGCCGCCCAGATCACGCCGTCTTCGAGCACCACCCCGGTCACGATCAGGCGGTCGCCTGCGGTCGCCACCGGCTCCGAGCGGGAGACGATCGCCAGGCTGCGGACGCTGCCGTCGCTCCGCTCGAGCGTGGCCTTCGCCGTCCAGTAGGGCCCGGCGCGGCGGGCCGACTCGAAGACCACGGGAACGACCACCCCGTCGCCGCCACGTCGCGCGTAGTCCAACCAGTCGGCGGCGACGCGGGCCAGCGCGGTGGCATGGACGTCGCGGTCGGCGATGCCGGCGTGCAGCGTCGCGACCTGCTCCGGCGTGGCAGCCAGCGGGCGGCCGGAATCGGCGGCCGTCCGCTCCAGCGCCGTCAGCTGCTCCGCGACGCCGGCGAGCGAGCGGTACCACTGGACGAGCAGCCGCTTGTACGGCGCCTCGTCCGCGGCGTCGGCCGCTGCCACGGCCTCGCCCAGCGCCGTCGCGTCGGCGACCGCCGTCTCCAGGCCGGACAGGTCGAGCGGCGGGGGTTCGGCGGCGGCCGCTGCGGCAGCCGCCGGCGGGTCCGCGGCCCGCTCCGTGGCGGGCTCCAGAAAGTCGTCGAGGCTCGCAGCGGGCGCGTCGGCCAACCCGCCTTCGACGGCGACGGCCGCCGTCGTGTCCGTGACCTCGGTGCCGGGATCCGCCGCCGGGACGACGGGTTCGGAGATCACCGCGTCGGTGGCCGCCGGTTCGGCTGCGGCCTCCTCGGCGACGGGCGGTTCCGTCACCGCGACGTCGCCGAGTGACGGCTCGCTGGGGGCCGCGGGCTCCTCGGACGTCGTTCCGGTCTCGGGTTCGCCCGCGGGAGCCGCGGCCACGTCCGGGGAGGGCTCGTCAAGCGACGGGAGCGCCGCCGCTGGCAGGTCGTCGAGCGTCGGTGCATCGGCGAGGGTCCCGGAAACCGGCTTGGCCTTCTTGAAGCCGGGACGGAATTTCGCCGGGAGGAGGAAGGAGACGCTGGACGGAACGGACTTCGTGACCCCGAAAGGATCCTTCTGCAGTCCCCAGATGAGGATGCCCAGCGTGATCGGGATGGCGGCGAAGCCGCCGAGAGCCACGCCGATCATCTGCCCGATGCCGCCTGCAGGCTTCTTGGCCGCCGCGGGCCGCCGCGTCCCCGTCGTCAGTGGTGCCGCGGTTGCGGCCGCGGCCGCGATGGACACGCCGGGAAATTCCACCGACTCAGCCTCCACCGCGTCGCCGCCATCGATGGTCAGCGCTTCGCCGGCGTCGCCGGCGGCGTCGACCGGCTCCTCGCCCCATGCCTCGGCGGCGATTTCCGACGACTCCTCGACGGCCCCCCGCGACGAATCGCCGTCGATGCCGGAGAGCCCGGTGCCGATGTCGATGCTGCTCGAGCCGGAAGCCGCGTCTTCGGGAGCGAAGACCGCCAGCGGCGCGTGCTCGCCCGGCGTGGAGGAAGCATCGTCGTCCTCGGCCAGCCAGGCGTCGACGAGTTCGTCGGACGCGGCGGCAGCGGTGGATTCGTCGGCGACCGCGGGAATGTCGTCCGGGGGCGAGACGGCCGCCGGCTCAGCATCGAACTGGAACGACGACTCCTCGTCGCCGTCGATCCCATCGGCCACGATGTCCGCCCAGGGATCCGGTTCCGGCTTGCGATCGTCGTCGTCGGCTGCCATCGACATGCCCTCCCGGCCCGACGCCCCCCGGCCCGTCCGGCGGCGTCGAACCTCGGAAAGTGTACCACCGGGAACTTCCGGCGCACCCCTCGGCCGCGGTGGCCCCCGTTGCGACCGGCGGCGCCCCCCAGCCGCCTGCGGTCTAGAGC
>JBIIUP010000078.1:0-12537 GCA_044339885.1 Pirellulales bacterium | reverse complement strand
GGACGTTCGCTGCGGGCATCCTTGCTTTACGCAAACTCGGTGCCGCGTCGTCCGTGGGCCGGGGTTGCCCGTGCCGTCTCGCTCGGACGTTCGCTGCGGGCATCCTTGTTTTGCGCCGACTCGGTGGTGCGTCGTCCGTGGGCCGGGGTTGCCCGTGCCGTCTCGCCCGGACGTTCGCTGCGGGCATCCTTGCCCTCGCTCACTCGGTGCTGGCTGCGCTCCGCCGTCCCGGCTGCGCTGGCCAGCAACGCCGGCTCGACGGCACGGGCAACCCCTGGCGAAATCGTTCCGCGCGCGGAAAAGCGGAAAACAGGCTCAGGCGGCTGGAGAAAGAGCCTTGTCAGGGCTTCTCTTTGGCCTGGGGTGCCGGCTTCTCATCCGGTTCCTTCGTGGAAGCAGCCTCGGCCGCCGGGGCTTCCTCCGCGGCGGGCGGGGCTGCCTGATCCCGTTTCAGCGTGTCCAACTGCTCGTCGAGAGCCGTCCGCGGCGGCGGAGGAGGCGGAGGCGAAGGAACGACCGCTGCAGCGGCGGGAGCCGACGGTGCGGGCTGCTTGTCGTCCTGCGTTTGGGGGGCCTGTTCCTGTTCCCCGCCTGCGGGCTTGGCCGGCTCGGTCACGTCGGCGGCCGCTGGCGGTTCCTTTGTGGCCTTCCGCTTCGGCTTCGGCTTGAGCACGAGGTAGGCGAGCGTGGCGGCTATGAGCAGCCCGGCCAGCGCCACGACCCAGAAGCCGATCGGCAGGCCGAGGAACACCAGGGGCATCCGCCGCGGTGCGGGGACTTCCGTCTCCTCATCGCTTCCATCGGCGGGCTTGTGCCCCTTCTTGGCGGAGCCCGGCTTCGCGGAGCCGGCCTTCACGGGCAGGGCCTTCGCCGTGCCGGCCTTGAGCGGTGGTGGCTTCGCGGCCGTCGTGCCGCTGGAGCCGGCGGCGCCGAAGTCGAACGGGCCGGATGGCGGCCGCTGCCCCGCTGCCGGGCCGCCGGGGGCCGACGCCCGGCGGATGCCCGATTCCCCGACGGCCGGGGACCGACGGACGCCGGACAAGGCGGGCGACTGCATCCCGATGCCGGAATCGCCCGCGGGCGTCCGCCGCGGCAGCGTCCGCCGCGGCAAGCCGGCCGGCCCGCCCGCCGTGCCGCCGCTCGACAGCCAGGCCCCGAGCACCTCGGCGACTTCCTGCGCCGTCTGCGGCCTGGCATCGGGGTGTTTCTCCAGCATCCGGGAGAAGAGCCCGGCGATCGCCGGAGGCAAGTCCGGACGTTCCGCCAGCAGGCTCGGCGGCGGCTCCTGGAGGTGGGCCCGGATCCGTTCGGCGAGCGAGCCCTTCGCGAACGGCGGCCGTCCCGTGAGCAGGTAATGGAGCGTGCAGCCAAGGGCGTAGATATCCGACCGGGCGTCGGCCTGATGGCTGTCCTTGGCCTGCTCCGGCGCCAGGTAGTCGGCTGTGCCCAGCACCTTCTCGTTGTTGTCGGTCGTCAGCGAGTCTTCGTCGTCCCCCCCGCGGGCGAGACCGAAGTCGAGGATCTTGACCGTCCCGCGCTTGTCGAGGATGAGGTTCGCGGGCTTGATGTCCCGGTGCACGAAGCCCTCGACGTGGGCGTAGTGAAGGCCGAGGGCCGCCTGCCGCATGTAGTCGGCCGCCTGCCGCGGATCGAGCGGCCCCCCCTGCTTCACCGTGGCGTGCAGGTCGGTCCCCGCGACGTACTCCATCGCGAGAAAGTGGATCGGGCCGGCCACGTCGAGGTCGACCGTCCGCACGATGTTGGGGTGGCTGAGCCGGTAGGCGGCGCGGGCCTCGCGCTCGAACCGCGCGAGGTACGAGGTCTTGCCGACGTGCTTCGTGGGCAGCACCTTGATCGCCACCTTCTCATGGAGGGCGGCGTGCTCGGCGAGGTAGACGCTGCTCATGCCCCCCGCCCCGAGCAGCTCGAGGAGGCGGTACTTGTTGGCCAGCAGGAATCCCTTGTGGCGGCCCTTGCGGAGCTGGTCGACCTGCCAGCGGGTGAGCAGGCCGCCATCGACGAGAGCCGCGACGAGCTCGTCGGGCAGCGGCGCGGAGCGATCGGGCCAGGGCTCGCAGGCGGCCTCCAGCCGGGCGGTGTCCACGAGTTCGCTCTTGCGGGCGACCGCGATGAACTGCTCGATCGTGTGGACGGGCTCGGCCATGCTCCAGCCGCTTCCTCCGGCGTTCCCGCCTCCATGCTACCTTACCGCCGAGCGGTCGGGGCTCACAGGCCGAGCCGCAGCCCCCGCTGGTCGAGCGCGGCGATCAGGGCCGCGGGCGTCGTGAACACCTCGGCGTCCCAGCCCGCCCCGCGGGCCGCGGCCACGTGGCCGGGCGTGTCGTCGGTGAAGAAAATCCGCTCCGGGGAGACGCCGGCGGCGTCCGCGGCCGCCTCGTAGATCCGCCGCTCGGGCTTCATGACGCCCGCTGCACAGCTGAGCACGATCGGCGCGAATCGCCCCGGGATGAGCCACGAGCCACGGGCCACGATGTGGTCCCAGTGGACCGTACAGGTGTTCGAGAGGACGCCCGTCGGAACGCCCGCCCGCTCCAGCCCGGCGACGATCGGCATGATTCCGGGATTCACCTCGAACATGTCCGCGGCGGCCCGGGCGAGCCGCGCGGGATCCGAGGACGTCCCGGTGCGGCGCGAGAATTCGGCGTGGAACGCGGCCCAATCCAGCCGCCCCTGCTCGAGTCGCTCCTGGAGTCCCCCCGCCATGACGACGGCCTCGACCGTGGCGGCGTCCGCGCCGCACTCCGCCGCCATCTGCCGGAAGGCCCGGCCGCGGTCGAACGTGAAGACGACGTTGCCGAGATCGAGATAGACGAAGGCGGGGCGCATGGATGGCGTGCCGCGGCTTTCGCGGTCGGGCTCATGATAGTATCCTGCCGACGTTTCAGGCACCGCCAGGACCGCGGGGAATCGTCCGCACCATGACCCCTCTCAACCGCCACAGTTCACGGATCACCCAGCCCCGCTCGCAGGGGGCCTCCCAGGCGATGCTCCTCGGCACGGGGCTGCAGCCGGCGGACCTCGACAAGCCGCAGGTCGGGATCGCGAGCATGTGGTACGAGGGCAACACCTGCAACATGCACCTCGACCGGCTCGCGGCCCGGGTTCGCGAGGGCGTCGTCGCCGCCGGCATGGTCGGCATGCGGTTCAACACCATCGGCGTCAGCGACGGCATCTCGATGGGAACCGAGGGGATGAGCTTCTCGCTCCCCTCCCGCGACGTCATCGCCGACTCGATCGAGACGGTCATGCATGCCCAGTGGTACGACGGGCTCGTCGCCATCCCGGGCTGCGACAAGAACATGCCCGGCTGCCTGATCGCCATGGGGCGGCTCAACCGCCCGGCACTCATGGTCTACGGCGGCACGATCAGGCCGGGCCACCTGGCCGACGGCTCGACGCTCGACATCGTGTCGGCGTTCCAGTGCTACGGCGAGTACGTGGCCGGCCGGATCGACGACGCCAGGCGGGCCGACATCGTCCGCCACGCCTGCCCGGGGGCCGGCGCCTGCGGCGGCATGTACACCGCCAACACGATGGCCACGGCGATCGAGGCGCTGGGCATGGCGCTTCCCGACAGCGCCTCGATCCCCGCCGAGCACCCCGACAAGCTCGCCGAGTGCCTGCGGGCCGGGGCCGCCATCCGCCGGCTCCTGGAGCTCGACCTCAAGCCGCGGGACATCATGACCCGCCGCGGCTTCGAGAATGCGATGGTCACGATCATGGCGCTCGGCGGGTCGACGAACGCGGTCCTTCACCTCATCGCCATGGCCCGCGCCGTCGGGGTCGACCTGGCGCCCGCCGACTTCCAGAAGGTGGCCCGGCGGATCCCCTACCTCGCCGACCTCAAGCCGAGCGGCAGGTTCGTGCAGGAGGACCTGCACTCGATCGGCGGGACGAGCGGGCTCATGAGGTACCTGCTCGACAAGGGGCTCATGGACGGCGACTGCATCACGGTCACCGGCAAGACGCTCGCCGAGAACCTGGCCTCGAGCAAGGGGCTCGCACCGGGCCAGAAGATCATCCGGCCGGTCGAGGACCCGCTGAAGAAGACGGGGCACATCACGATCCTCCACGGGAACCTCGCCCCCGACTCCGCCGTGGCCAAGATCACCGGCAAAGAGGGCTCCCGGTTCCGCGGGCCGGCCCGCGTCTTCGACAGCGAGGAGGCGATGCTGGCGGCCCTGGAGCAGGGTGCGATCCAGCGGGGCGACGTCGTCATCATCCGCTACGAGGGCCCCAAGGGGGGGCCGGGCATGCCGGAGATGCTCACGCCCACATCGGCCCTCGTCGGGGCCGGCCTGGGGGCCGACGTCGCCCTCATCACCGACGGCCGGTTTTCCGGCGGCTCGCACGGGTTCATCGTGGGGCACGTCGTGCCGGAGGCCCAGGAGGGCGGCCCGATCGCGCTGGTGCAGGACGGCGACGTCGTGGTGATCGACGCCGACGCCGCCACGATCGACGCCGAGGTCGCCCCGGACGAGTTCGCCCGCCGCCGGGCCGCCTGGCGGGCTCCGCCCCCGAAGGCCACCCGGGGCATCCTCGCCAAGTACATCCGCTGCGTCGCCCCCGCATCCCGTGGCTGCGTCACGGACGAATAGCTCCTCATGGCCATCTTCGACTGGATCAGCCGCCGCGTGTTCAACGCGGTGCACCGCAACAACCTGGTTTACAACACCTGCTGGGAGGATCCCCGGCTCGACCGGGAGGCGCTGCGGATCGGCCCGGAGGACGAGATCCTCGTGATCACCTCCGCCGGCTGCAACGCGCTCGACTACGCGCTCTGCGGCCCGCGGCACGTGCACGCGGTCGACATGAACCCGCGGCAGAACGCGCTCCTCGACCTCAAGAAGGCCGGCATCCGGGGGCTGGAGTTCGAGGACTTCTTCCGGATGTTCGGCACGGGGCGGCTGCCGGGCGTGCGGCGGGTCTACGAGCAGAAGCTGCGCGGCCAGCTGCCGGCGTGGTCCCAGTCGTTCTGGGACCGGAAGATCGGCTGGTTCGACGATCCGGGGCGGTCGTTCTACTTCCGCGGGACGTCGGGCTTCTTCGCCAAGCTGGCGAAGTTCTACACCGACAAGGTGATCAAGGTGCGGCCCCACCTCGACCGGCTGCTCGACGCCGAGGACCTGGCCGAGCAGCGGCACATCTACGAGAACCACCTGCGGGACAAGTTCGGCACGGCGCTGCGGTTCGCCCTCAACCGCGACACCACGATGTCGATGCTCGGCGTGCCCCGCGCCCAGCGGAGGCAGATCGAGGCCACCTACTCCGGCGACCTCGCGCAGTTCATCCAGGACTGCTTGGAGGGCGTGTTCGTGGGCCTGCCGATGAAGGACAACTACTTCTGGCGGCTCTACATGACCGGCTCCTACACCCGCGGGTGCTGCCCGGAGTATCTGGTGGCGGAGAACTTCGCGCGGCTCAAGGCGGGGCTCGTCGACCGGGTCACGACCCACACCAATTCCGTGCAGGGGTTCCTCGAGCAGCACGATCGACCGGTCACGCGGTTCGTGCTGCTGGACCACATGGACTGGCTGAGCGACCGGTTCTTCCCGCTCCTGGAGTCGGAGTGGCAGGCGATCGTGGATCGGGCGGCGCCGCGGGCCCGGCTCATCTGGCGGAGCGGCGGCTTCAACACCGACTTCCTGGACCAGGTGCGGGTGAACGTCGGCGGCCGCACGCAGGGCACGCGGGAGATCCTCGACTACGACCCCGCGCTCGCCGCCCGGCTGCATCCGCTGGACCGGGTGCACACCTACGGCAGCTTTCACATCGCCGAACTGCGGTCGTAGCCCCCGTAGCAAAACCCCCGTGCAGCGGGCGGCTTCTCCGGCTCTCGCTTGATCCTCGCGCGTGCGAGAGTCCAAACCATCGATTGCACGAGGGGTTGCCCGTGCCGGCGAGCCGGCGTTGCTGGCCGAGCGAAACCAGGATGGTGAAGCGAGGGCAGCATCGAGTGAACGCAGGCCTGGAGGGCCGGAGTGAACGTCCGGGCGAGACGGCACGGGCAACCCCGACACCCGCGACGCCTGCGGATCAGGTGTGGGCCGTCATTACTACGGCCGCGGCAGCGGCAGGGACTCGATCGGTACCGGCGGACCGGGGGCGATCACCGCCCCCGGCGGCAGCTGCTCCGGCGGAACCGGGGCGCCGTAGACGGGCCCCGGGGCCGGTCCGGCCGGCGACGCCAGCGAGCCGGGATCCGCGGGCTGGTAGTAGGGCTCGGGCTGCGGCAGCGGCGCCACGCCCAGCTTCGCCAGCACGCGGGAGAGCATCTTCTGCTCCAGGAGCGGGTCGCGGCCCAGCGGGATCCAGCCCAGGTTCGGCGTCGGGGCGGCCACGGGCCGGGGCTGGTCACCGACCTGCTGGCCGAGCGTGGGGAGCGGCGTGCCGTAGCGGTAGAGCGAGTCGTCGTTGCGGAACGAGGCGCCGCCCGTCGTGGCCATCATCGGCCGCGGCATGTTCTCCAGCTCCTTCTGCACGACCACCTCGATCCGCCACCCGCCGGGGTCGGGAATCAGCCGCATCGTGCCGACCCGGCGGATCGACTGCAGCGTCGCCTCCCAGCGTTCGCTCCAGCCGACCGAGTCGGGCCGCCACGGCTCGAGGATCGTCGCCCCGGTCTGCGGGAACGTGTCGATGCGGCCCTCGGTGGGCATGCCGTTGGCGAACACGACCCGCTGCTCGTTGTGGACCTTGAAGAAGTCGTCGGTCACGTCCACCATCCGGGCCCACACGAGCTCCGCGTCGAGCGGCGGGATGACGGCCGAGTTCCGCGGCGCGGGGGGCGGGACGGCCGTCGCGGGGCCCGCAGGGGCGACGAGGGTGCCCTCGGGCAGCGGAGCGAACGGATTCGGGGCCTGGGGCGGCGCCGGGAGCACCTCCTGGCCGCGCGCCGGCGCCGCCGTCGCGAGCACGAGCAGGCAGGCCACGATCCGGGGCAGCACCACGTCCATCCGCAGTTCCAGCGGCGGCCCGGCACGGACCGCTCGGCGGCGGGATGGTCGCGGAAGGCCGGCACCGGCTCAAGGCCAAATCGGCCGTCCGGGCGGGCCTGTCAGCCGGTCGCCCCCAGGCGGCCGGCCAGTTCCCCGAGCCGGCGGGCGAACCGCGTGTGGGAGGTGTGGACGTGCTCCCCCTGCGAGATCACCCGCAGCCGGTCGTCCCGGATGAGGCCCCTGGCCTTGAGGATCCGCTCGAAGGGCAGCCGGGACGGGGCGTAGACGACCAGCAGCTTGTGCTCGTCGAGCTGGACTTCCATCGAGAGTTCGGGATGCATGACGGCCAGGCCCGTGCAGCCGTCGTGCAGGAGCAGCTCCTCGAAGTCCCAGAGCACGCTCTCCAGCACGAGCCGCTCGATGCCGTCGCGGCCGACCTCGTCGTGCCCCTCGGTGCGGTCGTGGGAGGACTCCAGGATCACGTCGCAGGTGTCACCGAGCGGGCCGAGCAGCTCCAGGAACGTGTCGAACAGGTCCTCGGCGGAGACGGCGGCGACGAGTGCCGGCAGCCGGGCGCCCCCCTGCGGATCGGCCCAGACGTCGTAGCGATAGCCCGCCTGGGGCACCACGTCGAGCTGCCAGCCGGGGCGGACGGCGTCGGTGAGCGTGAACCGCCCGTAGCGGCTGCGGGCCATGTGGGCGGCCAGCGCGGCCTCGTCCGGCCGGGTGGCGGGCGGCTGCGGCGCGGGAATGGCACGGAGGGCCGGGGCGGCCGGCGAGCGGACGGATTCTTCGAGGAAGCGCATGATCTGCCAGCGGGTGGGGAGGTGGTGCCGCGAGGTTCGCGGATCGCAGCGGCACTCCAAGGGTAGGCCACGGTTCGGCGCCGTGCGGCCACCTGGAGACGGCGGAAACGGCGGCGTGGCGACCGGTCGTTGCCCTCCCGGGGCATCCGGCCCCATAATCCGCGGTTTTTCGCCCCCGCAGGGACGTCCGCATGGAAGGGAAAATCGTTGCGACCGGAATCACCTTCGACGACGTGCTCCTCGTGCCCCGGCGGTCGGCCGTGGTGCCCGCCGAGGTCGACGTCGCCACGAACCTGACCAGGGGGATCCGGCTCAACATCCCGATCGTCAGCTCCCCGATGGACACCGTCACGGAGAGCGAGATGGCCATCGCCCTGGCCCAGGAGGGCGGCCTCGGGGTGATCCACAAGAATCTCTCGATCGAGCGACAGGCCGAGGAGGTCGACAAGGTCAAGCGCAGCGCCAACGGAATCATCATGGATCCGGTCACGCTGCCCCCGACGGCGACGGTCGCCCGCGCCCGGGACGTGATGGATCAGCACAACATCTCGGGCGTGCCGATCACCGCCGACGGCCGCCGGCTGGTGGGCATCATCACGCGGCGCGACCTGCGGTTCCTCGAGAGCGGGGAGACGCCGATCGCCGAGATCATGACGAAGACCGGGCTCGTCACCGCCACCGGCAACGTCACGCTGGACGAGGCCGAGAAGGTCCTGATGGCGAACAAGGTGGAGAAACTGCTCCTCGTCGACGGCCAGGGGCTCCTCACCGGCCTGATCACGATCAAGGACATTGACATGATGAAGCGGTTCCCCGACGCCTGCAAGGACCGGCAGGGCCGGCTGCGGGTGGGGGCCGCCGTGGGCGTGTTCGACTACGACCGGGCGGCCAGCCTGATCGCCAAAGGGGTCGACATGCTCGTGGTCGACTCCGCCCACGGGCACTCGACGAACGTCCTGGAGACCGTCGGGGCAATCAAGAAACGCTGGGAGATCGAGGTGGTTGCGGGAAACGTGGCAACCCGGGAGGGCTGTCGCGATCTGATCGCGGCCGGCGCCGATGGAGTCAAAGTCGGGATAGGTCCCGGGTCGATCTGTACCACGCGGGTCATCTCCGGCGTCGGCGTTCCCCAGATCACGGCGGTCTGGGACGCGGCGCAGGAGGCGGCCGCCGCCGGCGTGCCGGTGATCGCCGACGGAGGCATCCGCTACTCGGGAGACATCACCAAGGCGATCGCGGCCGGGGCCCACTGCTGCATGATCGGCGGGCTGCTCGCCGGGGTCGCGGAGAGTCCGGGGCAGACCGTCCTCTACCAGGGACGGACGTTCAAGGCTTACCGCGGCATGGGATCGCTCGGGGCGATGGTCCAGGGGTCGAGCGAACGCTACCGACAGACGGCGACCGGGCGGGGCGGTGACAAGCTGGTTCCGGAGGGAGTCGAGGGACGGGTGCCCTTCAAGGGCCCCTTGAGCGTGTTCGTCTACCAGCTCGTCGGCGGCCTGCGGGCCGGGATGGGCTACTGCGGCACGCGGACGATCGAGGAGCTGAGGCGCGACGGGCGTTTCATCCAGGTTTCAGCCGCCGCCGTCCGGGAAAGCCATCCGCATGACATCGCCATCACGCACGAAGCCCCGAACTACACGGCGGAGCACTCCAAGGCCGGCGAGTGACCGGCTCACGGTGGCGGCCCTCGCCTGGCTGCTGGCGGCGGCTCCCCTGCCCGCCCGCGAGTGGCGGGACTTCCTCCGGGACGAATCCGTCCGCCCCGTCTCGGTGGACACGGCCGAGGTGGGCGTGTCGGCCCCCGAGGTGGGCGCGGACGACGCGCCGGTGACGGTGGTCGCGGCCGCGACCGAGCCCTGTGCCGACGAGGCCGGCGATTGCCGCGAGGCACTGGAGCGGCTGCGGCGCGACTCGCTCGACTCGATCAACCTCGACATCACCGTCGGCGGTCGCCCCGGCAGCGACTACCCATGCGAGTGCCGTCTGGAGGGGCAGACCTTCGAGCCGCGACGGTTCGCCACCACGACGTTCGCGTGGAAGGCGGCCGGCTACTGCCACAAGCCGCTCTACTTCGAGCACTGGAACCTCGAGCGGTACGGCCACTCCCACGGATTCATGGCCGACGTCGTCTGCTCGGCGGCTCACTTCTTCGTCACGGTCCCCATCCTGCCGTACAAGGCGGGCGTGGAGCTGCCCTGGGAGTGCGTCTACCCGCTGGGCTACTACCGACCGGGCGACTGCGCACCCTGGACGGTCCCGGCACCCCCCATCAGCGCCCGCGGGCTCGCCGTGCAGGCCGCCACCGCGACCGGCCTGGTGTTCCTGCTGCCCTGAGGACGGCCCGCGGCCGGGTCAGCGCCTGGTGATCGTCGCGATGTAGGCGTAGCGACGGGCCACCGATTCAAAGGCCACGTGGGCACGGCCCGATCGGCCGAGGGCGGCGATCGCGTCGTGCACCTCGGGCCGGTAGTGCACGTGGAACAGCGCCAGCCACCGCTTCAGGCCCGCGGCGAACAGGCCCGGCAGTTCCCCCTGGTCCCAGAAGTCCACGATGAGCAGCCGGCCCCCGGGCCTGAGGTTGGCCAGCGCGGCCTCCAGGGCCCCGGGCCAGGTCGGGATCATCGACAGGCAGTAAGAGAAGAAGATCGTGTCGAAGGGCTCGTCGATCCCGAATGTCTCCCGGGCATCGAGCTGCTCGGCCAGGCACTGGCGGAGCACGATCGGCGGCCGGCCCGCCGCCGGCACGCCCTGCTGCGCGATGCTGCGGGCGGCCGTCTCCAGCATCTCGTGGGAGGCGTCGAGGCCGTAGAGCCGTCCTGGCTCGGCCCGCCCGGCGAGCTTGATGAGATTGCGGGCCGTGCCGCAGCCGACCTCGAGCGTCGCCGTCGTCGGCGACGTGGCGATGGTCGAGAGCATGCGGTCGCGGCCGAGCAGGTAGTACCGCCGGGTCAGGTCGTAGACGTGCCGCGTCACGCGGTACATGCGGTCCATGGCCTCCGCCTGGCCACCGGCGTCGCCACGGTCTCGGGGAGCTGTCACGGCTGGTCGGCACCCACGGAGACTGCCCTGGAGGTCCGCGGAGGCGGGGCCACGCGGTCGATCTCCGCGGTCAGCTTGGCCGCCACGTCGCGGAGCTCGCGGCCGAGGGCGACGATCCGGCCCTCCGTCTCGCGCTGCAGGCCCCGCGTCGCCTCCAGCTGCCGCTGGAAGTCCTCGCGCAGCTTCGTCGCCTCGGTGACGTCCCGCTCCCACGACGTCAGATCCTTTTCCAGGCCCCGGATGGCCGTGCGGGTCGCCGCCGACCGCTCCTTCGCGGTGTTCTGCGATGCCACGAGCCGGGCCTCCGCCTGCTCGAGCGTCTTCAGCTCGGCCCGCAGGAGCCGCATGAGCGTGGCCAGCCCATCCGCCCGGATCCCGGCGGCACCCTCCGCCGCGCCGCCGATGTCGGCGCCGGAGAGCATCGTCATGGGGTCGATCAGCCGCCGGCGGTAGACGACACGCTTGATCGTCGCCTTCTTCGCCGCCTGCAGGTCCAGGGCCGTCTGCAGGTCGAACTCCGCCCGGTCCCCGGCGAGGTATTCCCGCACCGATTCCTCCGCCTCGTCGGCCTCCGCTCCCCTGCCGCCGGCGGCAGGGAACGCATGGCTGTCGTCGAACTCCACGTCGGCCCAGTAGGTGCCGTGCGGCGCCTCCGGGGGCGCGCCGTTCGGCCCGGGCTGGAGCCGCGCGGCCGCTTGCGGCCACTCGTCCTCGGGAACCTCCTGGTCATGCCGCTCGAAGGACTCGACGAAGTCCTTGACGAGTCCGGAAACCTCCGCGGAATCCCCCAGCGCCCTCACGGCCGGCGAATCCTTCTGCTTGGCCGTCGCCGGCAGGGAAGCGCCGTCCGCCTCGGCCGGAGCCTGCGACTGGTAGAACGCCAGCCACCGGTCGACCGGCAGCGACTCGAAGACGGTCACGTCGTCGTGGGCCCGGGAGAGCACCTTGGCGTCGTACGGGTCGCGCGGGGCCGTCTGGGCGACTGTGAGCACGTGCCGCTTGGCCTCATCGTCGTAGCCGGCGGCGGTGACCACGAATTCGCCGACGTAGCGGCCGCCGTCCTCGAAGTTCGCCCCGTCGAAAAGGAACAGGCGGGCCCCCTCGCCGATCGGCCGCTTGTCCTTGGCGTTGCCGTCCGGGGCCAGGCTGAGCGTGCCGGTGGCCGAGTCGTCCGCTGGAGGCCGGAACGACGCGTGGTGCCAGGACCGAAGCTTCCAGGTGTCGACGCGGTCGAGACCCCGCTTCCACCGGTCGCGGTCGGCCCGCAGGGCGGCCAGCGACTTCTCGCCGTCGATCGGGGCCAGGCCCCCTGTCGGGCTGGGACGGAGGGCGTCGCGGGTCCGGGCGATGTCCGCCTCGTACCGTTCGAGCCGCGTTCGCCAGGCCAGTTCCCGGGACGCCACGCGGGCGGCGAGATAGACGTAGCAGGCTGCCGACAGGAGCACCAGGACCGCCGCGGCCACGGTCGCCCAGTTCCAGTTGCGGTGCCCGATGCCCAGTGCCACCAGGCCCCCGAGGAGGACCAGCAACACGAGGCTCAGAACGATGATTGCGCCGCCCGTCATGCACCTCTCCGGCAGCGGCCACGGCCGGCACTGCGGCTCGTCGCGGCGGACTGCGACCGGAGTATATCGGCCCCCACTGAATCCTCCGACGTCGCTTCGCCGGCCGTCTCGCGGGCCCGTTCCCGCGCTGCGGCCGGCGTCGCAGGGGGGCGACGCGCCCCCCGG
>JBIIUP010000289.1:0-3380 GCA_044339885.1 Pirellulales bacterium | reverse complement strand
GCGTGATCGACGACTGGCTCGCGACGATCGCCGAACGGCAGCGGGTCCAGACCCCGGCGGCGGTCGTGGCGCGGAGCACCTACGAGGCCATCGGGGGCTATCGGCCCGACCTCTGCCAGGCGCTCGACTGGGAGATGTGGGTGCGGATCGCCGCGCGGTATCCGGTCTGGTACGAGCCCCGGCCGCTGGCCGCGTACCGTCGCCATGAAACCAACGAGTCCACCCGGCTCGCCACGAGCGGCGAACTCTGGCCCGACATCACCCGGGCCATCGAGATCAACTCCTGGTCCCTCCCCGACCACGCCCGGCAGACCCTCATGGCGGCCAGTTGCCGCTGGCACGCGTCCTCCGCGTTGCGGTCGGCCGAACGGCTCATCGCCAGCGGGGCGACGGACCAGGCGATCGCCATCCTGGCCGCCCTGCCGCGGATGATCGGCCTGGCCGACAGCGGCCCGCCCGAGCCCACGATGCGGCGGTTCGCCGCCCTGCGGGAGAGGCTCGGCCGCGGACCGGCCTCCGCCGACGTCGGCCTGGAACGGTGCGCGTGAGCCCCGGTGGTCCCGCGGCGCCCGGTGAAACCGGCCTCGACTCGTCGGCTGCCCCGACGACCGGTATAAAAGGAAGACTCTGGCCCGGAGGCGCCGGCGGCCGTAGGCGGTCGCCGGCTTTTTTCGGGCCTGACTTCGTGACGAATTTCACGAAGTCCCGTTTCGCCGCCGATTGACGCCGATTCCCCCACGCCCTTCCGCGAGCAGCCCCATGGACGCCATCCTCCCGGTGCTCCTGTTCGTCGCGATCGCGGCGGCGGTGTCGGTGGGCCTGCTGGTGGTGGCCCAGATGGTGGGCCCCCGGCGGTCCGGGGCGGTCAAGGAGATGCCCTACGAAAGCGGCATGGACCCCGTCCACGACACGCGGCGGCGGTTCGACGTCCGCTTCCACCTCGTGGCGATCACGTTCCTGGTGTTCGACGTCGAACTGCTGTTCCTCTACCCCTGGGCCGTGGCCAGCCGTCACTCCCGGCCGGGCGGTCCGGCGGTCGGCATCGATGCCGCCGTCGCCGACGGGATCGTCTCGTCGCGCGGCCTGGTGTTCGCCGGCGCCATGGCCTTCATCGCGCTGGTGATCGTGGGGTTCGCCTACGACTGGAGAAAGGGGGTGTTCCGATGGCGGTGAACGACCTGCAACTGCCCGAGAACGTGGTCGTCGGGAGGCTCGACGCGCTGGCCAACTGGTGCCGCAAGAACAGCCTCTGGCCGATGCCCTTCGCCACGGCATGCTGCGGCATCGAGCTGATGGCCACCGGCGCCAGCAAGCACGACCTCGCCCGCTTCGGCGCCGAGGTCTTCCGCTTCAGCCCGCGGCAGTGCGACCTCATGATCGTGGCCGGCCGGGTCGTGATGAAGATGCTCCCCGTGCTGCAGCGGATCTGGCTGCAGATGCACGAGCCCAAGTGGTGCATCTCGATGGGCGCCTGCGCGAGCACCGGTGGCGTGTTCGACACCTACGCCGTGGTTCAGGGGATCGACCGATTCATCCCGGTCGACATGTACGTTCCCGGCTGCCCGCCGCGGCCCGAGCAGCTGATCCAGGCGATCATCGACCTCCAGGACAAGATCCAGCGCGAGGGCACGATCACCGGACGCGAGTTCGACACCGCCGCCCGTCAGTCCCGCAAGCGGGCGCTCGTCGAGATCGCGTCGCCCCTGGCGATCGACGCCTCCCGCAACCCCAACCTGCGCCGCGAACTCTCCACCGCCGCCGACGCCCGCTCCTGACCGATTCCCCCCGAGACCGACCGCTCCCGATGCCCACCACGCCTCCAGCCCTGGACGATTTCCTCGCGGCCCTGGCCGAGCGGTTCGGCCCGCTGGAGTCGTCGGTGTTCCGCGGCCAGACGCGGCTGGTGGTCCCGGCGGAGCGGTCGCGGGCCGTCATGGAGTTCCTCCGGGACCGCGGCTTCGACCTGCTCGTCGACGTGACCTGCGTCGACTACCTGGACTTCAAGGGGGCGAAGCACCGCTACGGCCTGGTCTACCTGCTCGCCTCGACGGCGACCAACCACCGGCTCGTCGTCCGCGTCTTCGCCGACGACCCGGAGCCGACGGTGGACAGCCTGGTGCCGCTCTGGGAGGCGGCCAACTGGCTGGAGCGCGAGGTCTGGGACCTGTTCGGCATCCGCTTCACAGGCCACCCCGACCTCCGCCGCCTCGTCATGCCCGAGGAGTTCACGGCCCATCCGCTCCGCAAGGACTACCCGCTCCAGGGCCGCGGCGAGCGGCACAATTTTCCGGTCATCACACGGGACCACAGCTAGGGACCCATGTCCATCGCCCCTCCCGACATCGACGTCACCGACCGCGGCCCCGAGGCCGGCGTGCGTTCCGAGGACTACCTCTGGACGCTCAACTTCGGGCCGCAGCACCCCGCCACGCACACGACGCTCCGCATCGTGCTGAAGCTCGAGGGGGAGCGCGTGGTCGACGCGCTGCCGGAGATGGGCTACCTCCACTCCGGGTTCGAGAAGATCGGCGAGCACCTCACGTTCAACCAGTACGTGACGGTGACCGACCGGATGAACTACATCTCGCCGATGGCCAACAACGTGGCCTGGCACCATGCCGTGGAGGCGCTGCTCGGGCTGGAACTCACGCCCCGCTGCAAGTCGATCCGCACGATCGTCGCGGAGCTGGCGCGGATCAGCGATCACCTGCTCAGCAACGGGGCCGTCGGCCTCGACACCGGCGCGTTCACGTTCTTCCTCTACGCCTTCTACCAGCGGGAGGTGATCTACGACATCTTCGAGACGCTGTGCGGAGCCCGGTTCACCAACTCCTACACCCGCGTCGGCGGCGTCTCCCAGGACTTCACGCCGCTGGTGATCGAGAAGATCCGGGGCTTCCTCAGGACCTTCCCCAAGACGCTCGACGACATGGAGCGGCTGCTCACGCGGAACCGGATCTTCGTCGACCGAACGAAGGGCGTGGGGGTGCTCACGAAGGAGGAGGCGATCGGCCGCGGCGCCACCGGCCCCGTCGCCAGGGCGAGCGGCGTCACCCGTGACCTCCGCAAGGACGAGCCCTACCTGGCGTACGACCAGTTCGACTTCCAGGTCTGCTGCGCCAGCGCCGGCGACTGCTACGCCCGGTATCTCGTGCGGATGCAGGAGATGCGGGAGAGCCTGAAGATCGTCGGCCAGGCGGTCGAGAACCTCCCCGCCGGCCCGGTGAACGTGGGCATCGACCAGCGGACGGCCCTGCCGACGAAGACGCAGGTCTATTCGTCGATCGAGGGCACGATCTCGCACTTCGAGCTGTCGATGGCCAATCGCGGCTTCGAGGTGCCCCGCGAGGAGTCCTACGCCGCGATCGAGGCCCCCAACG
>JBIIUP010000288.1:0-3404 GCA_044339885.1 Pirellulales bacterium | reverse complement strand
CCGGTTGCCGTGCAACCGGGAATCCGCCCCGGCGTCAACCGCCACCCGTCGCGTCAACCACCACCCGCCGGCGTCGCCGGCATCCGGTCGCACGGCGACCGGTCTACCGAATCCGGCAAGCCAAAGACCGACGGCGACCGGTCTACCAGTTGCGGATCAGGTTGCCGTTGTCGGCCACGTCGAACAGCGGACGGTACGGGCTGGCCAGACTCCGCCGCGAGCGACCCGCGGGATAGAAGACGAGGTTCGCACTGACGTTCCAGGCGCCCGGCTGGTACGACGACGTCAGGCCGCTGCCATTGAAGTCGACCGTGCGCCGGGAGTCCGGGATCACGTAGGTGAACGTGCCTTCCAGCGCCCACGACCGCGCCATCGGGGCCCGCAGGATCGAGCCGACGATCCCGTCGCCCTGGTGCGTGGCACCACCCCAGACCTTGAGTTCGTTGGCGTCACCGAACTGGAGCCGGTAGAAGCCGCAGTACATGTCGAGCGTGCTGGCGGTGACGCCCTTGGTCGGCCGCAACCGCGAGAAGATGGTCTGGTCGTTGACGTTGTGGGCGCCCCAGAAGCCGAACTCGTGGTAGCCCCACACATAGCTCAGTTCGGTGCGGATCTGGGCGAGGTTCACCTCCTCGAAGTAGTTGTCGTTGAGGTAGTCCCAAACGACGCCCCCCTGGAGTCCGCGGCCCTCGAAGGCCCGCGTGAACAGGCCGGTCGTGATGAAGACCTGGTCACGGCCGCCCCGGGTCACCGACGTGGTGCCGGCATTCGTTGTGGAGCTGTTGAAATTCGTCTGCACGCCGCGGGCGCCGGCCTGCCAGCCGATGCCGAAGGCGTTCCAGAGCGGCATGGCGAAATTCAGGTATTCGTTGGTTCCGAAGTTTCCGCCGAGACCGAGGTCGGCGGCGTTGGTGAACGCGGTGACGCCGGCGCTCGCGGTGAAATCGCGGTACCACCTCCAGCCGTAGTAGGGCTTGCCGAACCGTCGCAGGAAGGCGCAGAAACGGCCCGAGTGGTGGACGATGGGCATGTCGTCCTCGCAGGCGTAGGGGTCGTCGTAGAACGACTCCACGTGCAGCTGCGAAGGGTATTCACCGAGCATCAACTCGCCGTCGCCCATCGCCATGCCGGGGTCGTAGCCGCCGGTCATGCCGTCCGGCATGCCCTCGCCGGGCATCGTCTCGATGATCGTGCCGGCGTCCGGCATCGGCATGCCGATGCCGTCGGCAGACTCCAGCATCGGACCGGCAGGAGGGGCGATCGTCTCGACGGCTCCCGCGCCGGGCGGAATGCGGCCCGGGACGCCCGTGTCGTCGAGGCCTCCGACCTGGGGCCGCTGGGCCATGACCGAGGGAATGGCGTCGGTGTTCATCGCGAGCCGCTCGGACCGGCCGCGGCCGTTGGCCGGAGCGGCTGCGTAGCGGGGCGCCAGGCCACCGCCCAGGCGGCCGGTCGGCTGTCGGGTTGCCGGCAGTTGCCGCTCGGCGGCGAGGATGGGCCTGCCCGCCTCACCCTGCGGGCTCCGGATGACGGGGACACCGAACAGCGTGTCGCCCGCGGCGGCGGAGCGTTGCGGCTGGCCAGGCACCCGGTTCGGGCTGGACCAGTCGTCGTTCCTGAGCCCCAGGGCCGGTGCCGAACGCATCGGGGCGGTACCGATTGCGGGCACGCCGGGGGGAAGTTGGACGGTCGCCGGGGGCGCTGCGGGAACGGTTGCCTGGACGGCCGCCGGCTGCACCGCCGTAACGCCGGCCGACGCGGTCTGCTCGGCGGGTTGGATCTGCTGGGGAACGACCGTGGCGGTCGCCGCGCGGTGGGGCGTCCACTTCAACTGGCCCTGGGCGGCGTCGCCCGTCGGTTCGGCCAACGCCGGGACATGGGCCAGCAGCAGGGCCACGGTCAGTGCCGTGAAGGTCCGCTCGATGCGGGTTTGAATCTTCATGCCTTCGATCCTCCGCGAAGCAGCGGCTGGCGTCCGGCATGGCGCGACAACCGCTGCTCGATCGGAAGAGTCATCGGCACCGGCACGGCCGGAACTTCCGCCAAATTCATCGCGATCAGAAGATATTAGCCATCCTCCCCAGGGTCCCTCGCGCCAGGTGTGCGCAGTCGCCGCAGCTTGCGCGAGCGACGGAAGCCGCCCTTTTTCCGCCGGCGGTAGACCGGTCGCCTTGCGACCGGATGCCGGCGACGGGGCGGTTGGCGACGCGGCGGTTGGTGGCGGCGCCGGGGCGGATTCCCGGTTGCACGGCAACCGGGCTACTGGGGCGGCAACCGGGGTACACCCGAGGTGGTCGGCCCCTGAAGTCGTTGGCGGGGACGCGATCGGACTGAGGGCTACCGGCTTCGGTAGACCGGTCGCCGTGCGACCGGATGCCGGCGACGCGGCGGTTGGTGGCGGCGCCGGGGCGGATTCCCGGTTGCACGGCAACCGGGCTACTGAGGCGGCAACCGGGGTACCCCCGAGGTGGTCGGCTCCTGAAGTCGTTGGCGGGGACGCGATCGGCCTGAGGGCTACCGGCTTCGGTAGACCGGTCGCCGTGCGACCGGATGCCGGCGACGCGGCGGTTGGCGACGCGGCGGTTGGTGGCGAAGCCCGACCGGATCAGGCTTCCAGCGCCTGCGTCAGGTCGGCGATCAGGTCGACCGAGTCCTCGATCCCGCACGCCAGCCGGATCATGTTGTCCGGGATCCGGAAAGCGGCCCGCTCCGCCGGCGAATAGTTCCAGTAGCTCATCACCAGCGGCTGCTCGATGAGCGACTCGACGCCCCCGAGGCTCGGTCCGATCCGCGGGATGCGGACGGCGTCGATCACCGCCGCCGTCTCCCGCCAGTTGGCTGGCCCGCCGTCGGCCCCCCTCACGAAAAAGGTCACCAAGCCGCCGCAGCCCCGCATCGTCCGGGCGGCGACCGCGTGGAACGGATGGCTCTCGAGGCCCGGGTAGAGCACCCGCTCGACCCGCGGGTGCTGCTCCAGGAACCGGGCCACCGCGAGCCCGTTGGCGTTGTGCCGCTCCATCCGCAGGGCGAGCGTCTTCAGCCCGCGCTCCAGCAGATAGGCGTTGTGCGGCGAATTGACCCCGCCCATGATCCCCCGCAGCCGGCGGACCGGGTCGAGCTTCTCCTCCGAGCCGATGACCACACCGGCCAGCAGGTCGTTGTGGCCGCCGAGGTACTTCGTCGCCGAGTGGAGGACGAAGTCGACGCCGGCCTCCAGCGGCCGGAGGTTGAACGGGGTGCAGAGCGTGGCGTCGATGAGCGTGAGCACCCCCCGGCGGCGGCCGATGTCGGCGAACCGGCCGATGTCGACGACGCTGAGGTGCGGGTTGGTCGGCGACTCGCTGACGATGAACTTCGTCCGCGGAGTGATCGCCTCCTCCATCGCCTCGTAGTCGCAGGTGGCC
>JBIIUP010000077.1:0-12666 GCA_044339885.1 Pirellulales bacterium | reverse complement strand
TCAGGGCATCGTGCCCTGAGCTCACTCGGTGCCGCCCTCGCTTCACCATCCTGGTTCCGCTCGGCCAGCAACGCCGGCTCGACGGCACGGGCAACCCCTCGCGAAGTCCTCGCTCGCGCAGGAGGAATGAGGACCGCGGCTCGAGCCGGGTTCGCTCGGGTCGCTTCAGCCGCCGGCGGCGCGGGCCAGCACCGCCGGGACGGAATCGTCGTTCCCCGAGTCGGGCTCGCGGTCGGGGGCGAACGGCGCCGGGTCGAACGCGGGCCGCCGGCCGGTGGCGAGGTCGGCGACGATCACCGCGGTCCCGGTCGACTGGTGCCAGCCGGCGCGGAAGTGACCCGTCGCCACGATCGCGTTGGCGATGCCGGGCACCCGGCCGATCGTGGGCAGGCCGTCGGCCGAGCCGGGCCGCAGGCCCGCCCAGGCCCGCTCCACCGGCGCATCGGCGCCGGCGCCGAGCAGGTCGCGGGCCACCCGTAGCAGCCCGTCGACCGCGGCCGGCGTGGTCGCGTCGTCGAAGCCCGTGTCCTCGAGCGTGGAGCCGACGAGCAGCCGGCCGTCGTCGCGGGGCACGAGGTAGTCGAGGCCGCGATTCACCACCCGGGCCGGCAGTCGCACCGCCGGCCGCACGAGCAGGATCTGCCCGCGGATCGGCCGCGTGGCGACGTGCAGTCCCAGGCCGGCCGCGAGCCCCTCCGACCAGGCGCCTGCGGCGAGCACGTACGTGCCGGCCCGGACCGTCTCCGCGCCGCCGGGGCCGGTCACGACGACCTCCTCGACGCGGCCCGAGCGCCGGCTGAGTTCCCTCACGACGCCGGTCGTGATGCCGACGCCCCGCGCCGCGCAAGACCGTCTCACCGCTTCGAGGTGACGGGGCGGGCGGATCTGCGACTCATCGGGCAGGAGCACTCCGCCGGCGACGACCCCCCGGTCCACCGCTCCGGCGAAGACGGGCTCGCAGGCCACGACCGCGGCGGCGTCGAGCGGCTCGCAGCGGATTCCCCGGGCCGTCCAGCGGGCCGCCCGGTCCCGCAGCCGCTCCAGCGGGCTGCCCGCGGCCGCCAGGTGCAGCCCGCCGCAGCGGCGCAGGCCGTTGTCGATCCCGGTCTCGTCCCGCAGTTCGCCCGCCCACTGCCAGTGGAGCCGGTCGCTCCACGCCGTGAGCGCGTCGCTCGACGGGCTCCCTGGCGCCGAAACCGTCGGTGGGAAGATGCCGGCGGCGGCCCAGGAGGCCGTCGATCGCGGTTCGTCCCGGGCCAGCACCCGCACGGAGAGGCCGCGACCCGCCAGTTCGCGAGCGATCGACAGACCGATGATGCCTCCGCCGATGATGCAGCAGTCGGTCATGGGACGCGGTTACCGGGAGTGGGGAAGGACATCGGCGGGGCTCAGGCGTTCGTCGCCACGTCGGAGGTGTCGGCGACGTTCACCCAGACGTGCACGTGGGGCGTTCCGCGAAAGTGCCAGACGAAGGCCGGGCCCTCGAGCCGCCAGTTGTCCCAGACGCGGTCGTCACCGATGTCGCCCCGGCTGAAGAAGGCCAGCCGGCAACGATCGAGGCCGCCTTGCTTCGACAGGCAGCCCCGGACCTCGTCCCGGTCGCGGGTCCGGTAGGGCTCCAGGAGTATGCCGAGCACGCGTTCCAGTTCGGCCCGCTGGTCGGGCGCCAGTTCCGCGACGGGAATGCCCGGGGGCTCCTCGCCGCCACGGCGGAAGGCGATCGCATTATCCCGCGGGAGCTGCTCGACGAGCGCGACTCGACGCTGCCGACCGTCGAGCATCGCGTACACGCCGTTGGCCGCGACCGCCTGCGGCCAGAAGACGTTGCCCGGATGGTCCTTCGTCTCGTCGAAGCCCCCGGCGTCGTGACCGTAGAAGATCGGGCCGCCGAAGGCCACGTGCTCCGCCGAGTCGCCGTCGCACCGCAGCGTCATGTGGCGGCCGGTGAGCAGGAACTGGAATTTTCCGCTGCCCGGCTCGCCGATCAGGGCGATCGACTGGCCGTGGCCGAAGCCGCCGCAGTCGTCCTCCATCTGTCGGTCGTACCGCTCGTGCCAGGCCGGGTCGACGAGCGCCTCGAAGATCTCGCGGACGAGCCGCCGCTGGTCCGGCGTGAAGAAGCTCCCCGCGACCTCGGGCTCCGTGGCGTTCCAGTTGTTGCCCACGCGGGTGCGGAGCAGGCCGAACTTCGGGTGCCGGAAGTCCCAGGGCACGCAGACCTGCGACCGCTGCTGGGGCGTGAGCGAGGCGTGGAGCCGGGCGGCCAGCGACTCCGGGTCGACTCCCCGGGCCGCGTCTTCCGCCCGGGCGAGGGCGCCGGCGCCGGCGGCCGTGGCGACGCCCGCGAGCAGCCTGCGGCGGGAGAGCACCGGCTGGCGGGGCGTGCGAATGGGGTCCGTGGCCGGGCTCGTCATGGCGGTGGTTCCTGGCTGGCCGAACGGCTCGCTTCGTCGACACTCCATTATTGATCGGCACCTCTTCCCGGGCAGACTACGGCAAGCCCCGGTGCCGTGCCACCGCGGTCCCACGTGGCGCTGCGGCTCAGCGGCGGGAGCGGGCCTGGCATCCCGGGCAGTAGAAGGTGGCCCGCTGGGCCTGGACGATCCTCGCGATCGCGCCGCCGCAGGTGCGGCACGGCTGCCCCGCCCTGCCGTAGACGCGGTGCCGCCGCTGGAACCGGCCGGGGACGGCCTCGACGGTCCGGTAGGTCTCGTCGCCGATCGACGAGCCCTCCAGCCGCACCGCCTCGGCGAGGATGGCCCGGGCCGCCGCGGCGATGGCGTCCCATGACCCGCCGCGGAGCCGGCGGCAGGACGTTCGCGGATCGATGCCGCAGCGGAACAGGATCTCCGCGGCGTAGATGTTGCCGATGCCCGCGACGGCCCGCTGGTCGAGGAGCGCCACCTTGACGGCCCGCCGCGACCGGCCGAGGGCGGCGGTGAGTTCCGCGCCCGTGATCTCCAGGCCGTCGGGGCCGAGCTTCGCCGCGCCGCACGCAGCGTCGAGGCCGCGGGCGTCGAGGAGCCGGATCGTGCCCAGGCCGCGCCGGTCCCAGAACGTGAACCCGCCCGGTCCGCTGCGCACGGGCTGGAGCCGCACGACCATCCGCACGTGCTCGGCCGACGGTGGCCCGGCCAGCAGCATGAGCCCCGTCATCCGCGGTTCGATCGCCAGCCAGAGCGGGCCGCCGCGGCCCTCCACGGGAGGCGCCAGCTCCAGCACGACCCGCTTCCCGCGGCGGTGCACCGCCGCGATCGAGCGGCCGGCGATCCGGGCCGCGAGCACGGCCGGCCGCGGGCTCACGGCGATCGGCCGCACCCGCGACCGGGGAAACTCGACCGCCACGATCCGCCGGCCCGCCACGCACGCCAGGCCGCGGCGCATCGTCTCGACCTCGGGCAGTTCAGGCATCGGGGTTTTGGGCCGCGGATGGTGGACGAAGGCCTCGAGGCTACAATCGGGCGGCGGTCCGATGAAACTCCCGGCCGCCGCCAGCGAGACATTCCATGTCGCCCGCGACCGCCTCCGCCCCGCTCTCGTCCGTGCCCGACGCCCTCGGGCGGTTCGGAAAGTTCGGCGGCCGCTACGTCCCCGAGACGCTCTCGGCGGCGCTCGACCAGCTCGAGCGGGAATACGCCGCGGCCCTCGCCGACCCCGCCTTCCAGGCGGAGCTCGACGGCCTCCTCAAGACGTTCGTGGGCCGTCCCTGCCCGCTCCACTTCGCCGCGCGGCTGACGGAGATGGCCGGCGGCGGCCAGATCTGGCTGAAGCGGGAGGACCTCGCCCACACCGGCGCCCACAAGATCAACAACACGCTCGGCCAGGCCCTGCTGGCGATCCGCATGGGGAAGCGGCGGATCATCGCCGAGACCGGCGCCGGCCAGCACGGCGTCGCGACGGCCACCGCCTGCGCGAAGTTCGGCCTGGAGTGCGTCGTCTACATGGGGGCCGAGGACGTCCGCCGCCAGGCCCCCAACGTCCGCAACATGCGGTTCATGGGGGCCGAGGTCCGCCCCGTCGAGAGCGGCTCGCGGACGCTCCGCGACGCGATCAACGAGGCGATGCGCGACTGGATGGGCTCGGTCGAGACCACGCACTACATCATTGGCTCGGTCGTGGGCCCCCACCCCTTTCCGAGGATCGTTCGCGACTTTCAGTCGGTGATCGGCCGCGAGACTGCGGCCCATTGCCGTGAGCAGTTCGGCCGGCTCCCGGACGCCGTGGTGGCCTGCGTGGGCGGCGGCAGCAACGCCGCGGGGATGTTCTTCCCGTTCGTGGACCACCCGGAGGTCCGACTCGTGGGCGTCGAGGCCGGCGGCCGCTCCGGAAAGCCGGGCGACCACGCCGCGAGCCTCTCGTTCGGCAGCCCCGGGATCCTCCACGGCTCCCTGAGCTACGTGCTCCAGGATCGGGACGGCCAGACCGCCGACGTGCACTCGGTGTCGGCGGGCCTCGACTATCCGGGCGTGGGCCCCGAGCACTCCTTCTGGCACGACCTCGGCCGCGTCGAGTACACGAGCGTGACCGACGGCGAGGCACTCGACGCCTTCGACCTCGTGGCCCGCCGCGAGGGAATCCTGCCGGCACTCGAGACGTCCCACGCGCTGGCCTGGGCGGTCCGCGAGGCGGCCCGGCGGAAGCCCGACGAGATCATCGTCGTCTGCCTGTCGGGCCGAGGCGACAAGGACGCCGCCGAGATCGCTCGGCTCCGCGGCCTCGCCGCCGACGGCGGGAAGGTCTGATGGCCACGGGCGTCGGCACCACCGTGACCGCGGGCATGACGGGCGTCGAGCGGATCGCCGCCGTATTCGCGGCGGACGCGGCGGCGGGTCGGAAAGCCCTGGCGCCGTTCGTCACCGCGGGTGATCCCGACTGCGACACGACGGTGGCCGTGATCGAGGCGGTCGCCGCCGCCGGCGGGTCGCTCTGCGAGGTCGGCGTGCCCTACAGCGACCCGATCGCCGACGGCCCGGTGATCCAGGCCTCGTACACGCGGGCCCTGTCGGCCGGGATCACGCTGGAGGGCGTGTTCGACGTCGCGAAGCGGGCCGCCGCCCGCACGGCGATGCCGATCCTGGCGATGGTGAGCTACTCGATCATCTTCCGCCGCGGGATCGCCGCGTTTACGGCCGACGCCGTCGCCGCGGGCGTCGCCGGCCTCGTCGTGCCCGATCTCCCACTCGAGGAGAGCGATGACCTCGACCGGGCCTGCCGCACCGCCGGCCTGGCGCTGGTGCGGCTCGTCACGCCCACCACGCCGCCGGAGCGGGCCGCCGCGATCGCGAAGAAGTCGACCGGCTTCCTCTACTGCGTGTCGGTGGCGGGCGTGACCGGCGCCCGCACCGAGTTGCCTCCGGGCCTCGCCGACCGCGTGGAGTGGCTCAAGACGCAGGCCGACGTGCCCGTGCTCGTGGGCTTCGGCATCTCGGGGCCCGAGCAGGTCAAGGCCGTGGCCGCGGTGGCCGACGGTGCGATCGTGGGCTCGGCGCTCGTGCGGCTCGTGGCCGAGTCCGCGGGCAAGCCCCGCGCCACGGTCGTGGCGGGCGTCGAGCGTTTCATCGGCGAGCTCGCGGCGGTCGTCAGGGCCTGAGATTCATCCCAGGGCCGAGAAATCCCCGCGCCACGAGCGTGGGCTCGTAGGGGCTGCCCCGCAGCAGCCGCGTCGCCAGCGGCGTGGCCATGAGCGTCGTGCCGATCGCCATGAGCACGAGCATCGTGTAGACCGCCGGCGGTATCACGCCGAGGTCCATGCCGACGTTGACCACGATGAGCTCCATGAGCGCCCGGGTGTTCATGAGCACGCCGACGCAGGCCGCCTCCCCCGCGGGCAGCCCCGAGAGCCGGGCTGCCAGCCCGCAGCCGCCCCACTTGCCGACCACCGCCACGGCGAAGACCGCCGCACACCAGGCGGCCGCCTCCGGCGTCGCCAGCGCCCCGACCTGCGTCCGCAGGCCGGTGAACGTGAAGAAGATCGGCAGGAAGAAGACGGTCACGAAGTCGGCCAGGTGCGCGGCGACGGCCTCCCGGACCCGCGGGACGCCCGAGAGCGACGCCCCGAGCAGGAACCCGCCGAAGATCGCGAAGACCCCGATCCGGCTGGTGACCCAGGCGGCCACCAGCAGCACCGCCAGGATCGTCGACAGCATGCCCAGCGGCAGCCGCGGCCCGGGCCGGCCGGGCTCGTCGTCGCGGACCGACCGCTCCAGCGCCGGCAGGAGGAGCGGCCGGACCACGAACAGGCACGCCGCGGCGAAGGCCAGCGTGGCCGCGACCATCCCGGCGATGCGGCCGGCCTCGAAGTCGCCCGTCGCCAGCGCCGACACGGCTGCCAGGAGCGTCCAGCCGACCGCGTCGTCGCAGGCGGCCGCCGCCACCACGATCGCCCCCAGCGGAGTGTGCTGCAGGCCCATTTCGATGAGGATCCGGCCGAGGATCGGGATCGCCGTGATCGACATCGCCGTGCCCATGAACAGCGCGAAGGCCCGCGGGTCGAGCGGGCCGGTCGCTCCGAGTCGCTCCAGCCGCGGCGCCATCACCAGGGCCAGGCCGCAGCCGAGGCCGAAGGGGACCACGATCCCGGCGAGCGAGATGCCGGCGGCGAGCCCGCCCTGGCGGCGGACGTGCGAGAAGTCGAACTCGATGCCGATGAGGAACAGCAGGAGGACGAGGCCGATCTGGCTGAAGCTCGCGAGCGACGCCTCCAGGGAGCCACCGGTCCCGGGGCCGGCGCGGAAGACCGCGGCGAAGAGTTCCGGAAACCACGCCCCGAAGGCCGACGGGCCCAGCAGCAGCCCGGCGACGATTTCCCCGACCACGCTCGGCTGCCGCAGCAGGCGGGCCACGGCGGCCCCCGCCCGTGCCGCCAGGATGATCACGACGAGCTGCACCAGCAGCGGCCGCAGGGCCTCCTCCCGGCCGGCGGCCAGCAGCACGGACACCGGGCAGGAGAGGTTGGCTGTCATGGTTTTCGCCTGGCCGCGCGGACGAACCGCCACCTATAAAAAGCCGTAGAGACAGTAGCTGGCGTGCCCGGTGCGTGCGAGCGTGTCATGTTTTCAGCCCGCGATCCCGCCGACATCGACCGGTTCTTCAGGGGACTGGCGGAGTACGCCTTCCACGAGCGGCTGGGCGTCGTGGATCCGCCGCTGGTGGACTACGTGGCCCTGCTGCTCGTGCGGTTCCTGCGGCACGACCGGCCTGCCGCCGTGCCCGGCTGCGACGCCGTGGCGGGCGGGGTGCCGCCCATCCGCGCGGTTGAGCAGCTGCTGGCGGAGGTCCGGGGGCACGCCGCCGACGAGGCCCGCGAGGAGTTCCGCCGCATCGGCGACACCACGCTCTTCTGGAGCGGGCTCTATCCGGAGGCGGTCGCGAAGCCGAGCCGAGCCGGCGGCGACGAGCGGCTCGTCGGCTTCCGGGAGGCCGGCAAGCGGGCCTACTGGCTGGCCAGCACCCTGGAACCTGACGACGCGGAGGCCGAGCGGCTGCTCCTGGAGCGGCTCAGCCACGAGTACGACCTCTGCGTCGCGGGCCTGGCCGAGGTCCGCCGCGCCTGGGGCGATGCGGCGTAGGTGCCGCCGTCGCGTCAGCGGTCGTCGCAGAGCTGGGCGGGCCACGGCGGGTCGAAGGCCGCGGACGCCACCGGAATCCCTGCGCCGACGAGGGCCGCGATCAGCTCCGCGAACGGGCCGCGGGCCGGTTCGTGGACGCACGTCAGCAGGGAGCCGTCGAGGACGGCGGCGTCGACGCCGCGGGCCCCGAGTTCCCTGACGGCCGCCTCCGCGTGGCCGGGGCACTCGATGCGGTGCCGCCAGCTGCGGCCCGTGGCGAATGCGGCCGGGTCGGCCGGCCCGTGGGCGACCAGCCGCCCCTCGCGGAGCACCGCGACGTGCGTGAAGCAGCCGGGAACCTGGCCCGAGTCGACGGCGGCCAGCACGGTGCGGCCCATGAGGTGCGCGTCGCCCACGAGCCGGGCGACCTCCGCCACGCCGTCGTGGTCCAGCCCGGCGAACGGGTCGTCGAGGACGAGCACCTGCGGATCGTGGAGGAGTGCCCGCCCGACGAGCAGCCGCTTGGCCTCGCCGGCGGCCAGCGACTCCAGCGGCCGGTTTGCCTCCCGCTGGAGGCCGGCGAGGGTGAGCCCCCGGTCGACGGCCGCGGCCAGCCGCGGGCCCGCCAGGCCGGCGGCGGTCGCGAAGAGTTCCAGGAACTCGCCCGCCCGGACGTCGGCCCACTCCGGCAGCCGGTCGGGCACGTAGCCGACGATCCGCCGGACGAGGTCGGGCTGCGACCGCACGGACCGGCCGTCGACGACGATGTCACCGGCATGCAGCGGCACCGCGGTGGCGACCGCCGCCAGGAGCGAGCTCTTCCCCGCCCCGCTCCGCCCCACGATCGCGGTCGCATGGCCCGGCGCCACGCCGAGCGAGACCGACTCCACGACGACCTGGCCGGAGCGTTCGACGGTAGCGCGTTCGCAACGGATCATCGTCGTTACCGCGCGGCCGCGTCCCCCCTGCCGGCCGCGAGCCGATCCGCCGTCATCTCGATGGCCACGAGCATGCCTTTGGCCTTGTTGACCGTCTCCTCGAACTCCTTCTCCGGGACGCTGTCGGCGACGATGCCCGCGCCCGACTGGACGTAGGCCTTGCCACCGGCGACCACGATCGTCCGCAGGGCGATGCAGGTGTCCATCGAGCCGCCGAAGTCGACGTAGCCGACGGCCCCGGCGTAGGGGCCGCGGCGGACGGGCTCGAGCTCGTCGATGATCTCCATGGCCCGGATCTTGGGGGCCCCCGACACCGTGCCGGCCGGCAGGCAGGCTCGCAGGGCGTCGAAGGCGGTCAGGCCCGGGGCCAGCCGGCCGGTGACGTTGCTCGTGAGGTGCATGACGTGGCTGTACCGCTCGATCGACATGACGTCCGAGAGCGTGACCGACCCGATCTCCGCCACGCGGCCCACGTCGTTGCGGCCGAGGTCGATGAGCATCACGTGCTCCGCCCGCTCCTTGGGGTCGGCGAGCAGGTCCTCGGCGAGGGCGCGGTCCTCCTCGGGCGTGCCGCCCCGCCGCCGCGTGCCCGCCAGCGGCCGCACGGTCACCGTGCCGTCGACCGACCGGACCATGATCTCGGGGGAGCTGCCGACGAGCGTGAAGGCCGGCGTCCGCAGGTAGAACATGAAGGGGCTGGGGTTCACCACGCGGAGCGTCCGGTAGAGCTCGATCGGCGCCGCGGTGAACGGAATCTCCAGCCGCCTGCTGAGGACGACCTGGAAGACGTCGCCGGCGCGGATGTACTCGATGACGCGGTCGACGGCGGACAGGAACCGCTCGCGGTCGAAGGCGGAGTGGGCCGTGCCGTCGGCGAGGCAGGCGGGCTCGCGCCGCGGGCCGATGTCGGCCGGTGGCGGCCAGCCCGCGGGGGCCGAGAGCCGGGCGATCGTGGCGTCGACGCGGCGGCAGGCGTCGTCGTAGGCCCGGGCCACCCCCGCGGCGGAATCCTCGTCGATCCGCGCGAGCACGACCACGTCGATCGCCTTGGTGACGTTGTCGAAGACGACCATCCGGTCGTAGAAGGCGAACGACAGGTCGGGCAGCCCGAGGTCGTCCGGCGGTGGGTTCGGCAGCCGCTCGACGTAGCGGACCGCGTCGTAGGCGATGCAGCCGACCGCGCCGCTGGTGAACGGCGGCAGCTCCGGCAGCGTTACGGGGCGGTAGGCGGCCATCCGCCGCTCGAGCTCCGCCAGCGGATCCGCGGTCTCCACCGTCTCGGTCCCGTCGGGGCCGGTCACGTGGACCGTCGTGCCGCGGGCCTCGAGCCTGAGGAAGGGGTCGGCCGCCAGGAAGCTGTACCGTCCCACCCGCTCCCCACCGACGACGCTCTCGAACAGGCAGGCGGCCGCCCCCTCGTCGAGCCGGGCGAACGCCGAGAGGGGGGTGAGGCCGTCGGCGAACAGCCGCCGGTAGACCGGCACGAGCCGGGCGGACCTCGCCAGCTCGACGAAGCGGACCCTGTCCGGGAGGTGCGGCATGGATGGGAGGGAACCAGGGTGGGGCCCGGGGTGCGAATCGGCCGACAGCGTACCCCTCGTCCGGTGCCGCAACAACGCACCCGTCATCGCGGGCGGGACGGGCCGCCGCGGCCGGCGGCCGATTCGCCGGCGCCCGCCCGGAAGGGAACCGCTATGATTCGATGGGCTCTGTCGAGGAGACGGCGATGAAGTGTCAGCAGTGCGACAAGCAGGCGGTATTCCACATCACCGAGTTGGAGACGGGCGAGGTCCGCGAACTGCACCTCTGCGAGGACCACGCCCGCAGCTACCTCAACCAGTCCGAGAACGGCGGGGGCGGTACCCCGGCCGAGCCGAAGCCGGCCGGCGGGGCGCTCACGGTCTCGCAGACGGCCGATGAGCTGGCGCTGCTCGACCAGAAGGCCTGCGACATGTGCGGGATCACGTTCTTCGAATTTCGCAACCAGGGGCGGCTGGGCTGCCCCCACGACTACGTCCACTTCGAGAAGGAACTCGAGCCCCTCATCGCCAACATCCACGGGGCCACCCGGCACACCGGCCGGCGGCCGTCGCGGCCGCCGGCGGCGGGGGGCGAGGAGCCGGGGGCCGCGGCCGCCGCCGGCGGCCTGCCCGAGGGCACCGACGAACTCACCGGCGTGATCGGCCTGCGGCAGAGCATGAAGGATTCGATCGCCCGCGAGGACTACGAGAAGGCGCGGGAGGAACGGGATGCGATCCGCGCCATCGAGGACCGCTGGCTCGGGCAGTCCGGCGCGTGACCGGTCGAGGACGACGGCGAGGCAGAGGGTTTTCGAAGCCATGAATCTGGAGAGTCTCACCAACACGGTCGGCGAGTGGCTCCGCGGCACGGGGCCCGACTCCGACATCGTGATGAGCAGCCGCGTGCGGCTGGCCCGCAACGTCGCCCAGTTCCCGTTCGTGAGCCGGGCCTCGGAGCAGGATCGCGCCGACGTCGAGCGGTTCCTGCGGGAGCGGATCGCCCGGGCGCCGGTGGGCGGCGGCCTGGAATACATCGACGTGGGCCGCCTCGAGGAGATCGACCGGCAGTTCCTGGTCGAGCGGCAGCTGATCAGCCGCGAACTGGCCGAGTCGCAGGGAGCCCGCAGCGTCGCCATCGACGGCCGCGAGCAGGTGAGCCTGATGATCAACGAGGAGGACCACCTCCGGATCCAGTGCATGCACAGCGGCCTGGACCTCCGCGGCGTGTGGGACCAGATCCGGGCGGTCGACGACCAGATCGAGAAGGTCGTCCCCTACGCCTTCCATCCGCGGTGGGGCTATCTCACCGCCTGCCCGACGAACGTCGGCACCGGCATCCGCGTCAGCGTGATGCTCCACCTGCCGGCCCTGGTGATCACCCGGCAGATCGACAAGGTCTTCCGCAGCCTGCACAAGATCTCGCTCGCCGTCCGCGGGCTCTACGGCGAGGGCTCGCAGGCGATGGGCGACTTCTACCAGATCTCGAACCAGACGACGCTCGGCAAGACCGAGGAGGAGCTGCTCGAGCAGGTCGGGGACGTGGTGCCGGTGCTCATCGACTACGAGCGGCGGGCCCGCGAGTTCCTGGTCCGCGAGACCCAGCAGAACGTGCACGACCAGGTGAGCCGGGCCTACGGCATCCTGCGGACGGCCCAGACGATCAGCGCCGAGGAGACGATGCAGCTACTGTCGCGGGTGCGGATGGGAGTTCTCCTGGGGCTCATCGGCGACGTGAAGATCTCCGACATCAACGTGCTCCTGGTGCGGACGCAGCCGGCCCACCTCCAGAAGCTGCGGGGCGTGGAGCTCGACACCCGCGACCGCAACATCGAGCGGGCCCGCTACCTCCGGCAGCACTTCGAGGGGGGCGAGCCTCGGGTGAGCGCCAACTGACGCCAGCCGGGACAAGCCCGATGGCGCCCGAGCGGATCCGGCTTTGAGTAATCCTCACGATCCGCAGGCGTCGTGGGGGCCGGGGGTGCCCGTGCCGTCTCGCCCGGACGTTCGCTGCGGCCGTCCCGGCCTGCGCTCACTCGGTGCTGCCCTCGCTTCACCATCCTGGTTGCGCTCGGCCAGCAACGCCGGCTCGCCGGCACGGGCAACCCCTCGCTCGATCGATGGCTTGGGCTCTCGTACGCGCAAAATTCATGTGAGAGCCGTCTGACGCGGGCCGGGGCATGCCGGGCGTCGAGCGGATTCGTCCTCGGCGTGGTGCAGACCGCGGTCTAGCCGGCGAACTTCTCGCGCAGCGCGTCGACGACGCAGGGGGGCACGAAGCGGAGGAGCGCCGCGTCGTCGGCCAGCGGCGTGATCTGCTTCAGCAGCGACGACGAGATGTGGGAGTAGTCGACGTCGGCCATGAGGAACACCGTCTCGACGCCCGGGTCGAGCTTGCGGTTGGCGAGCGTCATGGTGAACTCCGCCTCGATGTCGGTCAGCGACCGCACGCCCCGCAGGAGCACGCTGGCCCCCTGGGCCCGCACGAACGCCACCGACAGTCCGCTGAACAGCTCGACCCGCACGTTGTCCAGTGCCCGCACGCTCTCCCGCACCAGCCGCACCCGGTCCTCCAGGGAGAAGAGCGGCTGTTTGTCGGGGTTGATGCCGACGCCGACGACGATGCCGTCGAAGATGCGGCTCGCCCGCCCGATGACGTCGAGG